>JAYZPA010000018.1:0-95986 GCA_036150515.1 Planctomycetota bacterium
TTAGGGATCGAGAAGGCGTTCGAAAGGAAACGTTCGCTTACGGGCTGCGGAATCCCTGGCGAATGACCACGGATCCAAACACGGGTAATATTTGGATTGGAAATAACGGTCAGGATCAGTGGGAACAAATATATCTGTTAGAACGCGGTGCGAATTACGGATGGAGTGTCTACGAAGGTGGACACGCATTTTACCTGACGCGCATGCTTGGTCCGGATCCGCTGTCGAAACCAATTTTTGATCACCCACACTCGGAAGCGCGCAGTTTAACGGGTGGAATTGTCTATCACGGTTCCCGTTATCCGGACCTGAACGGATCGTATCTGTACGGAGACCATTCCACAGGCAAGATCTGGGCGGCTAAACATAATGGAAAACGGTTGTTGCGGCACGAGGAGATTGCTGATACTCAGCTTGCGATCGTTGCCTTTGCCGTCGGACCGGAAGGCAACATACTTATCCTGGATTACAAGTCCGACACCGAGATATTCGAACTCATTCCCAATACCCAGAAGGTGCAGGTTCGCGATTTTCCGCGTAAGTTGAGTGAAACGGGGTTGTTCGTTGATGTGCAGAAACATGCCATGCAAGAGGGGGTGATCCCCTACGATGTCAATTCACCGTTGTGGTCGGATGGTGTGTTGAAGAATCGATTCATTGCGCTAACGTCGGATAGTTCAAAAATTACTGCGACGCATCAGGGCGCATGGGAATTTGAAGAAGGAACGGTTCTCATTAAATCGTTTGGCCTGGATTTGGACGACGACAGCCTCGCCAGGCCTCAATATATTGAGACGCGTCTATTAACCAAACAAGATAATGAATGGGTTGGCTACTCCTATCGATGGAATCAACGACAGACGGACGCCTATTTGGTTCCCGCGGAGGGCCAGGATGCGGTGTTCAAAACCCACAATGAGGGACCGTCGCAGAATCTAAAATGGCATTTTCCAAGCCGCAGCGAATGCATGGTGTGTCACAGTCGTGCCGCTAAATATGTTTTGGGGTTGCAAACAGCGCAACTCAATCGGGAGATGAATTATGAAGGCCACATTGAGAATCAATTAACCTACCTGGAACGAACCGGCCGTCTGATTATAAATACGGCCGCACATCGAAACTCATCGTTGAGAGACGCATTGACATTGCGGGGCTCGTCATTGGACGACGTCCCCTCGCAAAATAGTATAAATCGATCTGAAAGTGGGCAGAGGCAATCCGCGTCCGACGGGCATTTTGCTTTTGGACCAGCCTCAACCATTCGACTTGCCGGTTTAGATGATGAATCCCGGTCATTGGAAGCTCGGGCGCGATCGTATCTCTATGCGAATTGTGCTAATTGCCATATAGGTGCCGGGGGTGGAAATTCACAGATGCATTTCGAGTATTTTCGGCCGCTGGAGGAAATGAAAATCGTCAATGTGGCACCATTACATGGAAAACTGGGGAATGAACGTGGTTTGTTAATTCGGCCGGGAATCCCGGATGATTCTGTTTTGTTGCAGCGAATGCTGATACGCGGGAACAACCAAATGCCGGTAATTGGAAGCCATTTGGTGGATGAAAACGCCGTGAAGGTGATTCGTGACTGGATCAAACAACTCGGGGCAGCGGCGGATTGTACGGCGCATGATTGATTCGTATAAGGTTTAGGCGAATGACCGTGGCCCACAGGTGGTGTGCGTCAGACGGTTAGCGACACTCAAGTGTATCGGGTCGTCGAGGGATTGGATGCAGCGTTTCCGCAGGGATGGGCTTCAAAGCGTGATGTGGTAGACTGTGGTTTGGATGCAAACAGTTAGTCTTTCGACGGATGTTTATAGGAGAGGTCGACCATGCGTGAAACTCGATTTAATAGAATCGTTGTTATTGCATTAATCATTTTGGCTGGATCGTTTGTTGCTTCGGCCGCGGAACGTCCCAATATTATTATCATTATGGGTGATGATATGGGCTATTCGGATATTGGCTGTTACGGTGGTGAAATTGGTACACCCCATTTGGATCGGTTAGCTAAGCGAGGCTTGCGGTTTACTAGCTTTTATAATACCGCAAGATGTTGCCCGACCCGTGCATCGCTACTGACCGGACTTTATCCGCATCAGGCGGGAGTCGGATGGATGACGGCGGATAATGGTTTTGACGGCTATCGTGGCGATCTCAACAATACGAGTCGCACCATTGCCGAAGTGCTTGGCACGGCCGGCTACCGAACCTACATGGCCGGAAAGTGGCATGTCACAAAACACGACCGGTTTGACGCACCCCAGTTTAACTGGCCCCTGCAGCGAGGTTTTGAAAAATTCTATGGTACCATTTCGGGTGCCGGCAGCTTCTGGGATCCATGGTCACTAGTCCGGCAAAACAAGCCCATCTCGTGTTATGCGGATCCGGAATATCAACCCGAGACCTATTACTATACGCACGCTATTTCTGACCATGCGGTTCGATTCGTAAAAGAGCATGAGGTTGAATCGCCCGATAAACCGTTCTTTATGTACGTCGCCTACACGGCTGCCCATTGGCCCATGCATGCGTTACCCGATGACATCGAAAAATATAAGGGTCGTTATGATTCCGGGTTTGAGTCCATACGGGAAACGCGATATCGGCGAATGCAAAAAATGGGATTGCTGGATGCGCGATGGGAGTTGTCGCCAGGATCGGATCGATGGGCAGCGGTTGAGAACAAGGAATGGGATGCTCGAAACATGGAAGTGTATGCCGCTATGGTTGATAGCATGGATCAGGGCATAGGGAGCATCATGAAGGCGCTGGCGGATACAGAACAGCTGGACAATACGTTGGTGCTTTATCTGCAGGATAATGGTGGCTGTGCGGAAGGCCTCGGACGCAGACCACGCGGAGGGCTTACGGAAAAACCGCCGATGGCCACACTGCCCCTGATGAAACCGACTGACCTCCAAACACAGATGATTCCCGCCCAAACACGCGATGGGTTCCCGATTGTGATGGGTCCCGGCGTGATGGCGGGTCCCGATGGCACCTACGCGGCGTACGGACGAGGATGGGCCAATGTTTCCAATACGCCTTTTCGCGAGTACAAACACTGGGTTCACGAGGGAGGCATTTCTACGCCCCTGATTGCGCATTGGCCCGACGGAATTAAGCGGAAGGGCAAGTTGGAATCTCAGCCCGGACACCTTGTCGATCTGATGGCAACCTGTGTTGATTTATCCCGGGCCGAATACCCCGTAAGAATTGATGATCGTGATATTACCCCACTGGAAGGGCGAAGTCTCGTTCCAGCCTTCTCGGGTCAGATTATTCAGCGCGAGGCACTTTTCTGGGAGCACGAGGGAAATCGGGCCGTGCGAATGGGTGACTGGAAGCTTGTCGCTAAGGGCGAAAATGGTAAGTGGGAGTTGTACAATCTGAAAAACGATCGCTCCGAAATGCATGAATTGTCGGAAAGCATGCCCGAAAAAACAGAACAGTTGAAAGCCAAGTGGATGGAGTATGCGAAACGGGCGAATGTATTGCCGTTAAATCCGAGAAATCGACCTCGCACCTCACTCAACCTGAAGAAAATATTTGATCTGGACGGGACATCTAACTTGTCGAAGGCGGACGCCCCGGTCACGATAAAGCAAAGTATTACGATGAAGATCGAGCTCTCAAAAGAAAGTACGGAGGGGGTGGTGATTGCGCAGGGGGGGACCAATCATGGTTGGAGCCTATACCTGCAAGGCGGATTACTAAAATTTGCGACTCGAATTAATGGAGAATTGACGGTCATTCACTCCGAACAGCCATGGGATACCGACACCAAGGCCATCGTCGTAACATATAAACGTGACGGGATCCTGCGGGTGACCCGTGGTGATGATGTATTGCTTATGGGAAAGACCGGAGGAGCGATGATTGAGATGCCGATCGATGGACTGCAAGTGGGACAGGATCAGGGAGGTGCCGTTGGAAATTATGAACAGCCGTATTCCCTGGATGGCGAGGTCCACCGCATCGAACTAGCGATTGGAGACGTTAAATGACGACCCAGCGGCGGATTCTTTTTCTTGTGCTATGTGCGTGTTTGTTCTTCCATTCATGCCAAGACGTCTTCGGGCGGCGGCCCAATATTGTTCTGTTTAACGTTGATGACCTGGGATGGAGCGATCTCAGTTACCAAGGGAGTCTTTTCTACGAGTCGCCCAACGTAGATGCATTATCCAGAGCGGGCATGGTGTTCGACAACGCATATGCGTGTGCACCAAATTGTGCGCCAAGCCGGGCATGCCTGATGTCAGGTATGTATACGCCTCGGCACGGTGTCTATACCGTGGGTTCCGCCCAACGCGGTCGCAGTGCGGATCGACGTTTGATTCCGGTTGTGAACGAGACCGTGCTGGCCGACTCGATTGTCACCATACCCGAACAGCTCAAACGAGCGGGATATCGGACTGGTCACTTTGGGAAATGGCATTTAGGGGCTGACCCGAGAACTCAGGGAATGGATGTTAATATCGCCGGTCGGGAGTGGGGTAGTCCATCCGGCGGTGGTTACCATAGTCCATTTAGTTTTCCCAATTGCAAAGAGTCCAAATCAGGGGTGTATCTGACCGATCGTATCAGCGAGGAAGCAGTTAAATTTATTGAATCGAGTGGAAACAAACCGTTTTTCCTCTATTTGGCGCATTACTCCGTTCACACGCCTCTGCAAGCCAAACAGGAATATGTTTCACGTTACACGGGCAAAAAACCGGACAGGGGTCATGCAAATGCGAAGTACGCGGCCATGATTCAGAGTATGGACGAATCCCTTGGGCGTGTGATTCAAACGCTGCGTCAACAACGGGTTTATGATGATACGGTGATTATTTTTATATCGGACAACGGGGGGCATTCGGGGGCAACCAATAATCGCCCGCTCCGAGGTAGTAAGGGAATGTTATATGAGGGCGGTATCCGTGTGCCAATGATTGTCAGTTGGCCGGGGATCACCACGGCGGGTTCGCGCTGCGCAACGCCTGTCATCGGAGTCGATTTTATGCCGACGCTATTGGAGATAGCCGGACTGAAACCAAAGGGGGGGCAGGTAATGGACGGAAAATCAATCGTGCCGCTGTTTTCCAATCCGAATGTTGAGTGGCCAGAGAGATCAATTTACTGGCATTTCCCGGCTTACCTCGAAAAGTCGGGCGGAGCGGGCAAAGGAGTCCCGTTCAGGACAACTCCCGCTAGCGCTGTCCGCAGGGGTGACTGGAAGATGATTCATTTTTATGAAGATGGACGGCAGGAGTTATATAATCTTAGGAATGACTTGTCGGAGCGCGAGGACCTATTTGCCAAACGCCCAGAAATTGCCCGACAAATGAGTGAGGACCTTGTTGGTTGGGTGAAAGATACAGGTGGATTCATCCCGACGGTTGCCAATCCGGATTTTAGGGAGAGAAATCCATGATAGACCGGTGGTGGGCGTTATTGGTGTTTCAATTTCTGTGGGTTGCACCCGTTCAGGGCGCCGAATATCCGAACGTTGTCCTGATTATGGCAGATGATCTGGGATATGGTGATTTGAGTTGTTACGACGGATGGATTCAAACCCCGGCAATTGACTCGATTGCAGCACGCGGCATGTTAATGACGGATTATCACTCTAATGGCAACGTTTGCAGTCCGACGCGTGCGGCGCTGATGACGGGGCGTTACCAACAGCGTGCGGGCATTCCGTCGGTGGTGGCGGCTGCCAAAAACAACCCGGCCCATTCATGGGGGCTTCAGCCCGTCGAAAACACGATAGCCGAGGTGTTAACTACACGGGGTTATCAAACGGGGATCTTTGGGAAGTGGCATTTAGGATATTTCAAAAAGTATAATCCGACCCACCATGGATTTAAGCAATTTGTTGGCTATGTCAGCGGTAATATCGATTTTATTTCCCACGTGGATCAGGCCGGCACGTTTGACTGGTGGCATAATCAGGAGTTGTCAAGAGAATCCGGGTACTCCACGCATCTGATTACGCAACATGCGGTTGAATTTATCAAGGACAATCAGGAACACCCGTTTTTTCTCTACGTTCCCCACGAAGCACCTCACTATCCGTATCAGGGTCCGGGTGATAAAGCGGATCGTACTGTCGGCGGTGAATTCAATAATCACGGGTCACGATTGGATAAAAAAGAGGCGTACCGGGAAATGGTAGAGGAAATGGATAAAGGTGTTGGAGATATTCTCTCGGCCCTTAAAACAACCGGGACGTACCGAAATACGATTGTGATATTTTGTTCTGATAACGGCGCCACCTCTTTGGGAAGCAATGGCGTTCTTAGGGGCCACAAGGGCACGAACTTCGAGGGAGGGCACCGCGTGCCATGCGTCGTTCAGTGGCCGGGCCGGATCAGTAAAGGGAGTCGTTCCGACGCCCTGATGATGTCGATGGATCTGATGCCTACGCTGCTGGATTGTACAGGTTTATCACTTGTCCCTGGTTGTGCGATGGACGGGACTTCCATGAGGGAGATTTGGGAAGGGGAACCCGCAGTGTCGGACCGAACGGTCGTTTGGAATGGAACGACTTTGCGCCAGGGTAACTGGAAACTAATGCTAGCGCAAAAGGGTGTTAAAATGAACTCTCTGTTTAATTTGGAAAATGATAAGTCTGAATCAACGAATGTTATTGGCAAACACCCCGACCTTGCCGACGACCTGATCGATAAATTGAATTTAATGAACCGCGATTTGAAAACCAATGCGACCGTTCAACCCTCGGGGAGTTATTAATAGTGCATTCGACAAACCACCTCACGCGATCGGTCCATGGCACGATGCTTACGGCGGCCTTGGCCTTTTTGGTCTTTTTGCACGCAGATGGAATAGGCGCGAAAACACGGCAACAGGAAACCGATGACGCTGCCAAGGTGGTGCAACGGAAATTCAAACAATACAAACGGGTTCACCAGGAGATTCTGAAAATTATCGTCGAAGGGAACGCGAAAAAGGCGATTGGCTTGCTAGAGGAGATTCTTCGGGTTGTCCCGAAAGATGGTGAGTCGCAATACATGCTAGCGGTCGCATTGGCTTCGGATGGCCAAGATGACAAAGCCATCGCGGCGGTAAAAAGGGCAAGGGACCTTGGCATTCCCGAGTCTCGTTTTATCGGGGGCACAAAGACAGGTCTCGAGGATTTACGCAAACTGGCGAAATTCCAGTCGTTATTTCCGACTGGGGGCGCGCGGCTTATTCATGGGCCGGTGTTGGGCAATAATACGGGGAAGGGCATCTCCATTTGGGTCCGTACGGCCAGTGCCAGCGAGGTGCAAATCCGAGTCGTCGATCCTGATGGTATTTCTCTCGCAGCCAAAGCGTCGGCACGGTCTTCTCTGGATACGGACTTCACATGCGTCATCCGTGTGGAGGGCCTCACACCCAATTCGAATTATGCTTATTCAGTGGTGATAGATGGTGTTGAGGTTCCTGAAACATTTAAACTTCGGACTCTGACAGCATCGGGTATGCCTACGGAATTTCGCGTGGCCTTTGGAGGTGGAGCGGGGTATGTTCCGCAAAACGAAGTTATGTGGAATACGATTGCGGATGCGGGACCGGACGTTTTGATGCTTTTGGGTGACAATGTATATAGCGATGCACCGGAAATGCCGGAGATGCAGCATTACTGTTACTACCGACGGCAGTCGCGCCCGGAATACCGAACCCTTACGGCGCAGGTACCCGTTTACACTATTTGGGATGATCATGACTTTGGCACCAACGATTGTCAGGGTGGCCCGTTCGTTGAGTCTCCGCCGTGGAAGGTACCGGTTTGGCGTGTTTTTAAGAACAACACGGTGAACCCGGGTTACGGTGGAGGAATCATGCAGCCAGGTTGCTGGTACGACTATTACGTCGGCGACGTCCACTTTATTATGACGGATGGGCGTACGTATCGGACACATAATCCAGAGAACGATTCCGCACCTACGATGCTCGGTCCAATACAAAAGGAATGGCTGAAACAAACAATCAAAAACTCAAAAGGGGTTTTCACGGTGCTTGTATCCCCAGTCCCGTGGGTGTTTGGTGCAAAGGGTAACAGTAAGGACACGTGGAACGGGTTTAAAGAGGAACGAGGCGAGATTTTTGATATCGTCCGCAATAGTCGTAACAACGGGGTTTTGCTAATGTCGGCGGATCGGCATCGAAGCGATCTGTGGAAGATTAAGAGTGAGGGTCTTTATCCGTTGTATGAGTTTAATAGCTCGAGATTAACAAATCAGCATGTTCACCCGGAGATGAGGGAGGCCGAGTTTTCCTACAACAGTAAACAATCGTTTGGTATTGTTGATTTCGACACAAAACGAAAAGATCCAACCGTGACCTATTCAATACAGAATATCGTTGGAAAAGAAATTTACAGACGAAAGATCCTGCGAAGTGAAATTTCCCACAATTAATATATGCCTGTTTTTGTTTTTCATCGTGCTGCCCCTTCAGGTGGATGCCGAACCGTGGAATCGTTTTCGTGGCGAAAACGGTGGAGGGATCGTGGAAGGGGTTTCCTTCCCCGTTGTGTTCAGCGTGGAACAAGCGGCGTGGCAAACCAAAACCCCGGGCACGGGAAATTCATCTCCTGTAATAGGAGGGGGGAACCTTTACCTATGTGCAGCCGAACCTGAAAAGGGAAAACGATATCTTATCGCTTTGAATGCCACTACGGGAAAGCTCCATTGGACACGGGAATATCCGTTTGCCACGTATAAGTCTCATAAGAGAAACGGGTATGCGAGCGCGACCCCTTGCCTGGATGATGAGCGTGTGTATGTACTTTGGCAGAGCGAAGCCGGTTCTTCGGTTGAGGCAATTAAACATGATGGCACACCGGCATGGAGTCATTCTCTGGGAGATTTCGCTGCGGGCCCGGGGTCGGGTACATCGCCTGTCGTCCATGGGGGAACGGTATTCCTGACTCACGATAATGAAAAACATGCGAGTTACCTATTAGCAATCAATGCCAAGACGGGACAGGTTCGGTGGAAAACCGAACGAAAAGCACAACGAACCGGATTTGCGACGCCGGTCGTGTTTCAGCAAACCGATGGCACGACGCAAATCATTTTTAGCCACGCGTACGAAGGAGTCGTGGGCGTTGAAATGGAAACGGGAAAGGTCCTGTGGCAAAACAGGGTATTCGGCGATCATCAGCAACGCGCGATTGGGTCTCCCGTGGTGGCCAAAAACCATGTGATTGCGGCGAGCGGTTTTACTTCAGGCATGAAGACATTGGTGTCGTTAAATCCGGTTTCGATCGATAAATCATCGGAAGCGGCAGAGGTATTTCGCATTGTTCGAAATGTCCCACACGTCCCAACGCCTTTGGTAATCGGTGATCGGTTGTACCTATGGACGGACAAAGGAATTTTGGCGTGTGTTGATTTGGAGGATGGCAGGGAGCTTTGGGCTCACCGCATTGGTGGTGAATTCTTTGCCTCACCCATTTGTGTCGGATCTGTTATCTACGGGGTGGATCGAAACGGCAGGGTTACAGCCGTCAGTACAAAGAAAGAATTTAGCGTGCTTGGTAAATCCGAGCTCAATTTAGCATGCACGGCTACGCCTGCGTATTCAAACGGAATGTTGTATTTTAGGACGCATGAGGGCGTGATTGCATTTCATTCCGATCTGAAATGACGGCGCATTAGGGAATGAGATGGTTCGGTAAATCGGCAATCGACTTGCAACTTAGTTGTTGCAGTACCTGAATCAACTGAAGTTTCATCATGGCGATAATATGATTTCCGCCTTTATTGCCCAGAGCGCCCACGCCGTACATAAAGGGACGTCCCATAAAGGTAAAGGCAGCACCTTTGGCGAGCGTACGGGCGATGTCGGGTCCCGATCGAATACCACTATCCATCATTACCACAATCCGGTCACCGTAGACTTTGGATAATTTTGCCATGGGAGTAATTGTGGATTGACCCGCATCGAGTTGGCGGCCGCCGTGATTGGACACGATGATTCCATCCACACCAATTTGGATCGCCTTTTCACAATCTTCCGAATTTACAATCCCCTTAACGACGAGTTTACCTTTCCACTTATCCCGCAATATTTTTAATTTTGTCTCATCCAGCCTTCCCTCGAACGTCTGATCCATGAATTTTCCCAGCGCTTTCAGGTTGAGATTGTTGGGCATATAGGGCTGGAGAGTTTTAAATGCGGGGGATCCGTGTCGAAGCGTTTTCAGGGCCCATGTGGGTTTGCCCAGAATTTGAAGTATGTTTGCGAGATTCATTTTTGGGGGCATGGCGAGTCCATTGCGGATGTCACGGGGTCGGTATCCGAAACTCGGTACGTCTGCCAGCGCCACCAAAACCGGGTATTCTGCGGATCTCGCTCGGTCAAGCAAATCGTCCCGCACCTCATCTTTGGCCGGGTGGTAGAGCTGAAACCATGCCTTACCATCGGTGATGTCGCCGATGGCTTCGATGGAATCGGTGGTGACGGTACTCAAAATAAACGGGATATTGTGTCGTGTGGCTGCTTTGGCCAGGATGGCGGTGGAATTGGGCCATATGAGACCCTGTAGACCGATGGGAGCTATTCCGAATGGCGCCGAATAATTCTGACCAAACAGCGGGGTTGCAATATCGGACTGGGGCGTGGTCGTCAGATACCGGGGGTTGAGTTCCACTTGTTGGATCTCTAGTTTATTTTTATCCAGGTTATAATCTTCGTTACAACCGCCGGTGAGGTATTCAAATGCAAACCGGGGTATGCGTTTTCGCGCGCGTGTTTTCAGATCGGCGGTTGCGGGGTAGGCGCTTAAAAAATCCTGCTTAGATTCAACGGGGTTCATAACGAAGTCCTTCGATCGTCTGTCGTTTCATCCGGAAGATGTATTGTAATTGGATCAATGCCCGGCTTAGTTAAAACGAATCCTGCGAATGCGAATCGAGCATTCGCTGTGGTGTTGCGTTCGCACCAATACTCCATTGTATCTTTCAATCCGAAATAGATAGGTTACAATTAGTTTTTAGTGTGAAATAATCCAAGGTACATCTGGCTTACGGAAAAATATTATGAAATTCTGGTCCCCAAAAAACGTGCAGATATCGGTGGTCGCGTTGATCACATTGGTTGGCAGTGTGTCAAACGGAAATGAATTTACCAGGATCTTTAACGGAAAAGACCTTGCTGGATGGAGTGGCACGAAGTCAATTTGGTCTGTGGAAGATGGTGCCATTACTGGAGTTACGACGAAAGAATCGCCGCTGAAAAACAATGAGTTTCTCGTTTGGGACGGTAAGGTTGCGGATTTCGAGTTCAAAGCCGAGTTTCGACTCAAGGGCAATAACAATTCGGGAGTCCAGTACCGTAGTGCACAATTTGGGGAACCATCGGCATTCCGTGTTCGTGGATATCAGGCGGACATACATGGGAAACCGGAATTTACCGGCATGTTATACGACGAAGGGGGACGCGGAATTGTTGCCCAACGGGGTCAAAAGGTGAGGGTGAATAAGGACGCGAAAATTGAAGTCGTCGGAAACACGACAGAGGTGGTTTCGGTGGATCTTACGCAATGGACGCGGATAGAAATCCAGGCAGTTGGAAATCGATTGGTTCATAAAATCAATGGAAAAACCACCGTCGTAATCACCGACGACGACGAAAAGAACCGTGACTTCGAGGGAATTATCGCCTTACAAGTACATCAGGGTGCCCCAATGAAGATTCAGTTTCGAAATGTGATGATCAAACACATTAAGAAACCGAAATAGGCAGGACGAGGTTGGCTATCAAAGACATAACACGTGGGCTGTCCAACCATTGTCGTATTACGGGTTGTTTTTCAACAGTTCGATGGCACGGACTGGCGTGATTGCATATGGGTCTTTCGGGGATGGTGCGGACAACAACAACTTATATCGACGAATCAGTGAAGCCTGATTCAATTGCTGTTTTTGTGGGAACGAGAATTGCATGACTGAACCACCGAAGTGATATAACATGCGATTGTCATCCGTTGCAACAAATTGCTGCAGGGGGTTGGATAGCCTGACGGGCGGGGAGAGCGCACGGCGGGATGGGACATCAAAAATAGTGATGTCGAGATCACTGGCGACAAATAAACGATCGCCGTTAAATGTTAGTCCAATTCCGGTTACGGGTGTTTTGGCAGACACAACGACCGGATCGGGTTCGGGCGAAAGCAGATCGAATAGGCTGATTGTGGCATGGCCATGGGAAAAGGCGGTTGTTTGACCGTTTCCGGAGATTTCCAGATGGACAGGCGGTTTCGAGACGGTCATGAAGGACACGGGCAGATGCCTGCCGTCCCCCGCGAAACGATAAAATAATTCGTGGTTTGATGAGGTATCGGTTCCTGATATCAGGAAATCATTCGTGCCCGGTATGGCGACCACGTGGGAAAATAGCGAATTCCAAACCAAGGGATTGCTAAGTGTGTTGGATTGAAGATCCAACAATGTGGTGCTGCTGTGAGGGTTATCTTCATTCTCGCGGAATGTGATCAGGATAGAACGTTGATCGTTCAATGGATGTAAACCGGTTACGTGACTGTTGGGCGTGGGCAACGCAACAGTGTGTTGAGTATTGTCACGGATGATTCGAATTTGTGAGTCGCTTAAAATCAGACTCCCCGTAGATGAGTGATAATAGGCGTGCGTCGATTTCGCTGACGTCGCCAAGTGAGTCGTGGAGAGTTGGTCGTTTTTCAGGATCACCAGAAAGAGGCCGTCTTTCGTGTGTGCCAGGAACTGATTTGGGTTGGACGTTCGCGTCAGCGTTTGTATCATCGATTGGAAAGTGTGTTTTCCTATTTCGTTGCGATGGCGATCAATGAGGATTACCGAATCCGCGGTTTGAATCAGAGTCTGTCCCTTTGGCGAAATGGGAATGCATTTTCGGACAGTCTCTGCGCCACTATATATTGGCTCGCCTATACCGCCCAGGGGAAGAGTCCAATAACGAAGAGTCCCGTCGGCGTGCAACGTGGTCAGTTGATCGGACGCGGAGTTCAACTGCATATCCATGACGACGGAGTCCGACTGGAGCGGAACGTGGTTAGGAGACAATGTCTTAAGATTCCAAACGGTCGTGGTTTTGCGATCGGTTGTCGTTACAGCATAATTTCCGGACGGATCAAACTTCAAAGATCGAAGAGATAGTGTGTGGGGGGATTCAATTGTGCGTTCGGTGAGTTGCGGTGTGAGGTAGGTTAGGTGGTTGGTGGAATGGTACAACAATATGGATCCGTTGGAATGAATTGCAAAGCGGTCAAGAGTACTGCCGGGATTAGGCGGTCTAAAGCGGATTCGACGTTCGGGACTGGTAAATGAGGTGTATTCGTTCACGTATCCTGATTGATCCACGACTAAAAGTGATTGATCATCACGAAAATGGAGACCCCTGGCACGGCCAGGAAGCTTGAGCTCGGCAATGGGTTCGTATTTACCATCGGTAAGATGAACCACGTGAACCGATAGTCCCTTGGCGAATGCATAAACCGCGCCTTTCGGACTCATGGCGATAGCATGGATAGGTGTTCCGGAAGGAGGAAGGATGGTTGTCATCTCCCCCGTGCTGGAATCGAACAGAAACGATTCGCCTTGATCGCTTCCTAACAGCAACATGTCCGTTGCGGGTACGGCTATGGCTGCTGTTACGATTGTCCCAACATGAAATGAAGTGGTTGCGTCCGTTTCATCTCGACTAAATTTCATAAATGTAAACGAACCGCCGGATTTGACCAATCCGTAGAAGTGGTGTCCGTTAGAAGACGGGAGCAACATGGTGGGTGCATCGGGGAGCCGATGAACGGATGGAACAGGTTGAGTCGCATCGACTGCAGGCGTGAGGCAAAGGACGCGCGATTCGTTATTTTGATTGTTTCTAAACGGGAAAAGTAAATCCACATGATTAGAGTGTTGATCAGGCGAGGGCGAGTTGACTTGAAACGCGTCCAGTTCCCGAATATGCAACAGTCGGGGAGACTGGGCCAATATGGAATCAATTCGGATCTGATCACTTAATAGGGCATTTCGGTCCCGCGTGGTGTTCGTGGTCGTAATGGCTTTCAGTAGAGGCGAGAGTGCGTGTTGAGGTTGTCCGGACAGCATGAGGTGTTCTGCCGTAGATGAAAGTTGCACCAAATAGTCGGCGTTAATCTCTTTTGCCAGGTCCTCTGCCTGCTGTTCCAGTTCAATTGCATCGGCCAGGGAATCTTCGGCGCGTTGTGCTGCCGTAGCCGCTGTGGAGGCAGATCGTTTTGCAGCGTCAGCGAGTTGGATCGCGCGTTGGGTTTGACCGGCTGCACGTTCGCGTAGCCGCGCGGCAGCGAGCGTTTCTTCGTTACCGATTTTACGCTGTCGGTCGGCCTCCTGCTCGCTGGAAGTCGCAGCGCGTTGCGCGGCCACGGCATCCTGATTGCGCTTCTGTAGCATATCACGTTGCCGAAGTGATTTGGTGGTGAGTAGTCTGGAATTGCGTAAGGCCGTTTGCGCCTGATCGTTGGCGGTATCTAAAACCATCGTTTGGAGCGTAAGAGATATCAGCCCCAGAATTGCGACACCCACAGCGATAGTTACCAACCATTGATGTTTACGGATCCACCGTGCCATGCGTTCCCGAAAGTTGTCGACGTGAGCGGTAACGGGATCGTCACGTAAAGCGTTCTGTATATCGATTAATAGGGTGTCCGCAGTTGGATAGCGATCGTTGGGACGAAGCGCCATGGCTCGATTAACAATGGAGGCCAGCGCACGTGGAAGGGAGGGATTGAAGTCGTGGGGAGACGGTATATCACCGCTCGTTACGGACGCGAGAAATTGTTCGATGGGCACATTTGTGGAACGTTGGTGCCGAGGGGGTTTTCCGGTGAGGATAGAAAATAACAGGCCGCCCAGGGAATATATATCCGTTGCGGGAGTCAGTGCCGATCGCTGGATTTGTTCGGGCGACATGTAATTAGGGGTGCCCTCACATGAACCCCGGTAGGTATTTTCATAATCTGTTATGTCGTATGATGATGGCTGCGTGCGAGATGGTGTGGACGTCGGCGCCGCCGCACTGGTCATGCCTAAACCCCAATCTATAACCATAACCTCGCCATAATTACCAATCGCGATATTGGTGGGTTTGATATCGCGGTGCAATACGCCCCGGCTATGAGCGTAGTGAATTGCGCGGCAAACATTGCAGAATATGTCGAGCAAGGGTCGTAAGCCGCTTAGAGTCGGATGTTTTGTCGTTTGATGATGTCGGCTGATGATGTCGGCAAGGGTATCTCCCTCAACATATTTCATCGTATAGTAGGGTTGGTTGTTCTCATTCCACGATACACCGTACACGGGTATGATGTTCGGGTGCTCGAGTTGGCCGGTGATCTGAGCTTCACGCAGGAACTGCTCTCTTTTCAGAATTTCCCGCTCATCGGAAGGCGAAAACTCCTTCAACGCGATTTGTCGGTTTAGAACTGGGTCTTGAGCGATCCAGATATTTCCGTCGTCTGCGTTGTTGATTATTTGCTTAAGGCTGGGAGGTTCGTTGTCAGAGGAAGGCTGAACCTGAATGGGCGGTGATGGTTCGTAGCGGGGTTCGGGCCTCGACGAGACTGAGGAGTTCGGTAGAGACCATTCGCCCGTTTCGTAGCCCGCGGACCTGCCATCAAGTTGATGTTGCTGATGTAGTTCGGTGACGAGTTCGTGATTGACCAGTTTCCGCTGGGATAGGTCCGACAGTATCCTGTGCAACGTGGCATCCACGTCGATGGTGGCCTGGAGATCGACGGATATGTCGGGGAGTATATTGAGCAAGTCTTTGAGGATTGCACCTTTGGGCAATTCCTGCTGGAGGGCGTCGCGTAACAGCTGGCTCACATCCTGACGTAGTTTGTTATTGGAGATGAGTGTCACCTTGGGGCGAGATGGAACGCAGTATTAAATCCAACAGGCATCGTTCTGACCATTGAGAACCGGGGTTCCCATCTGTCAGGGCCGGTAGAACTTGAATTTGAGAGAGAATTTGATCATACGAGAATCGGGAGGGCCGGGCCTCGATGGGAGTAATCCATTCGTTGGCGATTCGATAATAGATTCGGACAGGAAAAGGAACGCCCTTAGGCGGGACCTGTTGCAACAGCGTACGGACGCGAAGTGGATCAGCTTGGGATATCGCAAACCCGACCTGAGCCCTTTGAACCAGGGGGTTCGATTTTAACCGGTCAGGCAAACGGTCAATCGCTTTTTCGATGGAACTTGTGTCCTGGGAGTGATCCATTAATGATAATGCCGTGACGAGGTAGACAAAATTCTGGGGTATTCGCGGATCGGCGGTTTGTATCAGTAGCGCGAGCCCCCGTTGATATCGAGGCGGATCCTGCAGCCATGCTGCCAGTACCGTTGCCTGATAGATCATTTTCGGCGTTGGTTTCACAACGTCATCCGAAAGCAAAAGATCGTAAGCAGCGACGAATCGCTGAGAAGCGAGTAGCGCGTAGGAGAGTTCATCTGTAATTTGTTGCTGATACGCACGGGGAGAATCGATCATCAGACTGGCGTACTGGCGGCGAAGAAGCTGGAGCCTTGCGTTCCAAGTTTCTGGAGTTAGTTTTGTGGAATATTCCAGAAGCCAGTCGTTCCTTTGTTGTTGATCGTAACGGGAAGATGAATCACGGCTGGACAGTTGAGTTAACGCATGACCGGATAACCGTGTCTCGTGACCGACTTCGTCCAATTCGACTGCCGCCACCAAGTGTATCTGGTCGTCCGTAACGATACGCCCTGCCTCATCAGAGTTCAGCGAAATTGGGAAATGGAATAACTCCTTCAGGGTAGTCACTACGATATGGGATTGCCTGGAATCGCTAGCAAAGTGGATCGATTGTATCGCATGCGGAACCATAATGGGTGGTATAAGGACCTGTCCGGTCGCGACAGATTGCACGGTGAATCGATCGGCGGTGGCTTTGGCGACCCATCCCCTCTCGGCTTCATGCGCCATCATCTTTGTGTGAGAATCGGATGATAATAAAGCTGCCCCTCCATCCGATCCGATAACGCCCATGGTGTCATCTTTAAACAATATCAGGGTGGAATGCTCGGCAGATTGAATGAGGCGGGGCGTGACACGCGGCAAATCCATCGTTTGGTGTTCAATCGTGGTGGGATGAAAAGCATGTATGGTCCCGGTGGTAGTGAGTGCAAAAATTGGTGCACTCAAATTGGCACGTGCTCTGCCGGTGCTTTGAATGGCTGGTCCGATTGGGGTGGATTTAAGTACTTGGTCGTCCGTGTAGGACAGTAATAATATTTCGGCGGTCGGATGGGTGGCTGTGGAATCACAGATTGCAATTAGGGAGTCGGGTTGGTCGGAGAAGAACAGTTTGGTCGCGGCCCGCTTCATGCTGGTCAATCGAACGCGTGTTGGTGGACGGTGGACGTTACCCATGGAAATAGTGCGATCTGCACTGCTTACTGCATACGTTCCCTTGCGGTCAAAAGTGACATGGTGGATTGGGCCGGCATGTTCGATTGGTGACCCAACGGGTGAAAGGTGAACTGTATCTACGATCTGGGCGTTCGTTCCCATCACAATCGCGGCATGTTTGGTATGGGGCGAGAGGTAGATGCCTGTTATTGGTTGTGCAAACGTTCTCGTCGCATGGGGGATAAGCGTATTCGCATCGAAATTAAGTCGATGTAGTTCAGTCTTGTCAAACACGGTCAAAACGCCGGTGCCAGAGGAGGTGATGCGAGTGAGGGATGGCTCTATACCAAATCGTATTTTATGAGGGGCGAGGTGACGATTCGCAATATTCCATGATCGGAGTTCCCCGTTTATGTTGGTTGTCGAGATATATTGCGAATCCGGTGAAAAACGAATGTCGGAAATAGTAGTTCCGTGTTGGATGGCTCGGTATAGGGATCGCCGGTGGGTGAAATCGTAAATGCTAAGATTTCCGTTTTCCGTCCCGATGGCCAATAGTCGCCCGTCTCGGGAAAATTGGAGATTACTTATCCCCGATTGAAAATGGAACGGGGCTATAAATTCACTGCCCGGGGCATTGAATATATGCACCTTTCCGGTGGAAGTTCCCATGGCGGTCAAAAGACCATGAGGATGGAGAGAAATTGAAGTGATCGATGCGGAATAATCCGGCCTTGGTCCGGCCGTGAGACTTGGTCTGGTAAGAAATGCAGCGCTATTCCAATTCAGTGAAAAACCATTGGCCGTAGTGGTTCGGAGGTCGTTGCGTTGGGTGGAAAAATGGACGTCAACGACAGGGCGTTTGTGTTCCAAGACAGTCGTTAAGGGCGCCAGCGTTTGTGTTTCCCATATCCTGGCCGTATTGTCCGAACTGGCAGTGGCAATCATCGATCCATTTTCGGATACGTCAATATCGGTTATGCGCGAGCGATGTGCCTGGATCGAGTTGATTAAAATGCCATCGGCGATGGAATAGGTCGCGAGGTGGCCCAATTCGGTGGCCGCCACGACCAGTTGGTCGGTGGTGGACATCGCGGAAAAAGATAGTGAATTTGAAGTCGGGATCTTGCTTTGAACGCCTGATTTAATGTTTACCACGACAATGAGATTGGACCCGGAATGATCCGGTTGGGTGCCTGCAATACATAGATACTCGTCGTTGGGTGTAAATCTGAGGTGCAAGTCAATAAGAGGAATCCTGAGGGATTTACGAAGCTCTTTAAAGCTGATTGGATCGAGATAATGGATGGTGCTCATTTGATCGGTGGGATTTGTCGTGTAGGCGATCAGCAGTTTTGATGAATGTGAGAGCACCGTACGCATTCCTGGTTGATTAAAATATCGGAATGCCTCAAGCACGGGAAGATGGTTAAAAATGCTTAACAGCCGTAATTCGTGTTCGAGGACAACGGATTCGTCGCGATTATTGGAAATGGCTTGGTTGCGTGCCCGCGCGGCCCAGACGAGCGATCGTTGAAACTCCCCGTTGGCGGCGAGCGTCAGAGATGAACGTACATATCCGTTTTCGGTGGCACGCTGGCGCTGGGCAGAAAGGGCGACCGTTCTCTCCCGGATTTGCTCCAATCGCTTCCGGTTGTCTACGGCGCGGCGTGTTTGTTGTTCCGCCTCAAATTGCGCCTCGTGCGCTAACTGTGATTGATCGTCCGCTTCGCGCGTTGCCTTATCAAGTGTGGCTCGTTGTCGCTCGTGGTCTCGCTTGGCATCGAGTGATAACTCGTATTCTTTAAGGGCCCGCAGACGCCCGTGCTCGGCGGCGTTGCGAGCGTCAACGGCAGCGGCGGTGGCGGACACCAATTCGGTTTGCTGTTGAGAGATGGTGGTTTGTTGGCGATATTCCTTTTTCCGTGCACTCGCGAGGAATTTCCTGGAATTGGTAACAGCAATATAAAATCCCATCGAAACGGTTAATGCAACAAGCAGGAATGAGATTGCGGTGGCTACGACTCGCTGGTTACGCCGCAAAAAACGACTTATCCGGCTCGTCACGGGGTTGGGTGCAACCGTTACCGGATGGTCGTCCCGCCAATGATGGAGATCCGTAATGATGTCATCGACGGATTGATAACGATCTAAGGGGTTGGTCGCAAGGCATTTATTAACAATAAAGGGTAATGATCCTGCGGCACGGGGCGCAAGCTGCACCGCATTCGGGATATCACCGGTGACAACCGAATTTAGTAACTGTTGCAGTGTGGGCGATGGCGTTGTTACGTGCCGTGGTGGCCGGTTAAATAATACTTCGAATAATATTGCGCCAAGGCTATAGATATCTGAAGGAGGGCGAAGGCAATGGCTTTGCCCGGCGGCCTGTTCGGGTGACAAATAATTTGGGGTACCAGAAATAATATCGCCGTTGGAACAATCGGAACTCTCTGTGGAATTAAATTCAGAGGCCAGCCCCCAGTCAAGTACGGTTACTTCCCCGAACTGACCAATTCCGACATTTTCCGGTTTTAAATCGCAATGAACGATGTGGCGACTGTGAGCATAGGCAACGGCGTTACAAATTGAAATAAAAATCTCCAGCGCCTGCAAAAACTCAGGAGAACGAAAATTCAAAGGAGAGTTTTGGTGAAGTTTACGTATGTGGTCCGAGTAGGTTTCGCCGCGGATGTATCTCATCGTATAGTAGGGTAGATCATCGAGATCATGATCCATCGAATACACGGGGACAATATTCGGATGCTGTAGTTGCCCCGTAATTCGCGCCTCATTAACAAATCTTGTTCTGGAGGCGTTATTATCCGAAGTCGTTGGTAGGAGTTGTTTTAGTACTACCTCCCTTCCCAGATGTTTGTCGTCTGCTATCCAAACGCGGCCGACGCCGCCATCGGCCAGGAAGCGAGTTATGTTATGGGGATCTTGGTTTGACGGCTCGATCGAGTGTACAACAACGTGACGAGCGACAGGCGACGGCTCCTGGCCGGTCGTGAGGTCGCTAAAATCCTCCAAAACAGCGTCAGGAATTTGGGGTGAAAAATCCCTCAACAGTCTGACAAGTTCAGCCATCGGGTCTTCAGTGTGAAGTAGAAAATCAAATTGATCCGGATCAAATCGAACGAGACGTTCAATTATCATATCGGGAGGTTCGGACGCGCGTAGCGCATCGCAAAGCTGTGCCGTGATGTCGGTTTGGAATTCGTCGTCTGGCATTGGCCCGTATAACGGTCAAAGTGTTAGAATTACTGTGCGGATGTTAAACAAAAGCGTTTAGCAATGGAATATTAGTTGAAAAAACCTCTCGCTGGAGTCACTGAACATGGGAATTAAATGGATTGGGAACCTGGGTCTTCTGTTTTTCGTTTCCGCGTCCGCGGTGGGACAAAACCCCAATTTTAACTACACGGAAGCAAAGGTCCCGGCATATGATTTGCCGGAGTTAATGACCCTCGCCAATGGGAGGCCCGTTAAAACCAAACGCCAGTGGGAACAACAACGAAGACCGGAAATACTCGAACTGTTTCAGGAGCATATGTACGGATCCATCCCTGGGGATCTGGTGACGTCCGTCCGATTTCAAGTTATTGAACAGGGGGAGGCGTTTTCTGGTCTGGGGCATCGGTCACAGGTGCGTGTCTATTTTGGGGAGGAATCAAATTCGCCGTTTGTTGATGTTCTTATATACACTCCGTCGGTGGCAGGAGCGGCGACACCGTGCCCGCTGTTTGTCGGACTGAATTTTATGGGGAATCATACGACGACACCGGAAGAGGAAGTGCTGATTACCGAATCCTGGGTGCGGAATGATTCCCGTATCGGATACAGGGATCATAAAGCATCGGAGATTTCGCGCGGCGCAAGTGCAAAGCGGTGGCCCGTTGAGATGATTATGAGGGCCGGGTTCGGGGTTGCGACCGCGTATTATGGGGACATCGACCCAGATTTTGATGACGGTTTCAATAACGGCGTTCACCAGTTGTCGGCGGCCAGTCAGACGCGGGATGACAGTCACTGGGGTTCCATTGCAACTTGGGCCTGGGGTCTCAGTCGGATTATGGACTATTTGGTGACCCTACCACATGTGGACGAGCACCGCATCGCAGTCTTGGGGCATTCGCGGCTCGGGAAGACGTCTCTCTGGGCAGGGGCCTCAGACCGTCGTTTCTCGCTCGTTATCTCCAATGACTCCGGTTGCGGAGGCGCGGCGATAAGTCGGCGACGGTTTGGGGAAACCGTTAAGAGGATTAATACCTCATTCCCCCATTGGTTTTGTAAAAAGTTTCGACAGTATAACGATCTGGAAGGGGAACTGCCATTGGATCAGCATATGCTCATTGCTCTGATGGCACCGAGACCGGTGTACATTGCAAGCGCGTCGGAAGATCTATGGGCCGATCCGCGGGGCGAGTTCCTCGCGGGAATGCACGCGGCCGGCGTTTACCGGTTATTTGGATTGACGGGGTTGGGTACGAATGAACAGCCACCAGTAAACACGCCGGTTGGTGATCGTATTGGTTATCATCTGCGTGAGGGAAAACATGATGTGGCGGAATATGACTGGCAACAATACATCCGCTTCGCCAAGCGACACTATGACGCAAGGTAAATGATATGTATGCGGAAGGTGACCCCGGATCCGTTTCCGACCCGTCCCGGGGGGATGCTGGTCGTTAGTTGATACGGTCTGCAGCTAAGGCGGCCATGCTGAATTCTTCGGGACCCATGTGTGCCCACTTACCTACCGATGGAATCCAGACGGATAGCTGACGTGGGGCCGAACGCTTTTGGTATTCAACAGCTGTCCACGTGCTACGAATCTCGTTACAAAGACGTTTTATTTCTGCTGGGGATGGGGGTTTACTCAATTTTACCATAACTTGATATCCTTTCTAAAAATTCCATATATCCCGTGTGCCCGCAAAGCTTTCAAATACCCTGCCAAGCACACCATGTATCAACGCATCTTACGTGCCAAACGGTGCAAAAATTTGTTTTGACGTGAAACAGCATCGATATGATGTTTCCTTAGATCGGATTTTAAAAATTGAGTACCAGATAGTGTGGCAAAATTATACAGTGTATGGAAATTGCACACTGTTAATTAGGGCTCATTTCGAGTTATAATTTCAGCCAGCCGGGGTGTTGTTGACCGACAGAGGGTTGGAGGTGTTTCATGAGTAGACTGGTGAATTGATAAAGGGACGAGATGCCGCATTCGAAAACCAATCCATTAGTGACGTTGCACGATTCGCGGGGACGGATTGTCTTTGCTCAACCGTTGGTTGAAATGTCAGCGGCGGAAGTGTTATTCAGTCAACCCTGGGATTGGGTTCAGACGAATGCTGAAAAAGACCTGATCAGGGCCGCATTCCAGCAAGTCCTGTTTGATCGAGAGCCGATGGTGATTCGGGCGAGATTTTGTTTCCACGAAATCTCAACCTTGTATGAATGTCGGGGAGTCCCCGTGGAGACAAACGACGTTACAGTAATGGCTACGTCGATTCCCATAGAAGAGGATGAGGCCTGTTTGACGTTGCGGGAGGTGGAATGTTTGCGAGAAATTATTAGCGGAAAACATACGGCGGACATTGCGAAGCAAATGGGGATTAAAGTGACGACGATCAACACCTATAAACAACGGATCAAGGAGAAGCTAGATGTTGATTCCTTAGCGGGGCTTATCGCGTGGGGATGTAAGCACTTGCAGTAGGAGAATTATTGATCAGCGTTTTTGTTGCCAAAAAATCGAACCGCGTTTTCCATGATCTGTAACGCGGTTTTATTCTTATAGACAGGATAGGTTTCATGGCCCGGCCGAAAGTAAAATACGTGGCCCTTTCCGATATTCCAGACACAACCACTACGAAACCACTCGCCTGAAACCCAGCGTTCTTCAAAGATAACTTCATCAGGGGCGGGCACGTGAAATGGCTCGTTATACATTTCGGTGCTCGGCATTTGGAAGCTACCCGGAATTCCCAGAGCGATGGGGTGTTTGGGTTTCAAAGTAAATAGATGGCTGGGTTTTCCGTCGGGTCGATAGCTCGGAAAACAACAGTTTGGCCAGAATAGCCTGATGTTAATTCGTCCGTCGGGAAATTTGCGAGTCAGATACCGCGGGGTAATGGGATCATCAAATTTGGGCACATAATACTGTCTGGGGGGATCGACCGCGGTGATGGTTGGATCTTTTGGGTTGCCCAGTTCTTGCAAGGCGTTAAGTTGCGACTTGCGTTTCATTGCCTCAACAAACGGGGTGGACCAATGCGCGGAATGGAGGGCGATCAAATCAAGCTCGCCCGTTTCAATCCGTCTCACTATCTGTTGCCCCCGCTCACTGGTGATTTCACTTTGTCGGACATGACCCCACCAAATAAGAACGTCGCAGTTATCTAACGTTGTGTCAGGGATCCCTTGTTCCGCATCGGAAAGCTTCTGACTTCGCGATACAATTCCGTCCTGCTGATTAAGGTATTCGGAAATCGCATTTCCCAGAAAATTGGCGTACGCCTGTCGCTGAGCCGGTTGTTGTTCGTCCCAGACGACCACTTTGATTGGGCCTTGAGGATCCTGCGGAGCGCTGGAAGCCGATTCGGCAGTGCCAAGTGCCCCGGCAATGCAAACGCATATCATTAAACGCTTCGTGTAATATCGGAAAGGATTCATTTGCTGGCACCCTGGTTCAGAAGTAGATAGGTACCCGACTTGCCGGCCACTGCGATATCAAGTGTTCCATTCGCATCAATATCAGCGGTGCGAATTTGCAAGCCAATCCCGACGCGTCCTTTTTGGATCGAATGTTTCGTAAATGTAGCTGACTTAGGGTCAATCGTAAAATAGCATATTTCTACGGGTCGGTCGGCTCCGTTGTCGCGGCCGTTATGTGCAAAGTATCTTTTCCCCGTTATTAATTCAAGCTGGCCATCGCCGGTCAAGTCTGCGAGGTGCAGTGCGTGTTGCTGTGATATGCTGTTATCAATTGGATGTTTCGCAAATTGGATCGTCCCGTCAGATGGACCACGATTCTCCCACCACTCGAGGCCGTAATCATGGCCGTGGGCAAAGATCACGTCGTTTTTGCCGTCCCGATTGACATCATACACCAAAAGCGGTACAGCTCCATGAATCGTCCAGTCACGATGGTATTTCCATTTGGCATCGAAATACGGAGGGCCCGGGTTCTCGTACCATCCGTTTCCGAGTAATAGATCCGGGTGCCCGTTGCCGGTAATATCGCCCACGCCCATTCCGTGTCCGTTGCCTCTTTCGCCTATAAGGTGTTTTTGCAGGGTTGGTTGGGCTTTGACATCGTCGGCATTATCGGTGGGTTTCGCGGTTGTAAACTCCCATGCGAAAATGGGCGTGTCTTTTCCCCAGCTGTTGACCAACCATTCGGGTACACCGTCGCCGTTAAGATCGGCCATCAGCTGACCCTCATTTTGGGTCGCCTGGGTATCCACCAAAAGGCGCTTGTCCCAAAGCTGGCCCAACCGCAATTTTTCAGGACCAGGGTTTTTGAACCAATAAACTTCACTTGGTATGAATGAGCCGGCGATGATATCCGCGACCCCGTCATGGTCCACATCGTATGCAAAATCACCGTTGCTTTCGACGTACCCGTTAAAATCCTCGATGGAGCGAACAGGGCGTGGGCGAAAATCCGGGTTTTGATACCAGAACCGGCCAGCACAAATATCAAGTTTGCCATCACCATTGAAATCTGCAATGTCGATTCCCTCATTCGCGTCAATCGCCAGCGGAATAATCTTCCAGTGCAGTGATGTATTTTGACCTTGCGCAAATGAAGGGAATAGGGTGACCAGAAAAAGCGACATCAAAAAATGTTTATTCATTCGGATTGGACTCTTTATAAATGCGGTGAATATAGTGTTCCGGCTTTCATAATACCATTTTGAAGGACTCCCCGGATATTCTTTCGATCTTCGAGCAGTGTGATGTCGGTCATAAGATCGCCGTCAATAAAGAGCACATCACCGAGTTTTCCTACTTCCAGTGTACCCACCAGATCTTGCATGCCAATAATCTCTGCACCCGTACGTGTTGCGCAAATTAAAGTATCCTCAATCGAGAATCCGACATAGGAGACAAAAAAAGAAAGCTCCCTGGCATAATCACCGTGGGGATTCCACGCAAATCCATAGTCTCCGCCCAGACCGAGCCGTCCCCCCTCCCTTAGGATCCAACGTGCGCTTTCAGCGCCATGTTCCAGAGTTTCACGATGGCCATCTATGACCCGTGAGCTCATCCCAAAATCCGGTCCCTTGTCAATGCTCGCCTGTTCGAAATAGAGTGCAGGGACAACGGGGACATCACGTTCCAGAAGTAAGTCCATCGATTCACGGTCCATAAATGACGCATGCTCCAGCGAATCAAATCCGGCGAGCAGGGCGTTTTTAATCCCCTGGGTGGCTCGGCAGTGCCCGGTAACCTTGACTCCGTGGTTGTGGGCGGTTTTGACAACAGCCGCCATTTCCTCAAAAGACATGCAGAGGGTGTGATGATCGTTTTGATCGGGCGCCGCGGCGTCGCCGGTGGGATAGGTTTTGATCCATTGCACGCCGTCCTTTACCAGTTGGCGCACAGCAGCGCGGGCATCCTCCTCACCATTGATGAGGATAACGAGCCCTTCCATTCCAATCTTCCGATAATCCGGATTCCAGTCCATAAGGCCACCGGCACCGCAGATTTCGCGCCCGCTGGCGGTTAGGCGAGGCCCCTGCACGACGTCCGAGTCAATAGCCGTCTTTAACCACACATCAATATTGAATAGCGAGCCCCCGCTTCGTGCCGAGGTGTATCCGCACTGCAATGCCAAACACGCATTTTTTGCGGAGAGTAGCGTTACGTATTCGACCGGGTACTTAATGTCCAGATCCTGCAACTCAACGACGTCGAAATAGGTCGCATGAAAGTGAGATTCAATTAGCCCTGGTAAAATTGTACCGCCCGCAGCGTCGTAACAACACGCGTTGGCAGGATCATACGTTGGTGCATGACTGGATGGACCAACAAAGGATATTATCCCGTCGGTGATATGGATCTCGCCATGGGCGATGACGGGATCGCCGGTGGAGGTGAAAATATTCCCGTTGGTGACAACGGTAAGGCGGTCGTTGGAGTTCATGAAGAATGCGTCTTAGGGGTGATCTCAGCCAGTGGGTCGTTTCTTAGGTCTATTACGTAATGTCCTAGCGGATATTATAATAGAAAGAGATCCTTGCGGCGCGGCCACGGGGTGATGTATTACGGATTGCGAAAAAAAATACATGTCTCCTACCTACGATGCTCTAATGCTATTGTCTTTTGGTGGTCCCGAGGGCCCCGACGATGTTATGCCTTTTTTGAGAAACGTGACCCGCGGAAAAGACGTTCCGGAATCGCGTTTGCTTCAAGTTGCGGAACATTATCTTCAATTTGGTGGCGTAAGTCCAATCAACGAGCAAAACCGTTTGTTGATCGACGAACTTAGGGCGGCTTTAGACCAACGGGGTAACCCGATCCCTATCCTGTTTGCAAATCGAAATTGGCACCCGTTGCTGGAGGACACGATCCGGAATGCTGTCGATACGGGTTTCGGTAGAATTTTAGTGCTCGTCACGTCCGCTTTTAGTTCGTATTCCGGTTGCAGGCAATATCTGGAGGATCTCGAACGAGCTGGTTCGGAACTTGGGGATGCGAATCCAATCTTTGATAAAATTCGGCCCTTCTACAACTCACCAGGTTTTATTTCGGCCATGCAGGACAATCTCTCGAAATCAATAGACTCCCTGGGCGAAGCTCGACCCGCTGATGTAAAAGTGTTATTCACGGCACACAGCATCCCCATGGACATGGCGAGCAATTGTGAATATGAGACGCAGCTCGATGAAGCCTGCAATATGGTGATGGAAGTGTTTCCGGAGTATTCGTGGCAATTGGTTTATCAAAGCCGTAGCGGATCGCCCGCGCGACCTTGGCTGGAACCGGATATCAATGATGTAATTGGAACGTTTGATGAAAACTGCATTGTTGCGTGTCCAATAGGATTCGTGTCCGACCATATGGAAGTGTTGTTCGATTTGGATCATGAGGCAAAGGATCTGTGCCATCAGGCGGGGAAGCATTTTGCGCGCGTGCGGTCGGTGGTTACGCATCCCCTGTTTGTTAACGGCCTGGTCGACCTGGTTGAGCAACGCATGGGGCGGTTGGAAGCGGTGCCCGTTCTGGGGACACGAGGGGCACTTCCGGATGAATGTCCTCTTGGATGCTGCCTGCCGAAGGTTAAGACGGTGAAGGAATAACTGCCTGTTTTGCCGGATCGGTGAACAAGAGCCGTGATCCGATGGCCGCCTGACTTAGTCGGTGCATTTGTGATATGGCTTTACGATAAGCAAATATTTGTGGTTGGTAATGCAATATTCGGCGGTCTAAGATATCTGGATCTGAGCCGACCGAGTCCGTTTTAAAGTCAACGATATCGGCTGCGATAATTTCGTCATCTTTACTAAACAGAATTAACCTATCGATATAGCCGCGTACCAGATGGCCATCCACCAAAGCACAGATTGGGTATTCCTGAAGCACTTCCATGTGCATGTTATCCGCGGCTGCGGAAAACACGTGTCCGTAAATTGGGCTCGTTTTGTCTTCGGTATAAAAAGATGGGATGAGAAACCGATTGAGCTCGCCACCCCGATTCATGCTCGCAAGATGTTCTGCCAGTGGCGATCGTATATCGCCGAATCGCGACGTAAAGAGGCCGGACGCATTATCCCAGATCTCCGGTGTGAACCAGTCAATCTGTTCCATAAAGAAATGCAGCTCGGTTCCGGTAGACAACGCTTTTTCGGATCGGGGACGGAGTACCGCGGACAGTTTCAGGTGAGGCCCGCCTTCGAGTGAGGAAGGGGACGCTGACGGAACCAGCACATTGGCGTTAGGGTCCATGACGCCAAAAGGAGCCGGCAAAAACGCGGGGGCGGAGGGCTGAGCGTCTTTTAGCAAACGGCATGACTGAATCCAGTGCGGATCCCCGGTTTCATATACGATTTGATTGGCCGTTTGGCAATATTGACCCGTAGCTGCACTCTGAACTATCCCAGCACTGGTAAGTGGTACGCTCCTTGGAGGATTGTCCTGGCACGGGCCAATCAAATATATAGCACGTGAGGCGCGGGTAATCGCAACGTACAACACGCACAGGCTTTCTGAGACGCGTTCTGCCACCGCGGCTTCGCAGGCATTGCGGTAAAGATCGGGCATCAGTTTTTGTATTTGTGAACTACGGTACGTGTATACATGCTCTATTTCCTGAGTTTTCTCGTTTCGAGACAAAGCATACTGAGGAGACGAGCCGGTAAGTGAAGATCCGAGGGTAGGTAAAATTACGGCGTCAAACTCCAAGCCCTTGGATTGATGGATGTTCATGACACGAACCCGGGATGACAGTGGATCCGCAAACCGCTCGTTTTCAACGGCAGATATGAATTCTCGCACTCGTAAAGGCTGGATAAATTGGTATTGGTCCGCAAAGCGACTAAGTTGAAGTAAACGTTCAAATTGACGAAAATCTACATGAGACTCCAGCTCGCAAATGAGCTGGTATATGAATGCGGGAAATCCAAATCTTCCGACATCAGCCCGGATTTTTCCAGTTAGCCGGCTGATCTCAAGCTGATTTTGGTAGTCGGTCAGACCGAGATGGGATGCCAGTGGAGAACGACTGACATGATACGCTGCAATCGTGTCCCCGGGATGATCAACCAGTTTGAGAACGGAAAGTACGAGCTGGATCGATGAATATCTTGAAAGCGGATTGCCACCCTCTTCGCTGGCCGGAATTCCACGTGTGCCTAACATTTGGATAAGGTTCGCGATGGATTCGTTATCCCGTACAAGGATGCCTATTTGGATATCGCGCTTCGAAGATATCAGTTCTTCAACTTTGTCTACGGCGAGTTTGAGGCAATATTCGTCCCGCTTTCCTTTCGTGCGATGACTTTCCGCATTTACGTATTGAACAAATCCGGGGAAATCGTAATGAGCCTGATGAGTAATAAAATCATCCTGCCATTTTTTAATGGTGGACTGATGTCCGGACATATTCGGGTGGTTCGTAAGATTGGAAAAAACAAGATTTATAAATTCGATGATTACTGGAGACGCCCGGTAACTCTCGCTGAGGTCGTCGTTTTCAAGTTTTTCCATCGAGGCGGATAATCGGTCAAATATTTCGCGTCTTCCTCCCCGCCAACCATAAATAGCCTGCTTGACGTCCCCGACACAGAAAAATGAGTTTGACGGAGGATGGCTTTTGGTAAGTGTGTTCGCAAGAGGCTCGAGGACATTCCACTGGGAAACCGAGGTGTCCTGAAATTCGTCCAGCAACATATGTTCTATTTTCACGTCCATCCGATACGACGCATCATGATCAATGTTGGTTGCCGTTAACATGCGGGCGACGTCGCTGAATTCAAGCCGATTATTGGCCAGTTTGAACTGATCAAGGTGTTCTGTGAATTGTAATAGCAGGTCACGTGTTGCTTCCGTTTGGTGTTGAATTTCTTTGGCCTTCAGGCCCGCGACGTGATTTACCAAAGGTGTGTATGCGTCTATAAGTTCCAACGGGATTTCTTTACGGTTGAAAATGTTTTCACCAGCGGCAATTTTTTTGAAAAGCCCCGTGCCCAATAGCGTGTCCCACATTTCACCACGGATCCTGGCAATGTCGGACTGGACTTTTGCAAGAAACGGCTCAGAATCAGCGGAGTCCAACTTCGCTTCTAAATTCGCTGTGGCTTGTTGAAGTTGCTTTTTATTCAATAAGGCCCGTGAAAAAGTGGATAACCACGCTGTTTCATTCGTCTGATAAAATGGTTCCAGCAGATCCGTTAACGTGTGATCAATTTCGCGAAACACGCTACGCTTGTGTCGGCCCTTGTGAATCAAGTGCATCAGTCGGGCAATCTTGGTGTGGTCGGCAGAGTCCACCATCGCAGCGAGTGCCGTGGTTTTGGACTGCGTAATCTCCACGCCCGTCATAATCCTCCAGTCGGTACCGAGATGATATTCGAACGCATAATTGCTCAGTAATTGAGAAAAATAAGAGTCGAGCGTTCCGACGTGTAATCTGTGAAGATTTGTGGCTAGTTCCTTTAGGGTCTCACCAAACCGCGGTGAAGAAATAGCAGGATGTCCAAGTTCGTTGCTAAGCTCTCGGGCACCCTGTTCCGTTAACGCGGCCTTTGCCAATCGCAGGAAAATCCGTTCAAGAATCTCCCCAGCGGCTTTTCGTGTGAATGTGGTTGCAAGGATGCTGGCCGGATCATGCGAGGCCAACAGCAAATTGATATATCGGTTGGAAAGTTGGAAAGTCTTGCCGGTACCGGCCGACGCGCGAATTAATATGTTGGGGAATTCCATTAAGACTTCCCCATGGTGATGACGGGTGGCATGCCGTCTAAAGAAATGTCCCCGAGCAGGTACGCATATTCGGAAACGAACTTCGGTGGGTCGGGTGCCATAGGAAACTCACCGCGTTGAATTCCCAACATGACCTGAAGTGCGACATCGTCTGCGGTCTCCAGTTCGCTTGGAGTCCAATCCGCGATTTCAGCGCGGATGTTTGAGGTGTCATTGCAGATATTGATATAACCGAGTTGTATTTTGGATTCGCCCGTCAGTTCCTTTGCCAAATGGCGATAGAGAGGCAGTTGTAGATCAACCCAAAATGGCGTGACGGAGGTATTATGGGCCTGCTTAGGGGTTTGTGCTGTCTCAGAGGATTTATAGTCAAAGATGGCCCAGTCGCCAGTGTTCGGATGGTGGTCGATACGATCAATTCGGCCGTGAACCAGGAGTTCGGGATGGTCAGTACTAATAGGTACACCGGTTGGACAATCAAATTCGCATTGATAAATTGTCCATCCCTCGGCAGTTCGCGAAGCCTGCCAGATTGCGAAAGCGTCCAGTCGATGCTCCAGTTGTTTGAGTTGGACGGAGATGACCGGATAGGATAATTCGCCAAAATCCCGCTGGGCGATGGTTCCTAGAGAAGCCCTAAGAAACTGTTGTATTTCTGGCACGTCAACGGAATCCTTTAACGGTGATTGGCCGAATACCAGCAGGACTTCGTGTAGAAGATTGCCAAAGCTAAGAGGGGACAATTCGGTAGAATCGTCGTCCATCGGACGTAAACGCAATACCTTAGTGAGGTAATATCGCAACGGACAAGCAAGATAATCACGGAATTCCGTGACCGCGAAGGTCGTCCGTTTGTGGGGGGCCTGAACAATGTTTAGCCCCTCCGCCGGAGAGGACCGCACGTCGTAGTTGATTTGGTACTCCGGTTGGTGCAAAGAGCCCTGACTGAATTTCTGCAGGCGTCTCGCGATGGAGGGATAATCACCCGAAAGGCACAGCCGACTGGGCCAGAGTGGGTCGCCGGACGACGCGTATTTCTTAGAAATAAAGGACACATTTTCGCGACCTTTGAGTAAAAGTGATGTCGTATAGGCGTCTCGTGCAAACCGGCGCTGATTGTCGACCAGGCCCAGCGATTCACGTACGGAGTTGGGTAGAAAGAGATCTGACGTGATCGACGATGGTATCAACCCTTCGTTGAAACTGGTGACTAATACATGCGTATGGCTGAGCCAGGAGATATCAAGCCAACCGACAACCGGCACGCCATGTGATCCCTGGTCAATTTCCGTGTGGTTGTCCGCCAGCTGCGACAGGACGAGACGGATGTACTCCGCGGCGGTACATTGGGCTTCAAACAAGTCGTTTGAGTCAATAAGGTCATTCACGATTTGGGAAATGGCGTGAACACCCCCAAGTAAAGCACGATCCTCGGGATCGCTTCTGTTTACCAACGTGTCGCCATAGACCAAAGTTAGGAAAGCTAATAGCTCATCACACCATGAACGCAGAGAAGCCGTGTTGGGATGAAATCTCGCAAGTAAGCGGGTGAGTTGGTCTTTTGCCTCCCGAAGTGGAACAAAATGATGGGGGCAGTGGTCCAGTCGATCCACATGAAGGGGTAGGAACTCCTCATGGAACTGGTCACTGAGCGTTAACAGATCGATGTCGTCGTCGCGAGATTTTAAAATATCGTGAAGTTTCGGATGCCGCAATAATGTCGCGAAACTGTGATAGGATGCCGTCTCCAGATAATCTCTTACCGAAAAAAGGAGTACGCATGCAGGAGTGGAAGTAATCGGTCGGCCTTGCTTATAACACAGGGGGGTTTGATGTCGGTGAAAGAGCCTGTCCAAAGATGGGAGGTCCGCAACGTCTGGTAATGCAATCGCGACATCATTCAAAGGCACCCCTGTTGACGCGATGTTGACAATTTGTTCGGCACAGGCGATGGCCTGATCCTCGCTGGATTCCACAAATATAAGGTGATTATCTGTGAGTTGAGCGGGGACGTCATCCCAGCGTTCAGGGATTAATGCTCCCAGGTCGTCAAATCGACTGCATTGGTCAGAAGGCGCAAAGGTTACCACGGTTAGTTTAGAATGGATGGAAGATAACATCGCCTTGACCGTATTGTTAATGTCGACGCATCCAGCAACAACCACCTCGCATTGAGTGTCACACTCATTTTTTTCGACAGCGGTAACTCGGGCGGTTTGCAAGTCCCAAAGGTTTAATTCGTCGACGGCGTCGAGATACGACCTTTGTAATCGCCTTAGGGTCTTCCACCGTTTCGATTCCTGGTGATACTCAAATTGATCGCAATAATCAATGACGGACTGAAAATCCACCAGTTCGCCGGCGAGTTCGGCGTGGATTGACGACAGCTGTTCTCCCATGGTTTGCCATGCCACAAAATCATCAATCGGTGGGGGAGACGGGAATACGGGCCCGAGATGGCCATTTTGCATGAATTGTTTGGCGGTATCGGCCCACAAAAGCGATTGAAGGAATTTGGGCGCGGCTGCACGGGGTGTGTATAGCATTTCTGGGAAACTGCCCAGGGTTACGCACTGAGGAGGTATTAGGGATAACCCCTGTTCCTGGCAAAAATTGATTAGTGAATGGAGAAGATTGTGAATTCCAACTGCGGCTGGCAAGACAAGGATCATTCCCGATAGGTTCAGCTGACGCGTGTCTGCAAAACGTTCGATAAGCCATGAACTCAGTGACTCAATGGGGGGTTGGTTCCATCCGAGGAAGATATGATGGGCGGGAGGCTGAATCTTGTATTTCATTAGCAATTGGCTGGAGGCAAAGGGGCGGAATCGGTTTCAAGCGTATTTTAACAGATGAGGACGATTTCCCGCGAGGAATCCCCTTGATCGCTAAAGCCGTGTTGATTCGGCATGTGCACGGTGCCACTGTACCACATCGTTGTTTAATGAGGAGGTAGCATCGACAGCAAATTGCCGACGGGTCGATGAAAGAATCCTGATGGTGATCTCGATGTATTCGCGTGGCAGGCAGTCGCGAACCTGGTCGGCCCATTCAATAAATACGTAGTGGTTGGACTGATACATCTCGTCAACCCCCAGTTCAAGGAACTGATCGGAATCCTGTAGACGGTACGCGTCCAAATGGTACATGTTTGATTCACCGACATGTTCATTGCATAAAACAAAGGTGGGGCTGGTTATTTTGTCAGAATCGATTCCCATGGCAGTACCCACTCCCTGGACAAATCGGGTTTTCCCTGACCCCAGAGTTCCTGAAAGCGCGACCGTTGTCCCAGCTGGAATATGGTTAACAAATCCTGCCGCCAATCGGTCAGTGTCCCGAAGGGAATGAGATTCAAAAACCAACGACATAGATGGAGTTCCTTAGTGACTGTATCCGACCGGATGAAGCATAAGCGGTGCGTTAGAGTGATCTTTGAGGCGGATTCCTGACACGTCGTCGACCTGACCGAGTCTGGTTGCATTAACCGAACTGAGCGCGTTGAAGCGTTGGATGTTAAATTCGCTGCAAGCGGTAAAGATAAGTTCAAAATCCTCCCCGTCATAGAGGGCTGCCGTCAAAGGGTCGGACTGGGACTGTGCGGATGGAGAAAGGGGTACGAGATCGGGATCAAGTATAGCTCCACGACCGGCCGGCGCAAGCATGCTGTTTAAATCTACGACGAGGCCATCAGTTAAATCGGTCACACTGTGGACGGCGGGATCCCTCCCTAACAGGAGGCCCTGTTCAATCCGCGGTATAAAATCGAGATGATGCCCCTGCAGACTTCCGCCGAGGGAACCAGTGACGTATACAGAATCGCCCGCTTGGGACCCCAGACGGTATCGAACTGTGGTCGGCGTCGACTCACCAATTGCGGTTACATTGACCGTGAAGGGACCGGTGTGAGTATTGAAGTCTCCGCCAATGACGCGACAATCAAATTGCTCGGCAAGACTCAGAATGCCGGTGTAGAAATCCTGCAACTGCGTGAGTGACCAGTCCCGAGGTGAAATCAGCGATACAATTGCAAATTTAGGGCGACAGCACATGGCGGCCAGATCACTTAAACTGGCCGCCAGGCACTTGTGGCCAATTCTCCCAAGGGCAGTGTCCACCGACCTAAAATGGATATCGTCCACCAGTGAATCACTTGTCACAACCTGTTGGTTGATATGCGAACAATCCCAAACAGCGGCATCATCGCCAATCCCGGGCAATGCAGCAGATTGCCGCGGAAGAACGGTCTCCAGCCATTTAATGAAGTTAGATTCCATTCTGGTATTTAACACTGCCCGGAAGGGAATGAACAGATGACCGCGCGTCTACGGGGGATCAGGCGTGGAGTCATGTACGTTCAGCGAAATAGGTTCAAGGCTGAAATAGTTCCCCGTAGAGAAACTCCTGATCACGGTATATGTAAAATACGACCGGTTTCCTCGCGATGAACACTTCACTGTTGAGGACATAACTGAGGTTTTCGTAATTGACGGTTTCCCACTTATGCATCCCCAAAAGAATATCACCGGTCTTGAGGCCCTGTCGAGTGGCAGGACTGGAATTGCGGACCTGCGTGATCTTTAAGCCACCGGTGTATGTGGATTTTTTACCAAGCGATTTGAAATCAACGGGTTTTACCCTGATTCCGATTTCGTCCCATGCGCGGGATGTGATTAACCCCTCTTCCTTTTCGATGCCAATCAGGTCCATGGACAAATGGTGTTGCTCGCCGTCGCGTGAAATCGTGAGGTTCAATGAGTCACCGTCGGAAGCCTGGATGACGAAGTGGTACAGGTTGACCGCCCACCCGATCGGCTTGTTGTCAATGGCGACGATCACGTCTTCCGCCTTCAGTCCGGCGCTGGAGGCAAGGCTATTGCGGGAAACGTGCTGTACGGTTACGGTTGGCTTTCGATCCTGAATGATGGTATTAACGCGTAATCCAATTTGAATGCGTTTTTCGGCATCTTCGCGAAGAATACTGGATGCGACCTGCATCGCTCGATCCATAGGAATTGCAAAACCGATGGACTGTGCGCCGATACGAACGGCAACGTTGATTCCTATGGCCTCACCAAGGATGTTGATCAGGGGGCCGCCGGAGTTTCCGGGATTAATACTCGCATCTGTCTGAATTAAATCATCGTAAAACTGGTTGTCATTGACCTGTACGCGTCGGTGGAGCGAGCTGATGATACCGCGTGTAATGGTATCTTCGTACCCATAGGCATTCCCAATGGCGATAACGGACTCTCCTAGAAGGAGGTCGGCGGACGTTGATAGAGGGATTACTGGAAAGGTTTGCTGCGAGTCGATCTTGATTACAGCCAGATCAATCGAGCGGTCAAATCCAATAAGCCGGGCAGTCAAATTCCGGGGAAGGTTAGTCGATAGGGGATTCAGTTTGACATGAATGTGTTCGATTCCTGCAATCACGTGATAGTTCGTCAGCACGTAGCCGCTGGATTCGAAAATAACGCCTGTTCCCATTCCGTTAACTGGCGACCGATCGCGAGTGGACCCAACGTGCTTGAAATCCGAAGACTTTTGGCCGCTGATATTGACCACCGCTGGTGCAGCCAGTTTAACAGCACGAACAATGGGGGTGTGCCGCAGTGAAGGCTCCTGACCGACCGTTGCAGTGCTGTGGCTTAACAAGGCCGCTATTGCGAGACATGCAAATACTAACTTCAAATTTAATTGCAAAAGCCGAAACCCCCCATGGCAAACAACAATGACATACGGTCAAAACGTTGGCATAGCCCTTTCATCGGCGTCTATTCAGGGCACAATTCACCGTCGGTGTTACGACCGTTAAACTTTGCGCAGTTTACCAACTAGGTATGATGGGGATCGGAGGGTTTGATAATGCGGCGGAGAAATTGAAAGGCAAGAAATAGGATGAGTGGATACACCGGCCAGAGTCGAAAAAACAGAGGCATGGACGGGGAAACGGTTGACGGATTGTTTTCCAAAGTAGTTTGGTGTATATCGCGCAAATCCGACAATCGAGCTATATCGAATACGGCGAATAGCCCGATCACTGCCAACGTTAAAAGTAATATGAAGCATCCTGCCCCGGACATGACTCCTTTGAATGCGTCCGTCTCAGTGGGCGGCACATTAAATAGCTCGATTTTCCGTCCCCGTTTTAGTGACAGTGGTATCATTTCCGCCGCTTCTCTAGCGGTGGCATATTCTATCCATTTACGGTTACCGATTATCTTGTTTCGGGTCTCCTGAGAAACGGCAAGGCGTAAAATGTCGTTTTCATCAAAAGAGGAGTTTGCAGAATGTTCGATGCCAGTGGCGTCTGAAAAGACGGACGCAGGAAGTTCCCTTGCATCGCTTCTCCAATGTACCAGCTTTGCCCCTTCCGTCTCGATGGTAATTGAGATTCCAGGCGCTATTTCGTTTGCACCCGAGATGACTGCAAAAATGTATTTCGCATTTCCGATACTGCTATGCAATTGCAATAAATCCCGGGTTAGATGGGTCATGACTTCGTCGAGATTGGAAACATCCACGGGAGCATGTACCGAAATTTGATTTGCATTTACCCAGGACGCATTCAAATCGAGCGGTCTAAAATGAATCGGGTACAGACAACCCTCAGATTCGACGCGGATCATTTCCAACTCGTAAGCGAACAGGCAATCTGAATCTGGCCGGACGACCGCAACGCAACATCCCGCGGCCACTAGTTTTCGCAATATTTCTTGGTTGTCAGATGTGGTTAGGGCAAGTGATACAATAATCACCGTCGGTTGTGGTTGCGCGAGTAGTTCATGCCAATAATCCAGAGGTTGCACACGAGGTTCCCAATCCGGATGAACAAAGGTGTTTATCTGTGTATAGATCTTCTCCACCTGATGGCCGTTTGCACAAAGGCAATCCGCAATTTGGGACGATTCCTGTGTAAAACCGATGAATGAGAATTTAATTTCGCACATCACAGCACTCTATATTGATCGTATATGGAAACCGCCGTCGACGTGAATTCGTTCACCCGTGGAATAGGGGAGCTCACCACTTGCCAGCAACGCAACGGCACGTGCTACATCGTGACCGGACCCCCAGCGGGCAATGGGGGTCATGCCCGCTTCAAAAAATGCGTCATATTTCTGCTTTACGGGGACCGTCATGTCGCTCTCTATTATCCCCGGGCAGATTTCGTAAACGCGTATAGAATCTCTGGCCAAACGCGAGGCAAATAGTTTTGTCATCATCTGCATCCCACGTTTTGCGATGCAATAATCCCCCCGATTTTCGGAAACGGCGAAGGAGGAAATCGAGTTTATATTGATAATCGTACCCCGAAGGTCGTTTTGAATGGGATTGGCGGTCATTTGTTTTGCCACTATTTGCGCCAGAAAATAAGGCCCCTTGAGGTTGGTGGCGAGTACTTGATCCCAGCTTTCCTCCGTGCTGTCCAACAAATCCACTCGGCCGGGCGAGGTAATCCCGGCGTTGTTGACGAGCAGGTCAATCGAACCGAACCGGTTCACCGCCTCTTTAACCAGATTGTCCCGATGCTTGGCGACGGTAATATCAGCACCCACGACAAGACAGGATTGATTTGCGGATTGAAATTGGGATTCGAGTTTCAACGCCGCGTCGCGATTCGTGCAGTAATTGATAATCACATTATAGTCTAACGACCCTAAATGCTGAGCGATGGCGGCTCCGATTCCGCGTGAACTGCCGGTAACGATTGCGGTCGGTTTAAGATCGGATTGCATAGGAGGCCTGGTCTTTTCCTGGAGCGGTTTGCTGCGTGCGCATTAGTTAAGCTAAAGCTGGATCACGCGTCTGTCAACGCTTGCTTAGGCAACTCTGGGTTGTCGCAGGAGAAGATTGGGCAGTTCCACACGATCTTCGATAAGACACCTCTGAATGTACGGGTATAGTGAATTTATCATGTAATCAACAGATTTTACCTGAACACAAAAGGATCCTGCCAGGGGAGGAATATTACTGGCGCAGACAATTCCATTGGCACCGCGGTCGTAGGCTTGCATGATATCTTTCAAAAGCGAATAGGCTTCACCGCAATGGATATAGGTATCGCCTACCTGTACGGAATCGGGTTTAATGGCAAACCGAGTGATATGGGTTTGCGCCCCAAATATCGGCTGGATATCTGCAAGGAACAATTCTGCCTTGAGGTATCGGGCCAATACAGAAACCGTCAGTTGAGTTCCAGCTGGAGGCATTACTCCATTTCTCCATCAGAAAGAGGATTGGGAACAACGGGAAAAGGGAGGATGTCTCTCCCATAGACAGGGCTTGAATCGAGCAACTGCTCTAAACAAATATCGGCAATTTGGCGGTCGTCGAAATAGAGTGTTTGGTTTCCCAACGCATGATTCGTTTGAAAGCCCTTCCCCGCGATTAGTACGGTATCGCCGGGGCGCGCATGTGCTAAGGACCAAACGATGGCGCGTTCGCGACTGGCAATCACATGCGCTCTAGCAGGACGGCGGTAGCCATCAATGATGTCATGTGCGATCTCAAGGACCTCCTCGTGCGCAGGATTATTTTCCGTGATAATCCCTATGTCTGCTGCTTTTTCGGCAACGCGTCCCATTTCTGCACGATTGGTGCGTGTGGATTCAGCACCCGGGCCATAGACGACGATTAACCGTCCCTGAGTTACCTGGCGAAGACTGTGAAGCGCATTGTTTAGCGTGGCCGGTGAATTTGCAGCATCAATGAAAATATTAAAATCCTGGCCGCGGTCGAGAACTTCGAGGTGACCAGGGCATTGCAGAAAATTCGTTAGCGCATCGGCGATCCTATCTAACGGGTGTCCTTGTACTAAAGCAACTGCGGTTGCGAGCATACAGTGATAAACGTGATGATGGCCGAGGACAGAGGATTGCACAAGCGCTTCGTCGTCTCCGGCATGGAGTATAAAATCCTGACCCTTGATGTTATGGGATAGATGTTCTACCCATATTTCACAATCGTCGCTGGTGCCCACCGTAAGAACCGGATGGTTCAGTTGGGGAAGCTCAAACCGCGAAGCCGGGTCGTCGGCGTTAATGATGACAACGCCGTTTGGTTTAAGCAGATGTAAAATACGACTTTGGGTACCTCGAGATGGAAGGAGGTGAGCGTCCTGATCATCAATTTCTGTGGGAAGTCGTGTTATTACCGCAAAATCCAGGCTAATCCCGGCGGTTGAATGCTCGGAAAGCGAGCGATAACTTAGTTCCATGCTTGCTGCCGAACACTGGTTTTGAGACATCATCCGCAACCAGGTGGCGTAGTCACGTGAACCCGGAAGGCCCAGCGGTGAGTCTACACAATCAGAACCGTTGTCGTAAAAAAGATCCGTTAGCGCCCCACAGCGATCTCCAAGGTGATCTAGTACGTGTTGTACCAGTAGTGCCGTAGCAGTCTTCCCATAGGCCCCTGTAACTCCGATTGTGGTGAGATCGGTGCAGGGATTGCCTTGGAGTCGATGTGCTACCCGACCGTAAGCGGTACGCGTATCGTCCACAACAAACGTTGGTAATTGCGTGGGAAGGATTCGTTCCGAGACTACGCCGCACGCTCCGCGGCTGAATGCCAGATTAACATCATCGTGGCCGTCCCGTTGGTCAGTCAAAATCGCAAAAAATAGATCACCTGGTTCGCATTCTTCGGCGATACAGCAATAGCGGCTAAAGCGAATATCCTGGTTTCCGTAGGGAACACAATTGGGTATGCATTCTCTGATAGAGTGATCCACGACGTTGACGGAATGGTGCATGCTAATGGCCTCCCTGCCATTTGTTGGTCTGCGGACGCGGGGAACTCACAGGTTACGTGGTGCGTCGCGTGCGTAATGTGCCATGAAAACAAGGTGCATGTCAACGGTGATTAAGGCAGCCCGCGTTCGCTGGTGCATTGCACTTTATTCTCTGTTCAGAATGCGGTAAACTGCAACCGAATTCGCGAGCACAGACGACCGTCCGGGAGTTGCCAATAGCTGATGCAAGACAAGATATTAATCTATTGGGTTTCCGAAACGGGTTGCCTCCCGCGGGAACCCGTGGCGGCACGGCTCGCGTGTTGGATCGAAGCACAACCACACCTCGAGATTTTAGCTAGCGATACGTGTGCTGGCCGTAACGATGGTGGTGTCCGACCAGATCTGCTGTTGATTGAAACGAGTAGACGCGGAGTAATCTCAGGGTCACGTCTTAATGAACTAAGGGAGCAATTTCCTCTTACTCTAGTGATGGAAATTACCGGAGCATGGTGTCGAGGGGACACACGCAGCGGTCAGCCGCTGCCCATTCCATTGCGCGTGGAAGAGTTTGCCGGCGAACGGCGTCTTCGACGCATTCTGGCTTCAGGTGAACATTATCACAAGTTCCGGGAATGTGCGACTCCCATGACGAGCGGACGCGATTTGATTCAACTTTGGGATGAAATACCGGTCGACGCGTGCTCGGGTAAAGTCATTCATGTCGTGGGGCAGGACAAACAGGAACGGTTTGCAATTAGAGACAGTTTACGTGCGCGGGGGGTAGACGCGAACGCTTATTCTGTGACGGAATGGAACCGAAGCCCTCGTCGGGATGGGCTTGTGGTTCAGTGTATTGTAAACAGGGGAGAACTAAAGGACGTTATTTGGGGCGCGGAAACTGCCCCGGATATTTTGATTGCACCCCACTTGAATCGTGCCGACCGGGATGCCGTTGCTGTAAAGGGTTGTAAGCGGATCCTAAGCAAGCCATTCTTAACGGTTGATCTGGTTTTGTTGCTTGCTCATGGTGGCAGGAGTACTTCCATCGCTGCTGCCTAATCGGAGATAGACTTTAGCAAGCAATCCTCAAGGCTGTGGTGCCCTTCTACGCCGGAGCTTTCCGTTTGAGCCACAAATATTCGCACCTGTTTAACGTGATAGTCAAACTGTTCCGTAGCCAATGAGCGTACGACGGGCGATCGCAAACTTAACGGTTGCAGTTGACCTGTAATGTCGTCTACCACATTTAAATCAAACTGGACTTCGAGTTCTTTAGGTGGTGCATCGATGAGAATCGTTCCAATGGAGTCGTCAAATCCTAATTCGGTTTGCAAACTATTGCTGGCGTTGGATAGTTCGGAATAGTCCATGCCAGCAATGCGCTGAAAGATTAAAGGATGGCTCGAAGCGGTGCATTGAAAGATGCATTTGTGCAGATTGCGGGTGGGACCCAACAGATCGGTTACTAATTTCTGTGCAGGACAATGGTCGATTAAAAAAGTGTTCGCTTCAGCATCCTGCGAGTGGAAGATGGATTCGATGGATCGATGCAAAGCTGTTTCGTAGATACTACGCTGTAACATCGCTGTGGCCGCACGGACAGTCTTATGCCAATACACCTCACTGAACATAATATAGCGGGCGAAAACCATCATTTCGGCAGCGGTAAATGCTTTGGATCGAATTGCGATTCGTGGTGAGTCTATTTCAGGAATCAAACCTGACAACAGGCGTTGCTGGTCAAAATTCCGACCGTACGGGATTCCTGCATGCAAACTGTCCCGTTGTAGGTAATCCATCTTGTCAATGTCGACAGGACTGGAGAGCATTGAATAGAGTAATCGCTGAGCAGTCGATGCAGGTTGTCCCGACAAAAATGCGGATACTTCCGCAGGGGTGCAATTCCAGTCGGAATCAATTGCGTTGGCGAGATCGCCGGTACAAATAGACTTGGCCGCGCGGGCTTCGTGTGAGGGAATTTCCGGCAACTGCATGTCTTCCATGGGATGACAATAGGGCCAATGGCCAATGTCATGAAGCAAGGCGGAAATAACAAAGATCTCCATTTCATGAACCGTGACCGATTCGCTAAAGGATGGAAAGCTTAAAAAATGCGAGAGATACCGGAGCCCTAGGTGATAGACCCCAAGTGAATGTTCAAAGCGTGTATGGTTAGCCGAAGGGTATACGGTCGATACCAGGCCTAACTGTGAAAGCCCTTTTAGATACTGAAACTCTGCACAGTCAATTAGACGTCGGACTCGTTCGGTCAGTGGGACGTCCTGTTGATAGGATATGCGTATTACTGAATTGGGATTATTGAGCGATCGTAGTTCGGGGATGTCTGGTGTCATGCGAGCCCCCTAGATCAGCCATGAGTCCAGGTTGTTGGCCAAAAATGTGTAAAGCGTGGCCATGCTGACATAGATGGCAACATGGATCAGACTTTGCAATGCTTCGAGTTCAAGGAACGCCAAGGGTAAAACCCAGGCCAAGGTAAGGCATACCACGGCCAGGATGGCGATCAATAACATGCGACCGTCTTCGGTCGGTATGGCGAGTGAACATGTGAGTAGAAATGCCAGGGCAATCAACCCGTACACTCCTGCCACCATCGTTGCACGTGACAATAGTGCCCGCCGAGGGAAGGACTCAGTCTCGGAGGCTTTCAATACGCCATAACCGACAAACGCGGCGGGCCACGCCAAAAGGAACAAACCTAAAGAGAATACCATCCCATGCATGAAATGCAATTCGGCTGCTCCTGACCAAAATATTCGGACGAGGACGGAAACCGTAATTGATAAAAACAATAGCACAATAATACAGATGGATTCCATTTTGCGGAAAACGGAGGGGCGCCGAGTAATTGAATCTAGTTTTGCGTTGGCCCCGGTCGCTCCGGCCCTGTTCTCGGGCTCATGAATGACTACCTGGTCGTCCAGTGCAGGTATCGAGATCATGGTCTTGCACCCAGGGCATGGTCCCGAGCGCCCTGCAAATTGGTCACTAACCTGAAAACGTTTAAGACAACCCGGACACGTTATGTTAATGGCCATGTGCGATACTTTACGATTGTTTTCAACGCCTGGAAACTAGGCGGGTCGTGGACGGAACCAAAGCGATTAAACAGTTTAACAAAAAATGCAAACTGAACCAGACTTATTGGGCGACCAAATAGACGATGCGAACCGTTCGTCCCTAGCCCAGGAAGTTCTCAAGAATGGATTTCCCCGATCCCTTGTGGACGATCACCCAAATCATAAAGGCCGTGACTAGGGTTGGGAGAATGGGACCGAGAGTAATAATTCGGATAAGCCACGTTCGTCGGTTTGAAGAATCGGCAAGCAAACTGATATAGGAGCAGAATCCACTTAATACGGAGATCAACAAAAGCATCGTCGCAATACCGACCGGGAACGAATCTCGGTATTCGGCGAATTCGAATGAGGCGAGATCAGAAAAGTCCGGAAAAGAGGTTGCAAACATCGCCCCCATTCCCATTACTAGATAGACAGCTAAGAAAACCATGGAACTGCAAAGTGACCATTCACCTACCGCCACGTCTAATTCCTCGTCCGGATCCTCATCCTCATTTTCCTCGCCGTGAGGAAGGTCATCCGTATCCTCGGGTGCATCGTCCTCGACTTCGGTCGTAGCATTCGAGCCTTGAAATTCTTGCTCGCTTAGATCAACCGACTCGGATGTGCCTTCCGCAAGCTGATCTTCCACGGTCGCAGTGCCTTCGTCGTTGTCGGACATTTCTGGAAGCGCTTGTGAATTTTCGGGATCGGGAACGGTGGAATCGATATCGGTGTCCATGTGTCATTCCTGTTAATGCGGTCGAAACACAATCTACAAGGTTTTTCGGATGATTCAGCTAACAATATGAACCGAAATATCACGGGTTTATCAATAAATATGGGCTAAACGTCGAAAATCAGGTCGTCTTCCGTTATCATCTGGAAACCGCATTCGGTTAACGTCTCGACCGCCCGTTCGATATTATCGACCATCAAGGCCACAACGGGTCGTCCGTGAGGTCGGGAAAACAGGGGATACGCCTGTGAAATGTTTAATTCCGCTCGTAATAAGGCGGTACAAACGGTCAACATTGGTTGAGCAGTATCCGGCAGTTCAAGAGCCACAAGCTGACTTTCAATGAGCGGGAACCCCGAACGTTCAAGTATTTCCCGACCCGTCTCCGGATTGCTGAGCAAAAACCGTGCGACCGCGCATTCCGTTGAATCGTTGATCGATAGCGCCAGGATACGAACATTCGTACCATCAAAACGGCGTATGACTTCCATTAACTGTCCGACTCGATTCTCCAGAAAGACCGTAAACTGTGTCAATGCGGGATAATCGCGACCACGAATTGTATCAAGTGGGGTAAAACCACCTTCACCGTAACTCATATAAGCCTTGTTAATGTTAACGAGGGGATGAAGAACGTATCTTATACGGAAAATTGTTAATGTGGCAAAAATTCAATGGTAAAATATTAAACTTATTATTATTTCCAAATTCCGGGTGGCCACCTTATGAACATGGGCGAATCATTCAACTTTCAATTACGTGTGCGTTATCAAGAAACGGACGGGCAGGGTATTGTTCATCACGGAAATTACCTGACCTATTTTGAAAAGGCACGCATTGAGTTTTTGCGATATTTGGGCATTAGCTATCTAGGCGTTGAGAAATCAGGGTTACGATTAGTCGTGGCTGCCGCGCGGATTGACTATTTTCAACCGGCTTTGTTTGATGACTTACTAGATATCCAAGTCACGGTTGATCGGGTCAAAGGAGCAGCGATCGAGCATTCGTATTTGATTACTAGGGGAGACACCGAAATTGTCCGTGGGTGGACTCGTATAGGCTGTATGGGTGACGACGGCAAAGTGAAGCGTGTGCCCAAATGGCTTGGCGGCAAGGGCGACTGGCCTTTGCCCTGACTAAACATCAGCCTCGTCAAATTCATCCAGTAAGGAATCGAGGTCGTCGGCGGGTTGTTTTGTGCCGCTGCGTCGGGGCATCGCTTTGACCGGAGATAGGTTGTTTGGTTTATCGGGGGCGAACTCAGTATCACAAGCGTCCGACCGAGTGACGGGGGTTGATTCATGAGGATCACCCGACAATATTGAAAGAATGGCTTTTCGGGCTGCCTGGACGGACGTATATCCGGTCAGATTTAGGCATTCAATTCTTCGTTGCATTGGGTCATATTGTCCTGAGGTGGTGATCACAGGGAGCGTCATAGAATTCCGAGGGGTCGAGGGGCCGGTGCGTCCCACCACGGACATGCGGTTGAGAAATTGCAGTGCTGCATCCACGGCATGCCAGGACGCACAGAGCATATCACCGCGAACGCCCTCAATGCAGAGCGCGTCGGTACTTCCATCCTCCATATCCGCGATATCTCCCACCAACGACACATCGATCCGATCCTGCATGACCAGTGCCGCTACCAATTCCTCTTCAAATTCGCGCTGAATTACCGTAGCAGAAGTTGATTGTGAAAATACCAGATTCATGATGGGTCGGGATCGGAAGTTGCGGCGCGTGATCGTGTACAGAAGTGGAAGTTCGAGGAACGAAACTTTGTTTTGTTTATGTTAGCGTCGAACCATGACGAGCGAAAGGAATGATTGCCGAGAAAACGCTGTGCCGTCAGAACATTCAGCTGGTTTTTCTGCCGTCGTCATGGTGATATAAGGATACGGGTGAGGTGCCCGGATCATATTTTAATACGCGTGAGTAACATTATTCATGACGCAAAGCTTCAATAGGATCCATGCACGCCGCGCGCCATGCCGGGTAAACTCCAAAAACCAGGCCGGAGATAACAGCAATAAATGAAGAGAGCAATACGGACCACAGGGCTATTTGAGGCTCAATCTGTTGGATGTCCTCGGTTATGAACGCTGGCCAATATTCCGTGACCAGAGTTCGCACGGCGCGAAAAAGGGGTGCACAAAACAGCCCAGCGATGACACCTAATAGGCCACCGACACCGGTTAGGAGGACCGCTTCAATAATAAACTGAAATATGATGTGCAAGCGTTTCGCGCCGAGTGCGCGTCGTATCCCTATTTCACGCGTTCGCTCGGTCACCGTGGATAACATGATATTCATGATTCCAATGCCGCCCACGAGTAATGAAATGCCGGCAATGACAACGAGCAATACGTTAAACATGGCACGCTGTCGCTCGGCCTGAACAAGCAGTTCCTTGGGCACGACAACGGCATAATCTTCTTTGGAATGGTATTTTGCCAACAGCGTCTGAATAATCGCCGCTGTTTCATCAACATTTTCAATCGTGTCAACGCCGATCGTGATCTGGCTTAGTTGCACCTCCTCGCCTTGCCACGACGATCCGACACGTTTCAAAACACGATCTCCTATTCGCATTTCCATGGTTTTAAGTGGAATGTATGCGTCAAGGTTATATTCGCGTGCATCCATACTGCCCCCAATCGCGGCAGAAGCCGTCCTTGATTTGGTCTCGCCGATAACGGTGTAAAGCTCATTGCCAACCCAAACTTTTTGGCGGATTGGATTTTGATAGGGGAACAAGCGATGCGCCGTGTCATGTGCGAGAACGACCACTTTCTTTCCGTGATCACGTTGTGAGAGCCATCGTCCCCTCGCAATTTGTAGATGGTTCAGTTCCCGATAGGGCTGCATGCAGCCCACAAGCTTGGAATCTGCAGAACGGTCTTCAACTCGAAGGGTATATTTGAATTCCCGCATGGAAACGGCACGTCGAATGCTGGGGATAATAGCAATCATCCGGTCGTAGTCGGCTCGCAATAACCCGTATTGCTTGATGTTCACCTTTGCGTTTTGCTGTCCCGACATTTCCGTGGGCTCTTTGGTGCGGACGATGACGTTTTTAGCTCCAAGTTCCTTGATAACATCCTGAGAACGCTGGCTAACGCCTTCACCAATGGCGACTAGCCAAATGACGGTAGTGGTTCCTATAAAGATTCCCAATCCGGCTAGCGCGGCGCGCATTTTATGTAATAACAGGCTTTTAATGCCCAGGCGAATCGTGCGGAAGAACATTAGAAACACGATGGTATCTCGGAAGGGATAGGGTAGGTGGAATTTCGCCCGGGGGATGAAAGGCAATCGCCCTAGGCGTCAGTTTGTATTGGCTGTTCTTCAGGATGTTTTGGGGTGGTATCTTTATCGCCCTCTTCGGCAGGAGTGTCGGTAAACGGCACCAGCGCTTCTTTCTCCGCATCGTCGATATAAGCAAGCGGATTAAGAATGACATCGTCACCTTCTTTTAGCCCATCTTCGACGATGACAAAAATATCGTCACTTTCACCGAGTTTCACCGCTCTTTTAACGATGCTGGCGCCGGTACGGACCCAGCAGTGGAACCCATTGTTCAGTTCCAATACGCACGCTACGGGAATCTGCAAAACATCTTTGTACTCGGCTATCGTAATTTCGATTTCGGCGCTCATTCCGGGTTTTAGCTTGGCAATCGGAGGCAATTCCACGATGACGTCGTATTTAACAATATCGCCGGATCCAAGTGAAGGTGGTCGTGCAATTTCCGCAACGTGCGTTACTGTGGAGATTATGGGCTCCCGATTCGGAAGTGTGATATGTGCAACCAGGCCGGGGGTAATTTTAGATACGATTGCCTCATGAACACCGACTTTAATCTGCATTTGATCTAGATCGGGCATGAGTAATAATACTTGTTCTTTATAAACGGTACCGCCTTCGGTGATATCAGGTGCGTCTTTCCAGGCGGCTGCACGTGGGTGAATTACGAGGCCATCTTTGGGCGCTAAGATTGTACAATATTCGCGTTCGGCAATGGCACGGTCACGCCGGGAAGCATCTGCGTCAGCGCGTTCATCGTTCGCTCCGAATTGTGCTTGTGCAATTTTTAAGTCACCCTCAAGCCGAGCGAGTTCCCTTGCCTTCGATGTATTTTCATATACGTCGATTCTCGTTTTTGTATTATCAACGGCCAATTTACTTGTCGTTACATTAAATTCGCGCTGTTCCACATCAAGCGCGCTGACATAGCCTCGATCTTGCAGCATCTTCGTATGAGCTAATATGTTTTGAGCAGTACGCAAACGGGACTCAGCGATGGCAAGATCCTTTTTCATTTCCATCTGCCGCGCTACATAACGGCCTTCGAGGTACTCCGGGATGGAAAGTTTGGCGCGAGTCATTACCGATTGCCAGTGCTGGGCGCCGGCCTTGGACCAATGCGCATATTTAGACCGTTCCGAAATTTGCTCGTCAATATAGAGCGTGTCAAGCGTCAGGACGGGGTCCCCTTTTTTGACGTGCGTGCCACTTTCGACAACCCACGTGATCGTATTCTGACCACGAACGCGACACACGATTTTAGTATTGTCGGAACTTTCCAGCGAACCGAGTTCTGTAATGGTGATGGCCATGTCGCCACGGGCAATCCGATGGGTGAGTGCACGGACAAATGGTTCCTCTTCGACGGATGTAAAATAACCCTGTGTATATCCGTATCCACCCCCCACTAAGGCGCTAAGCACGGCGAGGAAAAACACCACGGCCCAAATTCGGGGTCGCGGTGCATCAAGGGTGGATTCGCTCATCGCATCTTCCTTTTCGTATGGCGGGCCAGTTTATGATTGAGAGCCATGGACTCGTGTTCACGATTCTTATCAACACTAAGGAATTTCCCCACGTCTTCCTGTGCTTCTTCTATGTCCGCAAGTGGATGGAGAACCACACGGTCTCCTTCTTTGACTCCCTGAACGACGACGACGAAAATATCGTTGCTATCGCCAAGAATCAACTGTTGTTTCTTGGGCCCCTCGGGAGTTAAGATCCAGCAAAACGCGCCTTCGGCGGTGTCCACGACGGATGAAACGGGGATGGAAAGGACATCTTTGTGAGTTTCAATTAAGATTTCCACGCCCGCGCTCATCCCGGGTTTCAAATCCGAGGTTTCGGGAAGCGCTATGGTCGCGTCGTATTTCACAACGTTCCCCGACCATGATCCCAGCGGTCTGGCGATATTGGCGACGTCGGAAACCTCTGCTTCCAAAACGTCATCTGGAAGCGTTATGGTAACCGGTAGGCCTGGACGAACGGTATCGATAACAGCTTCATGAACGCCAATTTGCACCTGCATTTTATCAAGGACCGGCATGATCAGCAGTACCTGATCATGGCTAACGCCCACGCCTTCGGCAACATCCGGAGTGTCTTTCCAAGCGGCGGCTGTAGGATAGATCACCAACCCGGACTTGGGTGCAGTGATGGTGCAATTTTCCAATTCGGCGGCGGCCCGGTCTCGCCTGGCAATGTCCGTCTGCAATCCGGCCTGATCCGCCGCGAATTTGGATGTCGACCCCGCTAAATTACCCCGCATCCTCTCGAGCTCAAGCGCCTTGGTATACTGTTTTAAAACAAACAGTTCCGTTTGCTTGACTTTGAGTTCTAGATCTGCCTGAGTTACCGTAAAGGCGTTGCTCTCAAGTTCCAATTCGGTCACAAAACCGCGTTTAAACAGCAACTTCGAATGACCGTATAGTTTTAGCGCCGAGGCATAATTGGATTCGGCAATGATGACCTCCGTTTGTTTCGTATTCAATCGTTCAAGGTAGTCCCCACTTTCATAGGCCTCAATCGACAAGTTGATCTGCGCCAGATTTTGTTCCGTCTCGGCTAATGTCGCCGTCGCTTCAAACACATTGGTTTTTTGCAGACTTAAGGTTTCTTCAATAACCTTTGTATCAAGGCGAACTAGTACCTCACCCTTTTCGACGATGCTGCCTGAGGGGATGACCCACGTGACCGTATTGCGCCCACGCACCTTGCATTTAATTTCCGTATTATCTGTACTCGTGAGCACACCCTGTTCTGTTAGCGTAACCCGGACGTCTCCACGGACGATCTCGTGCGTCAAAAACTCGTCGACGGGCGTGCGGGTGATGAAGGTGGAACCGTAATAAATGCCCCATGACAACAGTCCAAGGATAGCGCTTGCTATAAGAGATTTGGCAAGCCAAGAAATTATCTTCCGTGGCTTGGACTGAGAATGGTCAGATGTCACGTCAAACCTCCAAATGCGGCAAACCCGTGAAGTAATTATAACAAAATTGTCGGTCGACGACGGCTGCACACCATAAAACGCCTCTTTGGCTGCGGCAAAACCGCTCGTTCCCAAAATCGAAGAATCGAGGAATTGTACGTTTAATCATTCAGATCATTCCGTGCTGAGATAATATTCTCGATTTTTGTTTGCAAGGTGAGAATTCGGTCATGAAAACGTTTGGCGATGGTTGTCGGTATCTTGGTTTCGGGGGACGAGTCTTCCCCAGGGGAAATGATGTCTTCGGGTAACATGTTCGCTAATGGTGGCAGGGGCTGATCGACCCAGTTTCCCTTGTCATCTAGCTCCATAATCCCCAATTCCCTGACGAGTCGCATTTTTGCGGCGTAGTAACTTAGCCAGGCGGACAAAAAACTGTTTTGGGTATCTCGCAGTGAGGACAGGGAGGACAATAGATTAATTGCAGACGTCGGGCCAAACTGGGCTACCCGCTGTCCAGGCTGTCGGGCTGGAACCGGTGCATACAGATTAGCGCGGGTGGAGTCCACCCGGCGGATTGCGATGGCGACGGCACGCCTCTGAATATCCTGATTGTTACGTAGTTGTTGTATTTGGCGTATAAGCGCCCGGAGTCCTAAGTTTAATCTGTCCTGTGACTGAATAAATCGACGACGGCTTTGCTGGTAACGAATCAGCGTTTCGCGATAAGCGTTTCGCTCAATCAAACGCGTGAATGGGGCATCAAATTCAAGACCCAGTCGCAGGCTACCCGTAGGTGCCCGAAAGCTAACGGGGTTGTTTCTGGCCGTATACACGTCCCCCCCGGCGGTGATATTCAATACTGACTGCAGTTGGTTCTGGCTGATCTGTATTTGTCTCCAGTCATCGACCAGTGCTGCGCGGGCATTCATGAAATCTAATCGATGGTGTAGTGCAATTTGAACTGCATCGGTGGACGCTAGTTCAATTCGCTCGACGGTGACCGTCTCCAGTCGAGCCCGGGCTTGAACAAGAACGCTCCGCTGAGTGAGTCGTAAAAGATCACCCAGCCAAATAATCACGTTTCGCAATGATTGTTCTGACGTGGCTGTCGGTAGGTCGTCACGTAACTGGCTGAGATCGTCGGAGACCGTCTCAAAATTAAGGTTGAGCGTATCCAGCGTGGATCGCAGGTCGTCTTTTAACGCGAGAAAGACCGTAACTTCAGGGTCGTCCATGGATGCTGTTCGAGCATCGGTTGCCTCATCAAGCCGACCCAAATCCCGTGCAACGTCATCGAGTTGTTTACGGACGAGTTGAGCAAGGCTGCTAAGCTCCGTGATGGTTGGTTGCAAGGCCTCGAGATCAAGATCTTCCGGCAGCAGACCGACGTTGTCCTGCACTGACAAAATCGCATCCTCGACATTGGTTCCGCTTCGTGTGACAAATTGAAATTGTTCAATGAAAGATTCATCCATTTCAATTTCAAGGTCAGGGGGTAGTCCAAGCGTGCCGGTCTTAAATTGATCCAGTGATAATTCCAGGTTATTCTGGGATTGCAATAGAGAAGCACGTTCACGCTGGACGCTTTGTCGAAATTGATCGACCTGATCAATATCGATTATACCAAAATCAAGCAGGGCTTCGAGTTGATCTAAGGTGCGCAACTGTCGACTCAAATTATCTTCGGTGTTCCGGATCTGCTGCATCTGTTGTAGTAAGCCGAGGAAACCACCCACACCGCCAAAGCCGGCATAGGAATTAACGCTTGTTGATGGAGATCCGCGACGAGAACCGGCTACGCCCGACTCACCAATCGCGACGTTGGTGTAAAATCCCTGTCGGAATTGGCGGTGAGCCCGGACGTTCGCCAGCAAGTTACGCTCGGACTGGGTGAGGTCCTCCAGTGCGATATGCCTACCTGCTCCGCGCAAAAGAGGCTGAACAACGGAGAAATTGGCTAGTGATGAGGCAAGATTGGCATCATTGCCGGTAAATTCAAATACGAAGGAGTTGGCAAATCCCGCAACAATTTCGCCCGCAGTTGAAAATTTACGGCGAAATTGGGCCGTGGGGTTGGAACCAAGTGTTAAGCGATTACTCTCACGCCCGTGACTGGCGGGTGTGGTGATGGTATTACCGGTTGCCGGATCAACACCAAAACCAGCCGGATTGATTGTCCCGCGATGCCGATAGGCGATGTCGTAGCCACCGAAGTACTGAGTGTCAAACCTAAAACGTTGTGCGGTGACGTCGAGCGCCGAAAGATACAGGGTTTCGACCTGTGTTTGATAAGAAGGCGAATGCACGTAGGCAAGTCTAAGGGCGGCATCTACGTCCAATACAATGGCTCCTGTTTCGTTTGTCGCAGTATGGGAGGGCAAAAGATCCCGCCATCCAGGATTTTCATATTCACGATTAGCCCCGTTTTTGGACCATGAATCCCATCCGTCCATGCCGTATACAGATTTCATTAACTGGCCCGACGCGGGATCGTCGGTCGGCATGGGCATTTCATCCGGGTTACTTGGGTCATAAAAACGGCTTCGATGATCACTGGAAATCACAAAGCCACTAATACCCCGCTCCGAAGATGCGTTTTCGATTACAGAGTAGGCAGACGTATCGGCCTGTTCTCTCTGATCGGATACGGAACAACCGGCGCATAACAGTACATAAAGCGGGAATGATCCAAGTGCGAATAAACGTATTAAATAAAGGTTGGACATCGATACGATCGGACAGAGGGAACGTATTTATAGGCTTACTGACGGGAATCGGACAAAAACGCCGAAATCGATACAGAAAATCAAAATTCCCCCTTCTTTTAGATACTCCACACTTACACGGTGTAATTGGACATGATTTTGGTCATTTTTATAGAAATTCGCCCAATGGTTACGTCGGTTGATAGGCGGCAGACGTAAATGCATCTGAAAATTATAGGAGGTCGGTTAAAGGTTCAAGGTTTTCGTACGCGCCGTCGATTCAAAAACGTTAGGTTTGTATTCGTAGAATTAAAAATTGCGAGCGGCCGATTTGAAACTGGTTCCTTACATCAAAACAATGCGATCTCGTTTGGGAAATGCGTATCACCCGCATCCGTCAATGGGGAGGTTGTGTGATCGGTCGCGCAGGGCGTGTGCTCGCATGCTTATGGACCGGGCGAATATGGGGGTGTGGATTTTGGTTTGTTTTGCGATCGGCTGTGGCAGCATGACTTCGCGTCCTACGGCCGAAGTTTTGTCCTCGGTTAAGGATTTGGAGTCCGAAAATATAGGATCGGTCCGCAAACCAATTCCATCCGCACGTAAGCTACTGCAAGTGCTTGGGCAGGCCATACCACCGACGGAAATACCCAAACCGCAATATCACGTGCCTTATTTGGTTTCACCGGATGTGCCGTTAACCCTGGAGGTCGTAGAAGCCGGTGCCGTGATTTCAAACCCTTCGATTGCAGCAGCACAAGCTAAATTGGACTCAATTTATGGTAGTTGGTTACAGAGTGGCCTTCCTCCCAATCCAGTGGTGGGGTATGCGGCAGAAGAACTTGGGGGTGATGAACCGAGGCAAGGGCTGTTTTTACGGCAACAGATCATCCGCGGGGATAAATTGCAACGGAATCGGGAAGTTGCGTCATGGGAGATCGAAAAACACAAACAACAGCTCGCGACGATCACACAACGAGTGCGTACTGACGTGCGATTGGCATTTTACGGGGTTCTTGTATCTCAAAAACGGCGGGAAATTACACGACAGATTGTAGAGAATTCGCAAGATGCGTTAACAACCGTATTGCAACTGCACGCAGCGAAGGAATCAAGTCAGATTGACGTTTTGCGTTCGCGGTTGGCTTTACAGACAGCCGTGGTAATCTCCAAGAACGCCCTCAATGCTCACGATGCATCCTGGACTCGTTTGCAGGCAGTCGGGAATCTTGAGCATCTGGCAGTTCGCAGGCTGGAAGGCGACCTAGAAATGGTCATCCCGGCATTGAATTCGGATGAGGTGCTGTCCCGTTTGACGAATGAAAGTCCGAAGATCGCCGAACTGCTTCTGGAAATCGATCGGGCAAAGTCCCAAGTCGGTCGGGAACGAGCGGAAGTTGTCCCGGACGTGACCGTTCAGGCAGCACTTCTCTCGCATTCAGAAAACGGTGGAACCAGCGCTAATTTGCAGGTTACGATGCCGTTGCCGTGGATTAATAGAAATCAGGGGGGTATCCGTCGTGCACAGGCGGAGGTCGTCGCTGCGGAACGTTCCGTTGATCGTTTCCAGTTGCATCTCAGGGATAAACTAGGGATCGTCATGAAACGATATCGGGACGCGCAAAATCACATAGAGGCGTACTCACAAGAAGGCGGGATTCTCGCATCCGCCCAAGAAAGTCTCGACCTGATTCAAACGGGCTACCAGGAAGGCGAACTAGGTTATCTTGAATTGCTGCAGGCTCAACGTACTTTCTCGCAGACTCATCTGTCCTACATTGAATCCATATCGGAATTGTGGAAAGCAATTCTTGAAATTGAGGGCATGTTGCTTGACGGCAGTCTGCATGACAACGCCGGTGGATATTGAGTTGGAATATTCATCTAGTGAAGTTCCTTGTTCCGCTCAGCGTTGGCCCTGCGAATAAGAACGGCGGGCCGCGTCATAAAATCAGATGTTCGTCATCTTTGGATGCAATTTTCTCCGCGTCCCGGCCACTGAATCGCCAAAAAATTCCCGGGTGGATTAAAAATTCACAAAATGTGGACGTGACCAATCCTCCCATAATGACCGTTGCTACCGGATAGAGTATCTCTCTTCCCGGCGCATGCCCGCCCAATACAAGCGGAACCAAGGCGATTCCCGCAGTTAATGCGGTCATCAATACAGGGGATAATCGTTCGAGGCTTCCCCTTAATACTAATTGTGCTGTAAATTCCTCATTCTCATATTTCATCAGATGGATGTAATGAGTTACCAACAGAACACCGTTTCGAACGGCTATTCCGCCCAACGAAATGAAACCCACGAGGCTTGCAACGGTTAAGTCCTGTTGCGTAATCACAATCGCGGCCACGCCCCCAATAAAGGCGGTGGGTAGGGCGTTGAGGATTTGCAATACCATTCGAACCGAGGGTAAAAGGATCATTAAAACCACGAACATACCAAGGACCGCGACCGAACTGAGGATCAAGATCATCCTTGTCGCTTTCTGTTGACTTTCAAATTGTCCGCCATATTCGATGAAATATCCGGTGGGAAGCGTAAGTTCCGTGCCGAGTCTCGATTGGATTTCTTTCACGGAACTGGTCAGGTCACGGTCAATTGTGTTACAACGGATCACCATCCTGCGTCGAGCATTTTCCCGATTGATGGCGTTCGGACCGGAACCAGTTTTCACATCGGCAATGTCCTTCAGCTCTATTTGACCCTTTCCGCCCGGGAGATCGATTCTCAACCGTTGCAGATTGGCATAGTCCGTTCGATACTGTTCCTCAAGGCGAAGCAATAAATCAAACCGCTTTTGCCCGTCTAGCACCTCGGAAACAACTTCCCCCTGTAAGGCCGTTTGGAGAATCCCGGCCACGTATGCGCGGGTCAGACCGAACAGCGCGAGGTCATGCTTGCGAAGGGCTATATGCAGTTCATCCGTCTGTCGAATCGGTTCTATAACGGGGTCTGTCAGTCCATCAATCCGATCAAGGATCGCCTTGGACTCAACCGCGAGTTTTTCAAGGGTATCTAGGTCATCGCCGTATATCTTCACAGCGATCTGAGCCTTTACGCCCGACACCATGTGACTGATGAGGTGCATCAGGGGTTGATCAACCTCGATGCTAACTCCGGGAATGTCTTCTTTTAATTCCGCCAGCAGCTTGGTTAACATGTCCTGACGACTAATGAGCCTGTCGGGATTCAGACTCAAAATATATTCGGTCGCATTTACAGGTTCGGCGTGTTCATCCAACTCGGCGCGACCGGTGCGACGGACAAAGTGCCGGATTTCACCCTGAGGGTTGTCAGCGGTCTGTTGCATGGATTGGAATTTTGCATCCACCACGGATGCAATATCATTGGAGGCCCGCAGGGATGAACCCGGGGGAAGGGTGAGATTGACTTGAATATTCCCCTCGTCGAAGGCGGGAAGAAAACCACCTCCCAGATTCATCAACTGTACGCCGGCAATCAGCACCACGACCCAGGTAAACAATAACAGTGGGGCGGGGTACGCAATGCTTAAACGAATAAGGGATTCTCCCCCCCGCTTTAAGACTCGTAAGAACCATGAATCGCGTGTTCGTTTGGTGATGTGTGCCAAAGGAAGGAGGTAATACGAAAGAACGGGTGTGAGAGTTAATGAGACCAGCAGCGACGATAAGATAGAAACGATGTAGGCTACGGCGAGCGGTTCAAATAATCGCCCGGCAACGCCGGGGATGGCGAAAAGCGGCAAAAATACAAGAATGACTACGATGGTACCAAAGACGATGGCACTGCGGACCTCGCGACTGGCGTCGTAGACGACGAGAATGGCAGGCCGTGGCTGTTGGCGTGTTTGGTTTTCGCGAAGACGGCGGAAAATATTTTCGACATCGACAATGGCATCATCGACCAGTTCCCCCATCGCGACGGCGATTCCGCCAAGTGTCATGACATTGATGGTAAGCGTCGTGTCCGTGAAATATCCAATCAGACGGAAGGCGAGCGTGGTAATGACCAGGGACACCGGTATGGCGGTGAGTGTGATAAACGTGGTTCTGAAATTAAGGAGAATTAAAAACAGAACAATAATCACCATCAACCCACCCAGCACTAGCGCCTCAGCAACGTTAAATACTCCGCGATCGATGGTGTCGCGAAGGCGGAATAGTTCCGTGTTCATTACAATGTCGGCCGGTAATGAGGACTCAACCTCCCGCAGCGCAATGGCGACCTGTTGTGTTAACTGACGCGTATCGACGTTAGGTTGTTTAACAACCGTGATCACCAATCCAGGTTGACCGTTGATCGCACCGTCTCCTCGTTTTACCTGTGCACCCTCGGTGATCGTCGCAAGTTGCCCCAACAGTACCGAACGATCGCCGAGGGATTTGACCGGTACCGATTCCAGGTCCTCTATGACGGTCGCTGCGGAAGGCCCGACCCGTCCTAGAATCCGGATTGAACGCTCGGATTCCCCGGTGATGGCATAACCGCCGCTCGTATTGACATTACTTTCGCTCACCACGCGTTTCACATCGTTCAGAGTGACACCATATTCAATCAAGGCGGTCGGATCGATAAGGATTTGGTATTGTTTGCGACCCCCTCCCTGCAAAAAGGCTTCCGCAACGCCGTTCACCTTTAGAAGCCGCGGGCGGATTACCCAGTCGCCAAGCGTCCCAAGTTCAATCTGCTGTTGCGCGGGGTCGGGAATTTGAACCGTATATAAATTATTTTCGATATCGATCGTAAAATCCCGCTGGGCGTCTGTTGCGGGTTGTGGTGTTTCCGAGTCTGCGGTCAGTGTGGTAAAGGGGACGCGGATCCATGAGTGGGGCACATGGCGATCGACGACTTTCCAGACGTTCAGACGGGACGACTGGTTTTCGGATTGAAACAGTTCCGCGATTAACGAGGGATCTTTCAGCGGAACTAAACGTCCGCCCTCGGGTCCAAGTTGACGATACATCCCAGCAATGACTACCTGTCCCATGATGGACGAGGGTGGGGTCATGAGTGGGTGGATATCGCTGGGGAGTGTTCCCGCCAAGTAGGTTAAACGTTCCTGCACGATCTGACGGGCCTGGCGGACATTCATTTCCCACCCAAATTCGATGTAGATGACGGTTAGACCCGCGGTGCTCTGACTACGAACGGCTTCAACACCGTTTGCGCCCAACATCGCTATTTCAATTGGCTGGGTAACGAGAGATTCAACTTCCTCCGTCGCCAGTCCCGGGCATTCCGTGAGGATGATCACACGGGGGCGATCAAGATCGGGAAAGACATCAATAGGCATTTGAGTTGCTAAATAGGACCCATAAACCAGTAAGACGAGGCTCATAATAAGCACTAAAAAACGATAGCGAAGCGAATACCGAATAATACCGTCAAGCATAGCTAATACCTTAGTGCGCCTCGTGAACCGTGCCATCGGCGTGGACATGGACATCCGGGCGGGTTCCGCTGGCGGATTGGGACTTAAATACGCGATTCAACGAACTTGCCGAACCTTGGGCAAGATAGAAGCCGAGTGTGATGCTCCCGTCATTAGCAATCACCGCGTGAGTGCGGTCCTGATACAGAATGTGGACCGGGAGACGATTGAAAAAATTACCGTTTTGTGTAAACACATAGGCCTCCGGTCCCTCATGCACCACTGCATTTTGCGGTACCACGATGACGTCGTCCAGTTTTTCGACGGGAACCTCAATGGTAACGCGTTCACCTGGTCTAAATCTCCATAACACAAATTCGGAACCGCCTTTCGAGTAGGTGCGATGTTGGTTTCGCAAAGGGATGATAAAATCAAACGTACGCGTTAGGGGGTCAATGGAGTTACTCAGGTGTCTAATCTCAAAGGATTGTGGATTTTCTCCCCACAAAATGTCGGTTTGTTCGGTGAAGTCGATTTCGACGGGCCAATGATTTTCCGCAGCACGAGCGATATTCTGAGCTTCGTGTTTAAACGCATGACCTCGAATATACAGTGTGGCATGGTTTGCGAGGACCATGATGTTTTCACCTGCTTCAATCTGCATTCCCAATTCAGCGCCTAAGGTTTGAACTTCATATAACTGTGTCTGGTCGCGATTTTCGGCGCTGTCAGCGGACTGCTTAAATGACGGCACAACAATGTCCACAGATTTGACAAGTTGCCCCCGCGTTACCTCCGCCATTTGATCGGAGGTAAATCCGCGACGCTGCAGTTCCTCGGTTGTGATTTCAATCGCCGTTAATTGCCGCGCGACATCCTGTTGAAGCTCGATCAGACGTTTTCCGGGGATCACGCCGGTTTCTACCAGTTTTCCAATACGTTCAATTTCCTGACGGAGTAATTGAGTTTCACGAGTGGCGCGATACAGTTCGGCCTGCCTGGTCTGACTGGCCTCGTCGAGCAATGCAAGGGTCACCAATTTGTTCCCGGGCTGTAACAGGTCGCCCTCGGTAGCGTAAATTTGTGAAATAATGCCGGAGAACGGGGCACTTACGGTTTGGTCGGTCAGTCCCGCCCGTTCGGCGACCACGCCGGGAATGCGGGTTTTTTTCCAATAGGTCGTCAAAGCTGCCGGTTCAGTGGTGAGACCCAGATTCGATTGGGCCTGCGAACTTAATTTGATAATCTGAGGTTTATCGGAAACATGGTCTTCGTGAGCGTCGTTTTGGTTGGTCTGCTGTCTCGGAAATACATGAGGCAACCAGTGCCGGCGACTGACAAACGCAATCACACAAGCGACAAGAATGATTGTCGTGCCGGAGATAAATTTTAAACGCAGTATAGGTTTAGCAGATCGCATGGGTGCATCCCTGGATGAACTCAGATTGGGTCATTATGTAAAACACGGGTACAACTACTGGGGAATCGGTATGATACCCTTTTCGTTGCATTCGACGCCAAGAGAAATGGATGGATTAGATGATCCAGCGACAATTTTGTGTGTAGATGGCAAGTTGGTCGGTGCGCACCGTCGCCGGCAAAGAGTTGTATCGAATGGAAACGGTGGTAAGGTTTATCATTTCATGGGTTTGCACAGGCCGATCGAGTTGATTTAACAGCCGTTCACAAACCGGGGAATTAAATTCGTGCCTGCTGTTGAGATAGAGGGTCCGATAGGAGTGGCTGGCACACCGACTGCCCAGGGGGTTGTTATCCGTATTCGTATGTGCGGCGGCCATCTGTGCGGTTATGCCGTCGACCACTGGCCTGGTCGATTCTACGGCATGGTGGTCGCATAGGTGCGCGACATGAACATGCGGTCTGGCTTCCCGTGAATGACCGCATTCGGGAACGCATATCACGATCGCATGATTTGTGCATAGGACGACGATCAGGGTGATGCTTAGCAGCCGAGTGAACATAAAGGGATTTGCCAATTTGCAGGACGGAAATAGGATTCTGGGCCAGTATCCCGATTATATCATCGGGCTTTGAAATGGATAGAACTAAAAAAGTGAGGGGACCTCTAACCCGATTTCGGAGGAAATAGCCACAGTAAATGTAGATATTGTTGCCGGGTGGCGTACCTATTGGTGGCCATTTTCCAGGGAAATCTGAGAAGGCCGGCGGCATGGAAAAAGCCAGACCACGATGGTCTGGCTTTTTTGAATCTCTGCATCGCTTAGCGAGAATGCAGATAAAAGTAGCGCGGGCCGGATTTGAACCGACGACCTCGAGGTTATGAGCCTCGCGAGCTACCGGGCTGCTCCACCGCGCGTCGTTTGCCGTTATTATACATGGGCTGTTTTGACTGCCTAGTGGGTAGCATGAGTGTTTTAGGGACTAGTGAAGTTGGTTTGCTTACGCCTTAATCATTCATTGTTCGGGTGCTTAAGGGTCGATAGCTATGGATAGTGGAGCTTGCATTGGCATTGTTAATTTGCAGTATATATTGTCACACGCGGTGCCCACGAATACACTTAGGATAACGCATAGTGTAAGCATGGCAGGCATCCTATTGCCCCCAACCGGTTAGGCACATGTCCGATTCAGATCAAGCTCATCCAGAGAAGGCGAAACGTGACGCACGGGCGGTTGCCCGCCCGATTCTAGTGCGCCGGGATGTGTCCGCGGAGGGCCCGGCCGAAAATCAACCTATCGCACCACGTGCTGAACCGCCAATAGCGAACCCGACTCCGATTGCTCCAGCGGCGCCGCTCCAGGCTAGATCCACCATACCCGCCAAACCAATTCTCGCGACACAGCGTCGGTCTAAACTGATTAATGCCCCACAGGAAGAGGAGTTTGAAGAGGAATTTACAGAGATCGCAATCAAAAATGCCCCACCCTGGCTCGTGAGTTTGATCGTCCATACGGTGATTCTCATTGTGTTGGGACTCTTGATGTTGCCCAAATTCCTCGACTCGCAATTGCAGCTTGAAGTCGTGTATGCGGAGAAATTGGGTGACCAGATTGAAGAAGCGGTATTGCAGTCACCGGTTGATTCGATTCCGGAACTGGAAGAACCTGTCCTTTCTGAGGACGACATGCCGGTCGAGGATCCGCTTGCCGCTCCTCCGGACATTGTTGCTGTGGAGGTTGCCACGAATCAATCGAGTGAAATTGCCGCACCCTCGATTGGATTGGCGTTGAGTGGCAGGGAAGCGGGTATGAAAAAGGCCCTGCTCGCAACCTACGGGGGCACTGCGACTACAGAAGATGCAGTGGTGCGTGGTCTGGAATGGTTGAAGCGAAACCAGCATCGTGACGGAATGTGGAGCCTGACGGGGCCCTATCGGGACGGCTCGCCAACGGAAAATCGCACAGCGGCCACCGCGATGGCGCTGCTAGCCTTCCAGGGCCACGGAAGCACACATCAGTATGGACCGTATCGCGATGTGGTATCGCGGGCGTGGACGGCTCTGTTAAAAAAACAGGACGCTGAGGGCAATTTCTTTTTGACCGGGGGCCATCATCATCGACTGTACACACATGCTCAGGCGACGATCGCATTGTGTGAACTCTACGGAATGACCAAGGACGAAGCACTAAAAGAACCCGCGCAAAAAGCTCTTAAGTACTGTTATTCCTCGCAATCGCCCCAGGGAGGTTGGCGATATGCACCCGGCGGGGCATCGGATACGTCGGTTACTGGCTGGTTCGTCATGGCGCTTCAGAGTGGGCGGATGGCTGGATTGAGCGTACCGAGAACCAACCTCGAAAAGATTTCAGCCTATCTGGACACGGCAACCGTCGACGGAGGTAGTCGCTACGCGTATATACCCGGGCAAACGGACTCGCTGTCCATGACCGCAGAGGGTCTGTTGTGTCGGCAGTATTTGGGATGGGAGCGAAATGATCCGCGCCTCGTGGAAGGAATGAATTACGTGGTTGGCAACACGATTCATTTTGGTGACATGAATGTCTATTATTGGTATTATGCGACACAGGCAACGCATCACATGGGGGGTGAACACTGGACGGAATGGAATAAAGTCATGCGGCAATCCATTCCGGAAGAACAGGTTCAAACAGGAACCGAAAAGGGAAGTTGGGAGCCTGGTCGTGACAGCCATGGCCATTTAGGCGGCAGACTATACACGACCTGTTTGTGCATTTACATGCTGGAAGTCTATTACCGCCATCTGCCTATCTATAAACACACGCTCAAGTGAGTTCGGTCAGGGTGTGTCATCGTACGAGTCATTAATGATTTCAAGGTAACGGATTTTGGCCGCGTCAAACGCTTGTCTGGCGGCGGATTGTTCCTCCGGACGAATCCTGTCTTTTTTCGAATTCCAACACACCTCCACTGCCTGTAGGCACCATTCCGCACTCCGCTTGCTAGCTCGGATCGGGGAGCTGTCCAGTTCAATAAAAATCGGATTGGTATGGCATGTTGCAAATATTCGCAAGGCGACCCACGAGGAACGTTTAAGTTCGTAGTCAAATAGCAGGTCGTTGAGTTCCCCATCGGCTTCAAGCAGCTGCGTTTCGACACTTATTCCGTTGACAATCAATTCAACGGGAACCTGATTCGTTTCGCCGACGCGTGCACGCTCAATATGCCAATATGGCTTTTGGCGTAACGGGCTCTCTTGAATATTCTTTTGAGGTGTTTCACTTAACATTGCTGCAGCGGTTGCGGTAACCGTAATCCGTCGTTCGTCGGATAGTGCAAGATAACTTGCTCGGCCGGAATCTCCTCTCTGGCCGACGGGAAAACCGTTTACCTTGAAATTAAAAAGGTGGCTCTTTCCATCTCCAACGTAACTAGTTCCGGATTTGATGCCCTGAGCCCAGGCATCAAAATTAACTCTCTTTTTGCCCGGTAATTTCACATAGGAGCGTCCTAGCCCCACGCGTTCACCGTAGATGCAGGGGAAATCCGTCTCTCCGCTGATACGCGTGTCAAAGCCACAATTGAGTGTGTGGTACCAAATGCTCAACTCCCAGACGATGGGCGTGTCCACAGCGGATATAAAATCCACAACGTCGTGAGTGACGTCGACCACGAACTCATTGGCACCAATGCCGTCAAATTTAGGCATCTGATAACTGGGCACCTTGTCGTCATCTACCTGGAGGCCCCAGCCACTGTGAGAAAATCCAACAATTCCGCCTTGTTCCTTACCCCATTTTAAAACCGGGAGATCCCAGCTTGGCCATTCTTCAATTCGAGTGGTTCCGGGATAATCGTCCTCCCGAAGGCGCAATAAACACAGGTGACCCGAATGCGAACTCGGGAAACCGGAGACTTCCACGTCGTACCTCATGATGTTGTTCCTGGTGGAGAGTCGATGGTTGCGGCCCTGGAAAAAATCTTTTTGGAAATACCAGCAGGGGCCCCACGTAAGTACACACCCCACGTTGAGATCCTCGCCTAGAATGTGACGCATCATGGCATCGGGAAGCACACCCTCGGTGGGAGAGTCGTAATGTGCGCACCCGGCCGCGTGGATATGGTGATCACCGGATATCCAACCGTGTTTAGCAAGATGGATCCAGCGTTTAAGGTTGAATTGAAGGGAATGGTGTTGCGTCGCCGGGATGACAACCTCGCGAGTTTCTACCCGATATTCCGGACCCCGAGTCACGCGAAATGTGTATTTCCCGGGTGGAAGCATTACGCTCTCACCGTCATAACGATAGATTTGGTCATGGAAATAGAAATCTGGCTCGAGCCGCCGTATCCGCGACGGGTAAATCCTTCCGTACATGTCTTTGATAACAAACTCCGCAACGGAAGGGCTTCCGTCTACATCCAGGACGGACAGTTGAACATCGACGGCGGGTCGAATACTAAAGAGCGTGGCGATCTCACTTCGAAATCCCAGATCCTGGGTGCCCTGGCCCGCGTCAAATGAAAGCGTTGCTTCGCGTTTACCCGAGTCGCGGGAATAAATGGCGATGATCCGGTACTCTAGTATCAAACCACTTAAATTGGGCAGGAGAGGTTGTTTGTCAAAGGATTGAAGCGCAAGCCATCGGTCATTTACGTCGTTGGTGGATATACGCCCTGCTTCAGGTTCCGATTGCCCGCGACTTCGAATATAGACCGGACCGTTGTTGGGACTGTCAACACGTAAGGGAGCTGTAATCCCCGCCTCATTATGCACTTTGACCAGAAAGACGGTCCATCCGTGCTGCGATAAAAGGGGTTTCGCGCTCCCGGGGGCGGCCTTCACTCTGCTTTCCGGATTGATATGTACGTTTACAAGAACACGGGAGTCTACCAATTGTTGAATTTTGGACACGTAATCAGAATCATTCAATCCCTCGATGGTAGCCAATTGTTGCCTTTCCGTGCGTGTCCATGGTGAGCCAACATAGGCCAGTGCGTCCGTGAGTCGTTTTATTTGGGCGCGGAGCGGTTGAGGCGGAACTGGTGAAATTTCATCCGCGTGGCCGGAAAAACACGAAACCAAAACTATCGCGGCGGTTGCACAGAATAAAGGGGATTTGGTGTAACTCATAGAAAGCTTTCGTTCATGTTGTTTATGTAACTTGGGTCGGATAGGTTCATTGGAATATTTTTATCGGACCGACACAAGCTTTAAGCTAGATTGATTGAGGTGGTTCCACATTCAAATCATCCGCCAGCGATTTAAGTTGATTCCAGTTGCCACCATCAATGGCGATCCCGTGTTCGTTCTTTTGAGACGATGATAGTCTTTCCGGATCCCCGGGCAATAATATTTGGTTCACACCGGATTTACGAGGACAACCACGTACAAATTCAGTAATGTCCTGCACTTCACGTGCAAATATTTCACTTCCGCCAAAACGGGCGGGATCGATTAACATCAAAAACACGCAGTTTCCTTTTGGCGTTAACGGCGTTTCCCGTGCGCAAAGCCCACCGCTAAGGGCGCCGGTAAAGATATCAATCATTAACGCCAGTCCAAATCCCTTATATGCCTGATCTCCCCCCATCGGCAAAATGGTGCCCGGTGGATCAGCATATAGAGTATTGGGATCAAGCGTTGGCTCCCCGTCGGCGTCGATTAACCATCCGGGAGGTACGGATTCACCGGCGATTTGTTTGACACGCACCTTGCCCTCGGCGGTGGCGCTAGTGCTAAAATCCAATATAAGGGGCCCATCGGCGTTGGGGACGCCCATAGCCAGCGGGTTGGTTCCCAGTCGTGGACGGATTCCCCCCGGTGGAGCGACTCGTCGCGCTGCGCCATGGGTATTCACCATGGCGATCGACAAAAGTCCGTGCTGATTTGCGGCAATCTCACAATATTCGCCCAGTCGGCCCACATGCGAACAATTGCGTATTGTCCCGATGGCGGAGCCATTTTGGGCGGTGCGATCGGCCAGCTGGTTTAGCAGACGGCCGCATTGCACACGCCCAAATCCCCATTGAGCATCTGTGGCCAATCCGGCAGGCGAGTCACTGATTACATTCAGTTTGACATCGGACTTAATGTCTCCGCACTCGAGCATTTGGAGATAAAAAGGAATCCGCATGACGCCATGGGAATCGTAACCAAGCAGGTTGGAGGTAACGAGGCTTGGACCGACCACGGCGGCCTCTTCACTGGTAGCCCCCCCCGCGAATAGTAAGTCCGTTGCGAATGACGACAGGGATTCGAAAGCGAATTGTTGCACAATATTTTCCTCGGATAGATGTTGTTCTTGCTGTTTAATTGAGAATCTCGTGTTACTTATGGCGCGTCTAGATTGGTTTGATCGGTGTGTTTTGGGTTCTAAGAGATGCCATTTGGCGCTGATGCTCATAAATCGCGATACCTACCGTGGTGCTAAGATTTAGGGAACGGACACGCGGTTCCATCGGCAGCCTTAGATTGCGCCCTTTCTCGCTTGACATGATCGAATCCGGAAGGCCGTGTGATTCGCTACCGAAAACAAAGCAATCGTCTTCCTGATAAGTTACATCCGTATACAGTTTGTTGGCATGTTTTGTAAATATCCAGGGACGAAAGTGAGGGATTGAAGTTCTTAAGTGATCCCAGGAATCGACCACTTCAATGTCCAGGTATTGCCAGTAGTCCAATCCCGCGCGCCGCAACCGTTTTTCAGATAATTGGAAACCTAAGGGTTTTACCAACCACAGTTTTGCACCGGTTGCCACGCACGTTCGACCAATATTGCCGGTGTTTTGAGGTATTTCAGGTTGAAATAGAATTATATTCAGGTGGGCCATTAGAAGGGGTGACAGGTAATATTAGAGTTTGGCCATTTCATGGCGATTAGTCGACGTGTACCATCCTAGGCGGATTGCATGTAAGAACGATTCCGCTAACAATATTATAGATAAATTCATGCAGGAAAAGCACCCAGTGATTGAACGAAATCCTACTCGCCGCGTTCGCATCGGCACCGTCACGATAGGTGATGGTCATCCCATTGCTATCCAGAGCATGACGGCGACTCCCACGAAAGACATCGACCGGACAGCCAATCAGGTGCGGGCGTTAAACAATGCGGGCGCGCACATCATTCGAATAGCCGTTGACAGCAGGTCGGATGCGGAGGCCGTCGTAGAAATTGCTTCGCAATGCGATGCAAACCTCGCGGTCGACCTTCAGGAAAATTACCGTCTGGCAGAGATCGTCGCACCACACGTCGCGAAACTGCGATATAACCCCGGACATCTCTACCATCATGAGCAAGAAAAGCCGTGGCAGGATAAAGTTCGCTATATTGCTTCGGTGGCCGGTGAACATGAATGTGCGATTCGGGTTGGGGTAAACTGTGGAAGCGTCGACCCCGCGAAACAGGAAATGAACGGTGAGGATTCCACAGCACCCATGATCGCCAGCGCCCTCGAGCATTGCGAACATCTCGATGCGCTCGGTTTTGATCAATACTGCGTGTCACTGAAGGATTCAGATCCGACGAATGTGGTTACGGCAAATCGAAAATTCGCCGGGATCCGCCCAGACGTTCCGCTGCATTTAGGTGTGACTGAAGCGGGGATGCCCCCTGACGGTATTATCAAAACGCGAATTGCCTTTGAGCAATTGATTGGACGGGGGATTGGGGATACCGTGCGAGTCTCGCTTACGGTAACGAATCCCGAGAAACCGCAGGAGGTACGTGCAGCGAATGATATTCTGCAGGATATCTATGCGGGCCGTGTGCGCAGCGTTGTTCAGTTCAACCCCGACGCATTAAATATTATCTCGTGTCCGAGTTGTTCAAGAGTGGAGAATGAAGCATTTATTCAGTTGGCACAGGATGTGAAAAAGATGACGGAATTCGCGCAGGACCATGCGATCACGATCGCCGTGATGGGATGCAGAGTGAATGGTCCAGGCGAAACGGACGACGCGGATTTGGGACTTTGGTGTGGCCCGCAATATGTGAACCTAAAAAAGGGAACGATTGAACTGGGACAATTTGGATACGAGGAAATCCTTCCGCGTTTAAAGAAGGAATTAGATCAACTGATCTCCGAACAGCACGAGGCTTAGTTTGATGTCCGTATTACGCGTCGTTAATTGGGAATTGCGTTTGCGTAACTCATATACGGCGGTTCCATTTCAGTATGGAGCAGCGAAGTTAACCGCCTGTCCTCAGGCGTTGCTGATGGTAACTACCGAATATGACGGTAGCGTACAGACGGGCTATTCTGCGGACTGTCTGCCACCATTGTGGTTCGACAAATCTCCCAACCAATCCTACCGGGAACAAATCCAGAATATGGTGAATGCGGTTGAGGCTTCCGCGAAAAAGTCGACGGAACTCAGTGAATGTAATAATCCGCTGGATTTGGCGTTGGCCCTCGGCGGGACCATCCATGAGGAATTGGAGCAGCCCCCTCTCTTAAAATCGTTTGGCGATAGCATGGTCGAACGGGCGGTGATCGACGGATCCTGTCGCCTCCATAAGGCTACCTTTTCCGATTTGATTACGCAAAATATCATTTGCGATGACCGCAAGATCAAGTTGATCACAGATCAGGGCAGGGTGATCCACTCAGGAATATGGAATCGGGATGAGCGGCATGAGCGAATAGCGGTTCGCCACACGATTGGACTGGGTGATTCCGTTGCTGAAGAAGTTGATCGGGGTGATATGCGGTTGGGCGATATTGCAAAACGGGATGGCTTACGCTATTTCAAAGTAAAAGTAGCGAATCGCGGGCAAGCAGACGTTCAACGCGTTCTCATGATTGCGATGTCTATCGAAAATGCGGTCGGATTGAATTATCAAATAACCCTGGACGGAAATGAACAGTTTTCCAGCTTTGGCCAGTTCAATGAATTTTTTAAAGAACTCTGTTCCTGCCCGGATCTGGAAAAATTTGTTTCTCGGATAATTGCGGTCGAGCAGCCTTTACATCGCTCCTATGCATTGGATGGAGATGCGGTCGAGGGATTGGAAGAGTTCAGTCAAAATATTCCGGTCATCATTGATGAGTCAGACGAAGCCTGGAATTCCTTTGCAAACGCCGTAGAAGTCGGATACACCGGAACGAGCAGCAAGGGTTGTAAGGGAATTTTTAAGGCATTATGCAATCGCGCTCAAATCGATTCGTTGCAGCGGGAACATTCAGATCGGTCGTTCCTACTAACGGGGGAGGATCTTTGCTGTCTTGGTCCCGTTGCGTTGCAGTCCGACTTATGTGTGGTGTCCTTTATGGGACTGGAACACGTGGAACGAAATGGACACCATTATTTTAACGGTCTGGACTATTTACCAAACACTTCGTTTCCTGAGATCATGCGAGCGCATGAGGATCTATATGAATATCGTAATGATATTCCCGTGCTGCGAATCCGAGACGGCGAGATTAGCCTACTGAGCATCAATGCCAATGGTTTTGGATGTGCGATGGTCCCTGCATGGGAGTTCTATACACCGCACGAGGAGTGGGACTATGAGTCTCTGGGAATCCCGTGCTAGCATGATGAAACGCTGGTCAATTGTCAGAGAGCGCGGAAGCATTAATCATGTGAAATCGACCGGCGTCAAATCCAGCTCAATATGAACGGAGCGGATGAGGTGAGCAAATCCGAGAGTTTTTATAACTCGAATACGGTCGACGTTGGATTCAGGAAGATGTACGCGGAGAGGGGTCATGTCCGCGTCGGGAAGCTGGCGCAATAACTCGCAAAGCAAATATTCATAGACGGCATTATCCTTCTGCTTGACGGTGGGCAAAAAACCTAAAACGTCCACGCCGCCGGATGGCCATCCGGGATAACTATGCGAGAGGCTGGCGTAGATGAGACGTGCCGTAATGGATGCAGGGTCACGCGTTACAAGACGCAATTCCGAGTTGGCCAGATGCGAAAATATGTGATTGCTTTTAATTGAGTCGAAAGTTGGTTCAATCACCTGAACGATTTCATGGGAACGGCGGTATAACATGTGTTCACGGCGAAACGGTATTCGAACCACCTTGGGATCACATCGATAACAAATCCACGCATCCACATCTCTGAAACCGATGGATTTCAGCACTGGGAGAACAGGGTGCGAATCCGGCACACCCACGTTCAGAAAATGAGTCGAGATGCCATTGTAATACTCCGCCCGCTCCGGAGGGGCGCCGATTCGAAGCCGCGTGAATCCTAATTCTTTGGCAAAATTCGCTGAGGCACGTACCAATGCCGTCGCCGTCTCGACATCGTTTTCCGGGAAAAGAATATTGGAGATGGTAAGGGTGGAGGTTTCTGCGTCGTCAGAATAGCGGGATCCCAGATGGACAAAACCGACAATCTGATTTTTGTGCGTGGCAACCAGGAGACGATCACGTGTGAAACAGATCTTGGAATAAACGGCGTGCTCCAGCAAGGACGCAGAAACAGGAGCTTCGATTTGACAGCAATTATTAATGACGGACGCCAGAGCCGGTGGATCCGTATTTAGGAAGGGGCGAATTTGGATCATGCTTGTCGCCTCACTTGAACGACGCCGTCGATGATACGGGTTTCGTAAGTGCCAATGGACACTGCTGGTATGCTAACATGCTGGCCCGTGTTCAATTCGTATTCCCAGCCATGCCAGGGACAACGTAGAAGGCAAGGTTGCGACGCGTGAAGCGTACCTCTGCCCAGCGACCCGCCCTGATGAGGGCAAATTCCCTCGACCACGTAAACGCGTTGCTGATAATTCGCAAGGGCCAGTATCTCGCCGTCCAGGACATATTCAATCACCCCACCTTCCGGGATGTCCTGTGCGTCCACCGTGTCAGTCCATTCGATCACGCTTCTCCTTGTTCTTTTGTAGACGCCGTTGACGTTTTGGTTTCCAACGCCGATGCAACCACCAGTATTGCGATGGTAACTGCATTATTTCATCCGCTAAACGGTCATTGTACCAGCCCGTAACCGACTTGACAGACCGGCTGTGGATGTCGAGAGTATCGGTATTAAGCACGCCGACGCACCGCAGTTGGAATTGCATCGTGCGCCGGCGGCGTACAGCTGTCGCCACGATCATATCCGCGTTGGAATTCAACGCAAACAAAGCGATTGCCTTGTGACAGGATGCCGGACGACCGAGAAAGGGCATTCGGATTCCGGATATCGCATCCGCCTGGTCGCCCAGCACGGTAAGAATCGCTCCGGAGTCGAGCAAGCGAAGGACTTTATCGGTGATCCCCTTTTTGGGAAGAATGAATTGGCCGTGCAACGCGCGGAATGAATTGAAATAGGTGTTTAAGTACCGGTTGTCGAGTGGTCGGGCCACAGTGAAACTGGGGAATCCGAACAATCCCGCCGCAAAACCAGCGATCTCAAAGTTGCCAAAATGCCCCGACAATAGAATCGTGGGACGAGATCGCAATATCGCAGAAACCAGCTGTTCCATGTCGAATAAGTCAATGTAATCGCGCCAGCTATACCGATTAATTCGGCGGGGAGCCTGAGCAACCTCGCATCCCATCAAGACGAGATTTCGCCACATCCTACGGGACATGAAACGCAGTTGCCGCGCTGATAATGCGGGAAACACCAAGGCCAGATTCCCCAGAATCACTTTCCGGCGAATTCGTAACAGATCGTTCGCTACCCAGGCCAATACATCAGCTAGACGTTCTGCTGCCTGATCCGACAACGCCTGAACAACACACAGGACACAACGAACGATTGCATATACAACAAGGGCTACCAAAATCAATCTCCGAGCACATGTGTAGCCTGGCGACGTCGCCGGCGGAGTTGAAATCATGGCAAAATCGGGCGATAACGCCAAGGCCAATTACCACCGTCATGCGCGTCCTATACGCCTGTCTTGCGATATTTGAGTACGGGATCTCGTTTCAGGGGGAGTTGAACCGATTTTCCTGAGGACGCGGCCTTATAGATTGCCAGTATAATCTCTACACTTCGGCGCCCCTCGATGCCCAAAATAGAGCGAGAGGGTTTTCCCGCGATTTCCTTTATTGCATCCTTAAAGAGGAGTGCGTGAGCGTGATGTCCAATCGCGGACGGATCGGAGGCGCCGCCTCCGGTCTGGGTGGCTCCCCCCATGTTTTGGACTAAGCGACGGTCCGATTTTGTCATCTTGGCAAACTCCCAACCGATGATGTCCTCCTCTTCCAGAACGGCAGAACCCTCAATACCATGAAGTTCAATTCGTTTGAGTGCACCGGGATAGGCAGCGGTGGTCGCTTCCAATACGCCCAATGCACCGCTGGCGAATCGAAGTGTGGCAACTACCACGTCTTCAACTTCAATACGTTTATGCGCCAACAAATCGACTTGAGCCGTGATTTCAACGACGGGACCCATAAGCCAATCGAGAAGATCGACTGTATGTATGGCCTGATTCATAAGCGCTCCGCCGCCGTCTAACTTCCAGGTACCACGCCATGCGCCACTGTCATAATATTCCTGTGTTCGAAACCATTTGACATACGCGTCGCCAAGAGTCATGCGGCCAAACTTCCCTTTCTCGACGGCGGATTTTAATACTCGTGACGACTCATGATATCGGGATGGAAACACGGTAAACAGTTTTACCTTATTTTCATCGCATGCTTTGATTATTTCATCGCATCGTTTGAGGGTGATTTCCAACGGTTTTTCGACGATCACATGTTTTCCTGCGCGGGCGGCGGCGACCGCAGGCTCGCAATGCGCACCGCTGGGCGTACAAATTGTAACCACGTCAAGTTGCGGATTATTTAAAAAGTCCTCGAGCGTTTTAAAAGAGGGGCAATCGTGTTGTTGCCCAAAAGCCTCGCTTGCTTTTGGAAACTGATCGAAGCACCCCACGAGTTTCGCACCTCGTATGTCGGCGATTGCGCGTGCGTGAAAGTGAGCGATCATGCCGCACCCAATATTCCCAAATCCTAAAGTCATTTGTATTCTCGCAATTAGTTGTGGTTCAGCCAGAATGGGATGCTATCCGGTAGCTTGCAGATAAGTCATCACCAGGGGCATGGTGCTAATACCATTTAACGTCATGTGAATGGTCACGGCTGGCCAAATTGAACCGGTTCGATTGGTTACGTATCCTAATGCTAAAGCCAGAAAAAACAAGGGGATGTATGCCGCGCCTTGTCCCACGTGAAGTGCGGCAAACAACACGGATGTAATTATAATTGCCCCATGCTCGGATAACCATCCGTCAGCCGGTGGACGTACAGGCTGAGCGCGATTGCTACACCAAAAAATGGTATCGGATTCCCAACTTCTCTGTAGTGCTCGGTGCAGAAACGTTAGCAGGACTCCCCGGAATACAAATTCCTCAACCAGCGGTGCTGCAATAATTACTGTAAACGCCGTCGAAATGAGTGTGGATAACGACATCTCGCTAAGAAACGTTTCGATAACCGGATGACTGTATTCGACCAGCGAAAAGGAAACGAATAGGTTCAGCATAAAGATGGCCGGAAGGATGCAGAACGCGCAAACCAAACCTAAGGTGAACTGCCTCGGTAAATTATCGAACCGGATGCGCATGGAACGGAAGTCACCACGCCTGCAAAACACAAGCGTCATTGCGATCGTCGTACCTCCAAGCATTCCAATTCCCGCGGATGAATTCAATGGCGACATCAGTAACGGATTCACCGAGAAATCGTTGCCAGTGGACGGCCAGTCCAATACCAGAAATGTGGCGAGAATCTGGGAACCCAGGTATGCAGCAAAGGTAACAATCACGTCAATTAAATCCAAACGTGGATGCACCGAAGGCCAATTTTTTATCAGCGGGATTCCTTTGCGAATCCTCGTCAGAAACAGCGTAACCCAGGGGGGAAGGACGAAAAGACAAAAGCACATCATCTCAGTCAGCAAAAAGCTCACCAGAACAAAGTTATCCATTTTGGAGTTCCCATCGCAAGGTTCGTCAACATCGCAGAACGACTTCGGAATCGATCAACCAGCTGTCGCAGGCAGGTTTCTGACCATCCGAATTGCTGCGAAAACATAGACGGTGCCGGAATAGATCGTACTTACCACGGATATCCAAACAAATGCGCCCGTTGTCCATTGCAGAACAGGGGCTACGTCGTCACTTCCCGTTGCAAAAACATATAGGCACATGGAGACAGCGACGCACTGGAAAACCATTTTCAGTTTTCCAGCCATGTTAGCGGAGAAATCTCCACCGTGCTGTTCAATAAATCCACGGAGGACGGTTACCAGCAGTTCGCGGCCTACAACCACGACGGCCATCCAGCCCGTGATTAAATACCATGGCTGGTCGGTCGACATGGCCGTGGCGATGGCAATTAAGATATAGGTGCCACAAATGATGATCTTGTCACAAAACGGGTCCAGGATTCTTCCGAGTTGCGTTACTTGATTGTTTCGGCGAGCCAGATAACCGTCAATCCAATCTGTAGATGCCGCAATTAAAAAGATCCAAAAGGCCGCGTAATACATCCCAGGGCGATCGAGTGGTATTAGCACGAAGATGACGATCGCCAGCGCAAGACGGGTGAGCGTAATGAGATTGGGGAGATTAAAAACTTTGGATGAATCAAGCTGATCGTGTGTTGGTTCCATGGCCGTCCTGCCTTTATCCGCACCCGGTTTATATTGGGATCAATAACTAACATAATTTACACGTTTTTCAAAAAAATTCACACGGGTTGGATGCAAATTTGTTAAACGGGGACGCCTATTAGGTCATAGCCCTGCGATGCAACTATTTCCGCCGTAACAATATCACCAGGAACGAGGTTTTGCTCAGTCGAGGTCAAAAAGACAAGACAATCGATATCCGGGGCGTCCGCATGACTGCGGGCGACCCAAACATGATCCTCGTCCGGGACAGGCAGGTCAACCATGACAGCGATCCTACTGCCAATCAGGCTTTCGTTCCGGGAGGTCACAATGTCTTGTTGGGCCAACATTAATTGTGTACGCCGTTGCTCCTTGACGTGCTCGTCTATCGCTCCGTCCAGAGCGGCGGAGGGGGTGGCCTCCTCGTGAGAATAACTAAAGACGCCTAGTCTTTCGAATCGAGTTGTCTCAACAAAGTCCAGTAATTCATTGAATTGGCTATCCGTTTCACCGGGGAAACCGACCAGCATGGTGGTACGGAGAGTCAACGCAGGAATTTCGTCGCGCAATTTACAAATTAAGGATTCCGTCTGTTGACGGGTTACTTTTCGAGCCATGCGTTTTAGGACCGCGTCGTTGATATGTTGCAGTGGCATGTCGATGTAGGGAACGATTCGGTGAGAGTCCCGTATAACGTCAATTAACGCCTGATCGATATACATGGGATAGAAATACAACAATCGAATCCACTGGATCCCTTCGATCTGGTTCAACCGATCCAGCAATTCCGCAAGTTTGGGCTCTCCGTAAATGTCCATGCCATAGTAGGTTGTGTCCTGAGAAACCAGGTTAATTTCCTTTACGCCGTCCGCGGCTAGTTTTTCAGCTTCCTCCAGGATATGCTCGATTGTTTTACTGGCGTGTTTGCCCCGCATTCGCGGGATATCGCAAAATGTACAGAGCCGGTCACATCCTTCGGATATCTTCAAATATGCAAAATGAGGCGGGGTGATACGTAACCGATGGGCGTCGGATAAAGCGCGGATCGGTGCAGGTTTAAAGATAAGTCGCTGTTCCTGAAGGTTTCCCAGTAAACGATCTGCAACACGCGTTACCTCCTCCGTACCAAAAACACCAACGAGGGCGTCAATATCCGGGCGTTCGTGTAGTAGTTGTTCTTTTTGTCTTTCGGCCAGGCATCCTGATACAATAATTCCCCGAATGGCGCCGGCTCGCTTCAGTGCGATCATCTCGTCGATCGCGTTATAGGACTCCGCCCTTGCATCTTCGATAAATCCGCACGTATTGACTACAACAAAATCTGCATCTTTCGGGTTGGGCACTAATTGATATCCGTCGAGCTGGAGTAAGCCCAGCATACGTTCACTATCTACAGTATTTTTGGGGCATCCGAGACTAACAAAGGAATATTGCGCCTTAGGTGTGACGATTTCTGTTGGTAGTGTTTTCATATGCGGTCCGCGGAAAAATGAAATGTCTGAATGGATGTGTTAAGAGACTTAGAACCAACGTTCTTTATTCGTAATATTTAGTAATGCCTCTCCGTGAGCAAATCGGCGAACGTTTTCAACGAGCGTTTCAAGATGACGCTTCGGGATCTCGACGGAACATGCTGCGACATGTGGTGTAATGAGAACCTGTGGGTGGCGCCATAATGAATCTTCTTGCGGTAGGGGCTCATTTTCGGCCACATCCAACGCTGCCCCCGCAATCTCATGATTGTCTAATGCATTCCGTAAATCGTCCAGTGGTACAATGGCGCCGCGACCGATGTTTATAAGGTAGGCCGTATCTCGCATCTGACGGAACCGATCAAAATTAAAGAACCCTTCTGTTTCAGGGGTATGGGGCGCTGCAATCACGACAAAATCGCTTTGGTTTAATAATTCTTCGGTTCGATCCATACCTCCTAAATATGAAATATACGGTTGTTCGGGGGTGCGGTAGGGGTCCACTGCCAGGACGTCCATTTTCATTTTATGGCAATGGGCTGCTATTTCAGATCCGATGCTTCCTACCCCCAATATTCCAACGGTCAAGCCGGCTAGCTGTCGGTGCGCGCGGTCCATGTCGGAAATTAAGCCGGGACCCGTGTCAAAGTTAGACCGGGATTGTTCACCACCAAGCGGATTCCATTCGCCTCGTTGTTGTTGGCGGGAATAGACATGCATTCCCCGGCAGAACATCAGGATAAACATTAACACATGATCGGCAATCACGTCATAGAATAGTCCCCGCATATTCGTTAATACAGCGGGATGTTGTATTAGCTCGGGAAACAGATAATGCTCAAGACTGGCTGTGGGACTTTGAATCCACTTGAGCTGTTGTGCAGTTTGTAGTAGCTGGGGAGTTATTTTTCCGTAAAATGCGTCCGCATCAACGATTTCACATAAAGCATGTTCGTCATCAGAGGCATTAATGACCAGCATGTCACCGCACACGTCCTCTACGGCATGAAGCCGATTTGCATCCAATGGTGGGTAGATTACCAATTTCATAGACAGTATTTTATTCCCAGACGGGGTAGGCTACTTCACCGACATCGGGAACCCTCGTTGTGTAGAGTGTTTTCCCCGCGGTGACAAAAATGGATTGGCCATCGGGTCCACCGAATGCCAGGTTCGTGATTACGTCTTCATTGATTGGAATCCGATGAGTCAGTTCGCCGTTGGGCGCCAAAACGTAAATACCGGGGGGAACTGATTTTGATTCATGAGATCCTCGGGGTTCGCGAATTCCGGCCGCAACATACAAGTTTCCGGACTGAGAGAGTCGCATACCATCGCCGCCGCGTCCGGACATGAAATCCCAATGGATGGATTGGTTTACGGGTTCCCCGGATGGAGACAGATCAAACCTCCAAATTTTTCGATTCCCCTGGGTGACTGGGCAGCTGTCAATCACATAGAGCACCGTACCCGCCTGATCAACGGCGATTCCGTTGGGTCGCTGGATGTCAGGTTGGGTCAGTATTCTAGTTACCGAGCCATCCGTATCGATTCGGTATACGGCATCGCAATCCATTTCCATGATGTTGCGGTCATCATAGCAAGGGTCCGTGAAATAGATCCGGCCAGAACCGTCTACACAGATGTCATTTGGGGAGTTGTATCGAAGGCCCTCAAACTGATCCGTTAGGATCTCCCGAACACCTGTGTCTAAATTTGTCCGGGTGATTCTCCGGCCTCCCTGTTCGGAACCGAATTCCGCGCCTTCACAATGCAATAGCCTTCCCTCACGGTCGAATGACTGACCATTGGTGCGATAACTCGGGTCTCGCCAAACTTGCACACCTGACTCGGGATGCCATCGCATAATCCGGTTATTGAGAATGTCGGAAAAGAACACCGATCCATCGGGATGGTATGCGGGACCTTCGGTAAACGCAAGGGACGCCGCAGTCGATACGTCACAACATTCGGGAACAGGTAATTTGAAATAGTCCATTCAGGGGCCTTCCTCTCCGTCGAAATCAATCAGACGTCGTTGCACAACGGATAAAATTTCGTGCGAGACATCCTGTTTTGTACCATGAGCACGCAATACGCATTCACCCTGTTGTGTAAGAATATGAATGCTGGTCATCGTTGAATTTAGTGCCGTGACCCCATTAAGTACGATCAGATCACAGCATTTCTGTTGTGCTTTGGTCGTCGCACGGAACCGATGGTCGTCCGTTTCTAAAGCAAAACCCACCACCCATTGGTGATCCAGCTTGGATTGACCCAGCGTAGCAATGACGTCGGGTGTCTCGAATAACTCCAGGTTAATTCCCGATCCGTCCTTCACGAGCTTTTCCTGCGAGACCTGTGACGGTTTGTAGTCGCAGGGCGCCGCGGCTCCGATCACGCCATCAAAATCGGGAAACTGGGCGACGGCGTGAGACAGCATTTCATCGGTCGATAACACCTCGATAACCGACGCGGCATCCGGGTAACAAATAGTAACGGGCCCGGTCAGGATGGTCACCTGATGCCCCAATTCGAGGGCGGCCTGAGCCAGGGCGGCCCCCATTAATCCGCTGGAACAATTCGTTATATAGCGGACCGGATCAAGGTATTGCCTCGTTGGGCCTGAAGTGATGAGTAATCGTGCCATGAAACACCGGATATTTATTGCGGATAATGATCCTTTAACGCATCGATCAAGCAGCGATCATTGACCAACCGTCCGGGGCCGGACTGACGACAACTGAGCCATCCGTCTTCGGGTCCGACAAAGATGACTCCATCTTCCCGCAGTTGCTGAACATTTCGCTGAGTCGCTGGCTTATTCCACATTACGCTGTTCATGGCCGGGGCTACCAGCACCGTACCGCCAAACGCCAGATAAGTGGTGCTAGCTACACAGTCCGATATTCCAACCGCCGCTTTGGCAATAAAATCCGCGGTGGCCGGCGCGATCAAAAGCAGATCGCATTCATTGCATACCTTGACGTGAGCCCCAAAAGGAGCGTCGGCATCTCCGAAAACCGACGTAATCACCGGCTTTCCGCTTAACGACTGGAACGTGGTTTCCCCGACGAATTTCGTCGCCGCGGGTGTCATAACCACCGTAACATTCCAGTTGCTTTGGGCTAGCTGGGAGACGAGTCCTGCGACTTTAAACGCGGCAATGCCGCCCGTGATGCAAATACAGACCGTCCGGGGAGGGTGATCGTTTTCTGTGACGACTGATTCGGTCATAGGTCCAGCGGATTAATGTCAGGGACATCGGAAACGACCGCGTCCACCTCAGTAATTTTGACGGTGTTGTCGGTATCGAGGAAAATCTTATCCTGTAAAATTTCCTGTAACACCAATTTCATCGTATCCTCGGTTTCCATATCGACCAACGCACGAGATCCTTGGCGGAGTTGGACGATGCGCTTTTGGATGAGGGTCGAGAGCTTAAATCTCCCGCCAACCTTTTCAATAATTTCTTCTTCCTTAAGTTCTTCCAGCATCGTGATTTTCTCCAACTTCTTTTAAAATATTGCAAATTTTGTACGTTGCAGTGGCGGGATCAGCATTTTCTATCTGGTACTGATAACCGTCGGCTAGGGACATCTCATCCTGGGCAACCTGTAGACGCCGTTCAATGGATTCCGTGGTATCCGTGTTTCGATTTACAAGCCGTCGTTCGAGTTCGTTCATGGAACCGGCGTGTATAAAAATCGTCGTGGCGTCCGGAATCGACTTCAATACCGCTTGCGCCCCCTGCGTATCAATCTCTAGAATAACCCAACCACCGCCATCTAGACCAGTGGTCACGGACTCCCTTAAGGTCCCATACCAGTAGCCGCGGCCAAAAACATCCTTGTATTCTAAGAATTTTCCCTCTTCGCGAAGCTGATTAAATTCGTCGTTTTTTAGAAAATGATACGCGATCCCATCCTTTTCGTCGCCTCGAGGAGGTCGCGTCGTGGCACTTACACTCAAGGACAGAGGAAGATCACACTGGCTAAGCAATAATTCAACGACCGTAGATTTGCCGGCACCGGACGGTCCGGAAATAATTACCAGCTTTCCATGGGAGCATAAAGTCGTCATGATTATTCGATGTTCTGAACCTGTTCTTTGATGCGATCAATAGCGGATTTCATTTCAACGACATTTTTGGCGATATGGGCGTCATTGGCTTTCGAACCGATCGTATTGGTTTCCCGCAATAATTCCTGAGCAAGAAAATCTAATTTGCGGCCAGTATTCTCGTCCGAGTCTATCAGTTCGCCCATCTGCATGAGATGACTATCCAGTCGGACGATTTCTTCGGATATGTCACATCGATCAGCAAAAATAGCCACTTCTCGGATCAGGTCGCGATCATCGAGTGTGAGCTGATGTTGCTCCAGCCGGCGATTTACCCTGTCCGCTATCTTTTTTGCAAATTGCTCAAGAACCTCAGGAGCACGGATGCGAACGGTTTTCAGGTTATCCATAACGGTATTCATGTTTCGACGTAAATCCGTCGCTAATTGCTCGCCTTCGGTCGATTTCATATGGTGAAGTTGTTCGGTCGCGTTGGACACCACTTCCAATATGAGCGATTGCATGGGTTCATCGAGGTTCAGATCTTTTTCGTGGGAACTCAGGACGCCAGGGAGGCCAATCAGTGTGTCTGGTTTCAGCATCAGATTTGGGTCATTCATGGCTTGGCGAAAGTCTTGCAAATAACTTGCTATCAATTCCCGATCGATCACATATCCCGCTTCCGTAGCGAGGGAGTCTATTCGAATATTTACGTTGATCGAACCGCGGTGAATCTGGGTGCGGAAAAACCTGTCGATGGCAGGTTCCATCGGATTTAGAATTTCCGGCATGCGCAGACTTAGTTTGAAGTGTCGATGGTTAACCGATCTGATTTCCACGGTCGCCGAATGGACATCGTTGTCTGCGGTTGCATTTCCCTGACCAGTCATACTTTTAAGCATTGAATTGTTCCAAAATAAACCGACCGCCGTTTGCGGAATAGCGAATGGAACAACGGAAAGGTCGTCCGGTCGCCATGTCCTCTAACCGTCATTGTTCGGCGTCGGCGGCGTCGGGGAGCGGTCATCATCCGTCGACTTGTTATCAAGCGCGTCGCTTTGAGTCGGGGGATTGGGCTCAGGTGAACTGGCGGGTACCGCTGCGTCAGCGTCCGTTTTCAGTTCGCTGTTATCTTCCGGGTCCGTAGTGCTGTCATCCGTTCCCGCATCCAGGTCATCATTCGTGCTGTTCAAAGATTCCAAGATGCTGGGATCGATCGCGGATCCGTCGTCCGGGGATGGATCCGCGGTTCCCGTGGCGACGTCCCCGCCGCCCTCGATTAATTGCCCACTGGTTACGCGACTGTAAAAATAGATGGTGATGCAACAGAGTAGAATCCAAATTACGGTTAGCGTGAGTGTCAGCCACATGAGAGTGTCACCCCCCCGCGCGCCAAAGGCACTCTGGGCCGTCCCGGTCAAACTGCCGGCGATGCCGCCGCCCTTACCCCTTTGTATTAAAATAATGAATACAAGGAAAAAGGAGATGAGAAACAGAACAACTCCTAACAACCCCCGGAAAAATCCAGAAGTGCTTGCCAGTATGAGAAAATCTAACATGCCCTAAGAGATCCAGTTCAAAACGTATCGCGATATACCCACAACTCTACAATTTGGCACGAAATCTATCTCTTGTAAATGCCGGACTTGATACTTTCATCGTCAGCGCATTAGGAATTTGTCTAGGATGCAGCCGCATTTGTAATGATGGCCAAAAATGAATCTGAGGTTAAGGCTGCCCCACCGACCAGAGCCCCGTCGATATTCTCTTGTCCTAGCAATTCAGCGGCATTTTCCGGTTTAACACTTCCGCCGTATTGGATGCGAGTGGTGTCGGCGATCTCCTGGCCATATTCCCGCGATATTAAGGCGCGTATTTGACGGTGAACCTCTTCCGCCTGTTCGGGTAAGGCCACTTTCCCGGTCCCAATCGCCCAAACCGGCTCATAAGCGACCGTGACCAGAGCCATTTCCGTCGGACTGATATCTGCGAGGCTACCGAGCAACTGCTTCTCCACCACGGTTTCCGTCTGGCCGGTTTCTCGCTCCTCTAATAATTCGCCCACGCAAAGAATCGGCCGCAACCCACGGGAAATTGCCATTTTCGTTTTAAGATTAATAAACTGGTCATCCTCGTTTAGGATATGCCGGCGTTCGCTATGCCCAAGGATAACGTATTCGCATCCGAGATCCAGCAACATGTCGGCACTGACCTCCCCGGTATATGCACCGTCTTCGGCCGGGTATAGATTCTGTGCGCCTAAGGCGACGGAAGTGCCGTTAACTAAGTTGGCGACGGCCGACAAATACCCGAAGCTCGGACAGATGGCGATATCTATATCGGTGTTATCGAATTGAGTGACGATGCTGGCAGCCAGCTCAGCGGATTCACTCGCGTGCAAATTCATTTTCCAGTTACCGGCGATGAATGGGCGTCTCATGTTATTCCTTCGGGTTAGTTAAAATTACGCCCAAACACGTGGGCAATTTCTGTTAATTTCTGGAATGTTTTAGCAAACTGATCGGGAAGCAGTGCCTGTGGCCCATCGGAAAATGCTTGTTCGGGATGGTCGTGCACCTCAATATGTACACCATCGGCGCCTGCGGCGATACCGGCATAGGCACAGGGCGGTATGATATCCGGTCGTCCGGTTGCGTGACTGGGGTCCACAATAACAGGCAAATGGGTGAGAGTCTTAAGTGCCGCAACCCCGGCAACGTCGTATAAATTACGCATCGCCGAGTCAAAACTCTTAATTCCCCTCTCACACAGGATCACGTTGGGATTTCCTTGTGACAGGATATACTCCGCGCTCATCAAGAGATCTTCAATCGTGGCACTCATTCCGCGTTTAAGTAAAACGGGCTTATTTGCCTTTCCGACCTCGGTTAATAAAACGAAGTTTTGCATGTTGCGAGCGCCAATTTGTAACATGTCACTATACTGACAAACGACGTCAACATTACGTGTATCCGTAATTTCCGTTACGACTGGAACGGAATATCGGTCGCCCACGTCGCGCAATATTTTCAGGCCTTCGACGCCGAGGCCCTGGAACGCGTAGGGACTACTTCGTGGTTTGTAGGCGCCGCCACGTAGAATATTCGCGCCGGCGGAGGTGACCTGGCGGGCAATGGAATCAAGCCCCTCTGCGGATTCTACCGAGCAAGGTCCGGAAATCATGCATAGATTTCCGCCGCCGATCTTTACGCCGGCCACATCAATGATGCTGGGTTGAGGATGGGCATTAAGGCTTGCCAGTTTGTACGCCGGCAGAATGCGGACGACATCCGATACCCCTGCGTAAGACTTTAGTTGATCTGCATCAATCTTTGATTCGTCGCCAATAATACCGATGATGGTACGAAACGTGCCTACGCTTAGATGAGGGTTGAGTCCTAAAGCTTCAATGTGATCTGTTAAGTGTGCGATTTGTTCGTCAGATGAATCCGACTTAAGAATAATGATCAATTCAGTGCCCCTTGCATGGTGTGGGTGCCGGTGATTTCCGTGACCCTTTTTACGTCTGGCCCGTTGTGCATCGCCGAGTCTACCACAGCAGCCATAGAAATCAGGAGAGCGGAGCAGGCGGGTTCTGTCAACCGTCGACAGGCGAGCGTGGATAGGACCCCAGGATATGGACGTCTTGGACGCACGCTCGCAGTAGTTCTACTGTTTGCCGTACGTTGTCCGTATCTATATGGCCGAGAAACTCGAGGAAGAACACATATTCATTGGGGTGGCCTAGTTTGGGAAATGATTCGATCCACGTAAGGTTAATCTTCTCGCTTTTGAAAACAGCCATTGCATCTGCGAGCGCACCAGGGGCGTGGTCCAGGCCCATAAGGAGCGTTGTCTTGTCATCTCCCGTGGCAGCTATCCTTCTGTTACCCAAAACCGCAAACCGCGTAATATTGTCCCTGGTGTCTTCAATTGAAGCCGCGATAACGTTCAGCGCATAATGTTCCGCGGCAGCCAGGCTGGCGATCGCAGCAACTTGGGGATCCTGGGACGCATTCCTGGCAGCGGCGGTTGTGCTTGTCGTGGGAACGAGTTGAACTTCAGGATAATGTTCCTGTATCCAATCTCGACATTGGGAAAGGGCCTGAGGCTTACTGTGAATCGCTTGGATTGCACCAACGCCCGGCTGAGCAAGCAGATTGTGATGGATTGAAAGGTTCACCTCGCCGCAGAATAATGCGGGTGATTGTGATAAGACGTTTAACGTGTCAACGATCCGTCCGTCCGTGCTGTTTTCAATCGGCACCACCCCATATTCGCAGTCTCGGCTGGCAATCGCTTCGAAAATGGAAGAAATCGTCGCGAATGGAATGAACTCTCCCGTCTCATGGAAATGGGCGACGGCAGCAAGATAACTGTAACTGTATTGCGGACCCAAATAGGCCACTGTTGGTACATGATCCATCTCTATCACCATCGATGTCGTTGTTGATGTCAAACATCATAACACGGACGTATGGAAAATTGGCTTGTTCTGATTCTTACAATACCGAATATTATAGATGCATTGCTATTTGTCGGATATGCGTTTATCGGTACCTATTTCTGCCGCTGACATAGGCCCCGTGGCGGAGGTGTCCCTGCCATTTTGGCATTCAAGTTCAGGCCATATAGTCCAAAGACAGTTCGGTTGGTCGATTGGGTAAACCAATACTAAGGTTAATACCGTAGTTATCAGCCTTCTTTCTAATTCTTCAGGTTTTGGCACACCCTTTGCATACTGCATATAGAGTTCGGAGAGGTGGATTATCAATCTGGTTTTTCGAACTAAACGAAAACGACAAAACATTGGATAGGACAAACAACTCCTAGGAGACAACGGTTATGGCTAGTGGCGAAAAAATCATCGGAATCGATTTAGGAACAACCAACTCGGTGGTGGCGGTCGTGGAAGGCGGTGATCCGCAGGTAATACCAAACCCTGAGGGAAACCGTTTGACGCCCAGCGTGGTGGCCTATGTGGATGGCGGCGAAACACACGTGGGGGAGCCAGCCCGTCGACAGGCGGTAACCAATCCGACGAGGACCATACAATCCGTAAAACGTTTTATGGGGCGCCGCTTTGCAGAACTTAACGAAAGCGAGACTTTAGTTCCCTACGGTGTGTCCAAGGGTGCAAAGGGTTTCGTGGATATTACGATCGACGAGAAGATTTACAGCCCACAGGAAATCTCCGCTAAGACATTGCGCAAACTGAAGGAGTCGGCGGAGGCATATCTTGGACACAAGGTAAACAAGGCCGTGATCACGGTACCAGCGTATTTCAACGATTCGCAACGGCAGGCGACGAAGGACGCTGGCCAGATTGCGGGGCTGGAAGTTGCCAGGATTATTAATGAACCAACCGCGGCAGCACTGGCCTACGGCTTGGATAAGAAGAGCAATGAACGCATCGTTGTTTTCGACTTAGGTGGCGGAACATTTGACGTCTCGGTGCTTGAAGTGGAAGATGCCGGCGTGGGTGATGACCAGAGTCGGGTGTTTGAGGTATTGAGTACGTCCGGGGATACCCAATTAGGAGGGGATGACTTCGATTTCGCACTGTTGAATCACGTCGCCGACACCTTTGAAAAAGAGAACGGAGTGGATCTGCGCAACGATACCATGGCACTTCAACGGCTCCACGAAGCTTGTGAAAAAGCAAAAAAGGAACTGAGCACCGTTCCACAGACTGACATTAATTTACCTTTCATTACTGCGGACGACTCCGGGCCAAAACACATGCAGATGACGATTACCCGGGCCACGTTTGAAGAACTGGTGGATGACCTGATTGCACGTTGCCGGGGCCCCGTTGAAAAGGCTCTGAAGGATTCCGGGTTCGGCGCAAAGGACATCGACGAGGTGGTGCTGGTGGGAGGTTCCACACGCGTCCCCAAAGTAAGGGAATTGGTAATCGATATTTTCGGAAAAGAACCACATCAGGGAGTCAATCCGGATGAAGTGGTGGCCATGGGTGCTGCAATTCAGGGAAGCGTGTTGGCCGGCGACCGAACGGATGTACTATTGCTCGATGTAACGCCGTTGACAGTGGGTATTGAAACCGAAGGTGGTGTATTGACGCCGCTCATTGAACGCAATACGACGATCCCCGCCGAGAAGAAAAATATCTTTAGCACCGCGGCTGACAATCAACCGGCGGTGACGGTTAAGGTCTATCAGGGTGAACGAAAGATGGCGGAAAACAACCGGCTCTTAGGTGAATTTAATTTAGAAGGAATTCCTCCTGCACCGCGAGGCGTACCGCAAATTGAAGTGACATTTGATATTGATCAAAACGGAATCCTGAATGTCACGGCAAAAGATCTAGGTACGCAAAAGGAAGCCAACGTGCGTATCGAGGACTCTGCAGGATTGGATGATGATGAAATTGAACGCATACGAAAAGACGCAGAGGAACATGCGGATGAAGATCGCAAACAGTACGAATTGGTTGAAGCGCGTAACAAGGGAGAACAGCTTGCCTACCAATTGCAGAAAACAATGAATGAGAGTGGAGACAAGTTGTCAGATGATGATAAAGCACCACTGACGGCGGCCATTGAAAAAGTGCAGGAAGTCTCAAAAGGCGATGACACAGAAGCAATTACCAAGGCCGTTGATGAACTGGAACAGACCGCGCAAGCTTTTTCCAAATCGCTTTATGAGGCCAGCAGTAATGCAGAAGCGGAATCGTCCGACCAGGATGGCGAGGATGCGATTGATGCTGACTTTGAAGTCAATGACGATCAGGCAACAAAAAACGATGCCGAAACGGAAGATGAGGAAGACTAACGTCACCGGACGGGAAATTAACGCGGGTAACAGCAATCAGATGTTTACTGCTTGACGCCCCAGTTAGTAATGATTTCATGTGCTCCAGGTGTCAGTCGCCCAAGTTTCTCAATGATCAGTTGTTTTCCCGACGCATCCGCCGCATCATACTGACGCTTTAGTTTGAGTACCTTTGCCTTGCGGTGTCGCCGCCGTTTGATCTCTTTTGCTCTTTCGCTACAGCCCACAATATTTCCTTTGTATCGGTACGGTTTTGCAGAACCCAATTTAAAACCGGATTCAGAATAACAACATGCACGCGGAAGTTACCCATTGACGCTCAACTTAAGCGTGATTTTACTTTTAACATGCGCCCATATCTATGTCAATTCCCCCGCCTGTCACCGTTGTGAATCTTTGGGACTAATGGTAGATTGACGGGTTCGTACATCACCGCACCGTTGCCCTTTTGTTCGTAAATACTCTAAGGCGGCGGAGCATATCCAACCCTAGTCCCGAATCGGAATGCGTAACGTCTGGTTTGGTAAGGAAATGCAGGTTAACTACCAGACTTGCAAATCTACGTTTTTAAATGAAAAGATATCAACCATGGTAAATCGCAACCTAATTCGGACTCTCGAAGATACGGAACTACAATCTGAACTGGAACAATTGTTTGGCAATGAAAACGAAAACGTTTTTGACGACGCACTGGCGGCGGAATCGGATTTCGATGTAAATAATATTGTCGAAGGCAAAGTGATCTCCATCACCGATGGAATTGTGCTGGTGGACGTTGGCTTTAAGAGCGAAGGCACCATATCCATTTCGGAGTGGGATCCGGAAGAGGAACAACCGGTCGTTGGCTCGACGGTACAAGTGCTGATTGAGGAGGTAGAAGATGAATTGGGTCCTGCCAATGATCCGCACGGACTGGTTGCGTTAAGCAAACGCAAGGCGGAGAAAATACTCGCCTGGACAGCGATGATGGAACAAATCGACGAAGGGCAGATCGTCAAGGGTACGGCCACTCGCAAAATCAAGGGCGGCCTGCTCGTGGATATCGGTGTCAATGTATTTCTACCGGCGAGTCAGGTTGACATTAGACGCCCCCATGATATCGCAGACTACATTGGACAGGAACTTGAATGTGAAGTATTAAAAATAGACGAAGCCCGAAGAAACATTGTCGTTTCCCGAAGGTCTCTTATTGAACGCCAGCGCAAGGCCGATCGGGATAGCTTGCTGTCTACATTAAGCGAAGGTGAATTGCGCACCGGTGTCGTTAAAAACATCGCGGACTTTGGCGCGTTTGTCGATCTGGGTGGGATTGACGGGTTACTGCATATTACGGATATGAGTTGGGAACGGATAGGGCACCCCACGGAAATGGTCACGATCGATCAGGAAATCGAAGTTATGATCCTGCGGATCGACCATGAAAAAGAAAAAATCGCTCTTGGCCTTAAACAAAAAACATCCAACCCCTGGGAAGGCGTGGATGAACGCTACGAAATCGGTTCCAAGGTAAATGGAGAAGTTGTCAACGTCATGAGTTACGGCGTCTTTGTTAAACTCGAAGCGGGGATTGAAGGGCTCGTGCATATCAGTGAAATGTCATGGACGAAACGAATTAACCATCCCAACGAAATTGTTCAGATCGGTGACGAAATTGAGGTCGTGGTACTCTCGGTTGACCGGGAAGGACAACAGTTATCGCTGGGAATAAAACAAACTCTGAATAACCCCTGGACCGAGGTCGAGGAGCGATACCCGGTGGATGGCGTTGTTACGGGCTCCGTACGGAATCTTACTAATTACGGCGCATTTATTGAACTGGAAGAAGGGATCGACGGCCTGTTACATGTTTCTGATATTTCGTGGACTCGTAAAATCAGCCATCCAAATGAAATATTGGAAAAAGGCCAGGAAGTTCAATGTAAGATTTTGTCCACGGATATTGAACGGAGGCGGATTGCCCTGGGCATGAAACAACTGGAATCCGATCCATGGGAGACGGATATTCCGTCTCGATACGAACCGGGACAAAAGATTACGGGGAATGTTACTAAGATAACCAACTTCGGGGTATTCATCAGCCTGGAGGATGGACTTGAAGGTCTCTTGCATATCAGCGAACTCGCGGAAGAGAAGATTGAGAATCCGGAAGAGGTGGTTAGCGTGGGTGATGAACTGGAAGTGAAGGTTTTGCGGGTAGATATTGAAGACCGGAAGATTGGGCTATCCAGGAAGCGAGTCGATTGGGAAGACGATGGAATTGTTCCTGACGACGCAGCCGTGCAAGATCAGGGCGCCGCGGTGACGGCCGATCTGCGTGGGGGTCTCGGAAACGAGGGTCCGTTATTCGCAAATTCCGAAGAGGAAACAGCTGCTGAAGAGGAAGCAGCTGCTGAAGAGGAAGCACCTGCTGAAGAGGAAGCACCTGCTGAAGAGGAAGCCCCTGCTGAAGAGGAAGCCCCTGCTGAAGAGGAAGCCCCCGCTGAAGAGGAAGCCCCCGCTGAAGAGGAAGCCCCCGCTGAAGAGGAAGCACCTGCTGAAGAGGTAGCACCTGCTGAAGAGGAAGCCCCTGCTGAAGAGGAAGCACCTGCGGAAGAGGAAGCCCCCGCTGAAGAGGAAGCCCCGGCTGAAGAGGAAGCACCTGCTGAAGAGGAAGCACCTGCTGAAGAGGAAGCACCTGCTGAAGAGGAAGCACCTGCTGATTCTGACGAATCTGACGAATAAACGCGGCGTTCACTGCCGTCATAACCGCACTTATGGGATTACCCCGTGAGTGCGGTTTTTTTGTTATTGTCGGAAATGGAGTCACTAACATCGCATCTGGTATGTTTCGTTGATAAATAGATATTCGTAAACGTAAGCCCGATAGATTGTGTACCGAGGCAATTTTAAGAACGCGCACGATGTTTAGGAAACAAAACCATGGCTATCACGGCCCCCCCTACGACCATAAAAACAGGCTCGTCAAAGACGCAAAATCCGATCGAAATATACCTGCGTGAGATTAATGCCACGCCACTACTAACGGCTGACGAGGAAAAAACACTTGCGCACAAAATTCAGGCCGGGGATGCGGAATCACGGGACTGGATGGTGCGAGCCAATCTGCGATTAGTCGTAAACATAGCCCGAAAATATACCAACAGGGGACTCCCTCTGCAGGACTTAATTGAAGAGGGCAATTTAGGATTGTTGCGAGCGGTTGAGGGATTCGACCCGACCATGGGAACCCGTTTTAGCACGTACGCAAGTTATTGGATTAAACAGTCAATAAAACGGTCTTTAATCAATTCGTCGAAGACCATCCGCATTCCGGCGTATATGGTCGAATTGTTATCCAAATGGCGGCGTGCTAATGCGCGTCTCATGGATGTACTGGGTCGTAACGGCACCAATGAAGAGATCGCGAGGCTGTTGGGAGTGGAACGTCGGAAGCTACCGATGATTCGCAAGGCAATTCACGTATACAGTTCAACTCCCCAAACCGATCACGCTGAAAGTGGGTGGTCATTAAATGATGCGATAAGCGACGATCGCTGTGAGAGCCCGGAAACACGTCTGGTCAAAGAGGATGCATTAGCACATATCATGAAAAGTCTGGGGGAAATGGACCCACGAGATGCGGTGGTTTTGGAGATGCGGTTCGGACTCAATGGCGTGGAACCGCACACTTTGAAGGAAATCGGAAAACGATTGGGAATTACACGGGAGCGGGTAAGGCAGATCGAAATTGAGGCATTGACCCGATTGGCGGACGAGCTTAAAGCGCCGCAAGAGCGCCGTTATTTCAACCGAACTGTAGCATAATGACAAATAATCATCCCCTTGCCGGCTACATTCGCGATATACCAGACTACCCCGTCGAAGGGGTGATGTTTAAGGATATCTGCCCACTATTGCAGAATCCTGAGGCGTTACAGAAATCCGTCAAGGCGTTGGTAGAACTTACCGCGGGAATGAATATTGACATTATTGCTGCGCCCGACGCGAGGGGATTTATTTTTGGGGTTCCCGTTGCGTTACAACTCCAGTGTGGGTTCATTCCGATCCGCAAGCCTGGCAAGCTGCCCTATGAAACGGCCGCATATGAATATGAGTTGGAATATGGCACGGATACTCTGGAAATGCACGTGGACGCCGTGACACGAGGAATGCGTGTGCTGCTGGTGGATGATCTATTGGCGACCGGCGGAACGATTACAGCCTGCTGTGATCTTCTGGAGCAACAGGGGGCGGTCGTTACGGGTTGTTGCTTCCTCATTGAGTTGGATTTTCTAGGTGGCCGCGAGCGTCTCCTACCAAGAAATGTGCAAAGCGTTATTCAGTACGACTGAGAGCCGAGCATCAGCGTTGGTCCTGGTAAAGATCGGCCGTATGGAGCTGGCTGCGAATTCTCCATTCTCTTAATTCGGATAATAGAGCCGATTTTTGAACGGCATATTCCGGTGAGTCCCATAGGTTGGTCGCTTCTTGCGGGTCACAACCAAGATCAAAAAGTTGCCCGTATGGTTCATCCAGGAAATGTACCAACTTGAAGGCCCGACTACGAACCATCGTCATAAACTCAGCATCCGTAAGGATGCCATCTCTTGCTTGTTCCGCGTAAACGAAGTCACGCCCCTGCCACGACGGATCTTCCAACGCGTGGCTTAATGAAATCGCCTCCATTGTAGCCGGAGTAGGAACGCCCGCTAAGTCCAGAATGGTGGGACCAAGGTCCATTTGCTGACAAAGACCGTCTACGATCTGTCCCGCGGGAAACTTCCCTGGTGACCAAACGATGAGTGGAACCTTCGTAATCAAGTCGTACATGGTCCATTTTTGACTATGACCGTGGTCACTGAGACAGTCGCCGTGATCGCTTGAAAATATGACCACACTATTATCCAAATACCCATTACGATCGAGGGAATCAAGAATTTGCCCTACTTTTTCGTCAATCATCGTAACATTGGCACAATAGTAAGCCCTTTGTTTGTGGCGTTGTTCGGTAGTTGGATTTAATGGCATGATTACCGAGTCATGGTCGATTTTACTGTTGTGGTCACGCAACTCTTGAAAGGGAGGGGGTTGTAATTCCAGTTCCTGACGTGTCACTTCGTATAGCGGGAACTCTTTTGACAGGTAAGGTTCGGCATACCGCTTTACGGGGTCATAGGGTGGGTGTGGTCCGGGGAATCCGATCTGTAAAAACAAGGGGTTAGGATCCGTGTGTGGATGGGCGTCCAACCACCAGCAGGCCATGTCCCCGACGAAGTTGTCAGGATGCGTATCTTCTGGTAATTCCCAATCAAAAGCCCCTAATCGTTCCCGGTAGTCTGGTAATTGCCGGTATTGCTCCCTTTGTTGCTTAATCAGCCCGCGAAAACGCAACGCTTTATCCCATTCGTCGAAATAGTAGCGGCCTTCGAGGTACCGATCCTTATTCTCTACAACGTAACGTTCATGAAACCCCAATGGCGTTTCAAAGGGCCATGTGTGCATTTTTCCGATGTTTGTACAGTGATATCCGGATTCGTTAAGCAATTCGATCCAACTTTCACGCCAGCGGTCAGCATTTTTCAATATTCCTGTGGTATGGGGGTAATATCCCTTAAAAAGGCTGGCACGCGCTGGTGCACAAGAAGCCGCGGTAACGTGACAGTTGGTAAATGTAACGCCCTCTTTAACCATCCGGTCCAGGTTTGGAGTATCCATGAATGGATAACCAAGCGCATTAATCGTATCAAAACGTTGTTGATCGGTGATGATAAAGATGATATTGGGTCGGGGAGGAGACATGCAATCAGCGACTTTCTATGTGAGGATCGAGCGTTTGAATGGGATATTGACCGAAACCCCTTCCAAGCCCTTGTTTTTAACATATCCAACAGAACTCAAAGCTTTGCGAAAAAGCTTTTGAGAATTTTTATGACAATTTTCTGTCTTAAACTCATGAATGTCCAGTTGTGGACGATTAACACCCTATCAACCTTACTCGTTTTGTTAGTGAAAAAGGATGTCATCTGATGGCGTTTAAAATAAAACAAATATTTCTCCTCGGCTTCATCGCCGGACTATTGTTTGCCCCGAGCATTTGGGGACAAGAAAATCCTTTGCGAATAGCAGAAGCGGCGGATTCAACCTTAACGCTTCAGGCAGCACGGGAACTAGATCGAGTGGTTTCCACCGCGACGTATATCTTACCCCAGGATGATGAAACGAATTCTGTATTAACAGTTGAGGATGTTCCTGCCAAGCCTGTTCCGGACGATTCCGTTCCGACTTTGCCCGGTTCGACACTCGAGGGTGAAATTATCAGTGGGGATTACTTAGGTAATTTGTGTGCTAGTCGTTTAGGAATTTGTGCGGACGGATGTTTGATCCCGTGTCCTCGTTTTGTTTGGGAACGTTACACTTTTTTTTCCGGTATCAATGCATTCACCGGACCGCTCAATCGCGGAGGTCCGGCGAGTTTTGGTTTTAGTGAAGGGTTTAACTATGGGCGAAGCCTGGACTGTATTGGCCGGGGCGAGTTGACTGCACAACTCGGTTTGCGGGGCACGCAGACAAATCTGTCCGGAAATGATGTCACGACCAGCGATCGGAAACAACTGTTCATGACCCTTGGTGTTTTTCATCGTGCCGACTGGGGATTGCAGGGTGGGGCGGTCGTGGATTATATGCATGAGGACTGGAATTATGACCTCGATCTGATGCAGGTACGTACTGAATTGAGCTGGAAGTATCCCGATTGTTACGAAATCGGGTTTGCTGTAAATTTTGATGCGGACCATGGGGTCTCACATGCGACCGTTGGAAAAACCAATCCCTCAGTAGTAGATGAATCATGGACATCGCTGGATGTTTACCGCTTCTTTATTCGGAAAACTAATCCTGATAACGGCGTTATCAGCCGTTTGGTAGGCGGGTTCACTGGCAATAAGGACGGTATTTTGGGTGCAGATATCCGCGCTCCTATCAATGAAAAGTGGGCGTTGGACGCCAGCTTCTCATACTTAATTCCAGAAGAGGGCTCGGCCACGACCGGGTTTCGTGAGGAATGTTGGAACGTCGGAATTAACATGGTGTATTTCCCCGGATGTAAAACCCCCTACGACCTTGACTATAACACGCCGTTGTTTGACGTCGGATCGAACGGAAATTTCTTTGTGGATCAGCAATAGATCACTTAAATCACGATTTGTGAGGTTGATTTAGGGCCCTGATGACGTGGTTGCGAGAGTAACCACGTCATTTTTTATATAGGTGGTGAGGTCGGTGTCAGCTTACGCAGAACTGATTTAAGAGATAGAATGGTGTTTTCACGATGCCACCAACTTGATGAAGCATTTATTCTATGACAGATGAAAACGCCAACCACTGGGAATCGCTAGCGGCCGACCTCACCGGCAAGCCTTTAGCCTCCTCGACCGAGCCTGCCGACAAAACCGATTTGGAAGCACAGCCTAAGGACGCCGAGGCGTCGACCAGTGATGAATTACCAGCGTCGGAGGGGGCCGCGGTAATTGAATCTCCGGATGAGCGGACCGCAGCACAGCAACCGGACGTCGCGCCCGATCAATCTTCTTCCAAGTCAAACAAGAAGAAAAAGAAGAAAAAAGGTGGGGGCTGGGCCTTTTGGCGGTCGCGATCCCGTGATGATTCCGAATCCTCAGATGACCAGGAAGAGGCGGACCCGTTGACGATGCTGAAGTCCGCCGCAACAACGGAGGATGTCGTCTCGGCAATCGATCAACTATTTTCTGTCGATACGACTCGCGATACCCGCCAGGACGAGATTGTTTTTGACGAGGCGGATACCGTTGATTCAATTAGTTTCGCTGAATCGGATTCATCGCCAGAGAGACCAGCGTCACAAACTTCCAGGAGTACGCGACGCGGTGGCCGAGGGCGATCTCGCGATTCAAGTTCGTCGGGATCCGATGACCGTAACAGGGGAAATCGCCGGTCTCGTGGTCGTTCGGGCGATGAACGAGATGATCGGCGTGGTGATGATTCGCGACGTCGCAACCGCAAGGATGATCGCGACGAGGATCAGAGCCGCGGTAGACAGCGTTCAAACAGGAGGTCATCCTCGCGGGATCAAACGGGTCGCTCGGACCGTCAGGGGCGTGAGCGAAACGGTTCAGACGGCGAACGCGTTCAGGAGGATATCCCGAGTTGGGAAACGGCGGTGTGTTATGTCGTGGATAAGAACATGACCACCCGTAATGGTACGAGTGGAAAGGCCAAAGGTAAGTCTAAATCGAAATCCCGACGCAGACGGAAAGACAAGTAACCTTGTCCAGAAAGCAAGTTCATTTCGATCCCAGGACCGCATTTGAAATGGAGTTGTTCCAAACAAAACTGAAATGGGTCGGGTTGTTGTGGCACGGTGAGTATCTGTCTAGACTGTCATTCTTTCATGAAAGCAAACTCGACTGCAGTAATGCGATTATAGCTTTTTGCGGATCTCCGCCGCACCTAAGGGGACCAATGAGTGAGCTGGCGAGGAGGGTTATCGCGTATAGCCAGGGTGAATCAATGTCCTTTACGGATATTAAAGTCGAACCGGCCCTAACGGACTTTAGCACGAGGGTGCGCGCATTTGTTCAAACGATTCCGTACGGTGCTGTTCAGACTTACGGTGCGGTGTCCAAGGCGGTCGGTAGTCCACGGTCTGCGCGCGCGGTGGGCACCGTCATGCGAACAAATCCCGTTCCCTTGGTCGTTCCCTGCCACCGCGTGGTCGGAACGGGAAACCGTCTCGTAGGATTTTCCGCGGGAACCGGGGTTTCACTAAAGAACCAATTGTTGAAATTGGAAGGCAATAAAGAACAATTTGTATTATAACTGGCTGGATGAAGGCAGGAGATTCGGATACGTTAAATATTGTATGCGGTGTAATGGCCGTTAAGGTTTATGCACCACTAGCTCAACTGGATAGAG
>JAYZPA010000019.1:0-14278 GCA_036150515.1 Planctomycetota bacterium
AATAATCCCAGTGAAACAAACAGCCGCATTTTACGGTTCCTTATAGTTAAATAATTCGCACTCCGATCCTGAGCCTTATGCCTATTTTGCACGACTGCGGACGAAAACACCACTAGAGGGCATCATTCTATCTGGATTGGCGAAGAAATTCGCGTAGGGGTCACGGTGCCGGAAGTTTATGCAAACAGATCCATCACGGGTTTCCCCGTGGTCAGCGGTCGTGATATGCCGGTGTTGTTTTGCGGTTCGTTGAGTGGGATGTCCAGTGCATGATAGATGGTTGCGGCCATCTCTTCTGGACGAATTGGATTGCTGGTCACATAGGACGCATGTTTATCGGATTTCCCATAGACCCGACCGCCGCCAATTCCGGCTCCGGCCATGATCGAGGAGAAACACTTGGGCCAGTGCTGTCGTCCCGGGGGTATTTGGGTAAGCACCTTGGGTGTGCGGCCGAATTCACCGGTCACGACAACCAGGGTATCGTCCATCATGCCCCGCTCTTTCAGGTCCGAAAAAAGACCGGCCAGTGCCTGATCGAGTCGCGGCAGGCAAAAGCCCATTCCGTAGGACCCGTCACCAAACGCATTGCCCATCCCCATATTGCCGCCATGCATATCCCAGCTGCTGCTGGGAGGACCTTTGGTATCGTGGGGTGCCTGGCCTGTCCATCCATTGACCGTCACAAATCGCACGCCCGCCTCGACCATGCGTCGTGCCAGCAGCAGGTTTTGGCCCAGTGGATGGCGTCCGTAGCGATCACGTAGTTTCGTGGGTTCGCGATCCAGATTGAATGCTTCACGACCTTCCGGACGCGTCATGGCATCATAGCCCATCTCCCGCAGATTAGACCAGTCAGAACCGACGGGATCTTCGGCCATCAGTTTGCTTTCGATCGTTCCCAGGAGTTTACGGCGGCGGGCGAGTCGTTGGGGGTCACCCATGTCGTAAATCGGGGGTGGCTTGAAATCGTCCATGGCCGGGTGGTTTTGAGCCGATCCGACGAAGACCGGGGCGTAGGCCGATCCCAGATAACCGCCAATGCCGATGTTCGGAGCACAAAAGACAGGAGGACCCACACATTTAATCAACCAGGCATTGGAAACAATGTTACGTGTGCTGGGTTTATGCTTGGCGACAAACGAACCAAGATAGGGCTGATCGTCGGTGACGCCCTGGGCCACACGTTTTACGGACTGACCGCTGAGCAAGTTATGCATCGCATCAAAATGGTTGCTGATGCCGCCCGGATGAGTCATGGAGTTGATCAGGGTGAACTGATCGGTGTGTTTGGAAAGTTCGGTGTGCATCTCATTGATGCGCATGCCCGGAACTTTAGTCGCGATCGGTTTGTAGGGACCGCGGATGGTGTCCGGGGCGTTGGGCTTCATGTCCCAGGTATCCACATGGCTGGGGCCGCCGCAGAGCAACACAAAAATACAGGATTTTTCCGACGCAACCGCCGTACCGCTTTCATCCAACACGTCCCGGCCGAATACCATCCCCGGCATGTTCAGCGAGAGCGCACCCAGACCCGCAGTTACAAGGGCCTGTCGTCGATTGACTTCGTAATGGTTCATGAATGTACCTGTGGAACTTTATATCGGTCAGTATCCCACTCGAACGTGAAAAAAGCAACTTGGATTACTCCGTTTCGGTGATTGCGGCAGAGAACCGCTGGTGATCGCGATGCCGTGCCTTTTGCGGGGGGTAAGCAGGTTCTGTCCGCACTGTTGGCAGGATGGTTGCAGTATAATGAAGCGATATGTCGGAGCTTTCAGCCGGATTTAAACCCTTGATTAGGAATTGGTTATGCGGAATCTTTGTAAACGGTCGCTTTTTTGTACTTTCGTATTATTGTTCAGCACAAGTGGATATTTGACGGCAGAAATCCGGTTGCCCGCGATTTTTGGCGATCAGATGGTTTTACAGCAGAAACAACCGGTTACGATCTGGGGTTGGGCATCCGCAGGTGAAAAGATTCGTGTCGAGTTTGCCGGACAGCAACAGGAGACGACCGCGGACAGAGACGCGCGGTGGCAGGTGCAGCTGGAAAACCTGGATTCCAGTTTTGAGGGTCGGACGCTGGTCGTGTCAGGTGACGGCACCACGGTTGAAATTAAGGACGTGCTGGTGGGCGAGGTCTGGCTCTGTGGCGGCCAGAGCAATATGGAAATGACCATGGGAGGGACGGTCAACCGCGATCTGGAAATCGCGTCGGCTGACTATGACGCGATTCGATTTCTGCGAATACCTCATGTCAGTCAGGGTCAGCCCCGGGAAGATATCGTCATTGAGAAGGAGGGAGACTGTCAGTGGAAACGATGTACGACAGAATCGGTTGCGGAATGTACCGGAGTCGGCTATTACTTTGCCCGGGGACTGCATCGGGTTCTGAAGGTGCCGGTGGGTATTGTGGATGTATCCTGGGGCGGGACCATGGCGCAGCACTGGGTCAACGAAGAGAAACTGAATACGGTTGCCGAGATGAAACCGCACTTTACCGATTACAACGAACGGCTAAGTCGCTGGAAGGCGTTTGGCGGAGAGGCTCAGGCTGAGGCAGCTTATAAGGCAGCCCTTGCGAAATGGGAGTCGGATAATGCCGAAGCACTGGCACGTAAAGAACGCGTGCCCGGTCGTCCTAACGCGGGGCAGTACGAGAATCCGGCGCTGCAGCGGCATCCGGCCGGAATGTATAACGGAATGATCCACCCGATCCGTGATTTTGATTTTCGGGGGATCCTGTTTTATCAGGGCGAGAATAACTCGTTCGGTGAATCATGGAAGCCGTTCTATGCGACGTTTCCACTGGTAATCGATCAATGGCGAGAGTCGTTTGGTGACCTTCCCTTTGGGATCATCCAGATTGCAGGCTGGAGTAGCCGCCGCTCGATGACCTATGACATGAATCATCATACGAATGTGATACGCGAAATTCAATTTGATACGTGGCAGGCCACGGAGCAGACCGGATTGATTGCGACGTATGATACGAATTCCAATCAGGGGATCCATCCGGCGGCTAAACGGCCGGTGGGTGAACGTTCTGCGCTGTGGGCACTGGGGAGTGTTTATGGTGTGAAGGGTTTTCGGTCCAATACGGCCGTTTCTTATCTGGGACCGGTGTATGAGGGATACGAAGTACAGGATGGCAAGGTCGAGATTCGGTTTGTCAAAGAGACCTGTGCAGGGCTACGCATCAATAAGGACGATGATGTTGGGTTCTATATTGCGGCGGAGGACGGCGAGTTTCATCATGCGCGGGCACGGGTGACTCGTGTTGACGGGGTGGATCGGCTGGTTGTCTGGTCGGATGACGTGCCGAAACCGGTTGCCGTACGATATGCCTGGTCGAATTTGCCGAATGGCCGACTGATGAATAACCGGGAATTACCTGCCTTTCCGTTTCGTACGGACGACTGGAAGATGACGCCGCATCAGAGCGAAGGTGATTATCATCGGGGAATTCGCAAGCCGTAAACAGGCTGAATGACTTAGAGCGTGGTAACCGCTTTACGCTGAAAGGGATTCTCGTCGGCCTGCAGTTTATAGCCCATGCAGGGTGGGATAGGCGAATCCGGGTCGTTGGGGAAGAGGTTCCAGCGGCGATGGAACTCGCGTACGACGTCGGGGCTGAAGATCGAGGGTGAGATGAACCCGCCGCCACCTTCGCGGATCAGATTGAAGTGGATGTGGGTTTTCTCTGCGATCGCTTTGTTCGGGGGGATGTACATTCTGGCAATGACGTCTCCCTTTTTAACCCGCTGTCCCGGTTTGACCAGAATGAAAGGTTCGTAGAAAGCGGGATCGTTGGGGTCAATGAACGGTTCAATACTGTAGTGAAAGGTAATGGCCGTGGTACCGCTGCGGGCAAAGGTTAGCCCCAGACCGTAACGTCGGTTGGCGACGCGCTGGTTCAGTGCAGGTTCGAACATTTCCCGTAATTGAAACGAGTAATCGATACGGGTGATGACTCCGTCCGCCACGGCATAGATGGCGGGGTATTTTTCGGGGTGGTTAGGCGAGTCCGGAACATTGTCCAGATTAAAATAGAGGTGGCCGCCGGTGTGCGGTTTTTCCGCATCACGCCCGCGATAGGGATGCCCGCGGCGGACATGAGCAAGGTCGACCAGAAACCGGTTGCTTGGATCGGTGCGGAAAGTGTTGATCGCGGGCAGCGAATTGAGGAGTTGTTGCCGCTGTTGACCGGAGATGGAAACAGAGCGGTTGGCAGGTGACTTCTGGGCGCTGGCAGGCGCGGATACCAGGGCCAGGCCGCCTAACACGAGCAGCAGATGATGTAAGACGGTGATTTTGTAGTTCATGACATGGTTCCGGAAATCATTTTGTACGAAATGCGTCGCTTAACGTGATTTCAACAATCAGGTCGCGCAGGCCATGCTGTTGCTGCTGCACGCGGTCGACAAGCTCAAAAACCTCCGCATATTCCTGTCGCTGCAGAGCGCCTCCGGTACCATAGACCAGTAGTTTTTCGGTCAGGCAGCGGATGAAGTCTGCAGGCTGATCGACGAGTGCCTGTTTCAGTTGTTCTGCCCCGTCCAGTTCCCGGCCATCCGCCAGCACCACGTCGGTCTGGATTTTGCGCCGATGCGCGTAATTTTCCCGAAAGAGCCCGACCGGGTCGAAATGTTCCATGCTGAATCCCAGCGGATCGATGTGTTGGTGACAAACGGCACAGGACGCCTGCTCCTGATGTTTTGCCAACTGCTGTCGGATGGTGGTCGCTCCGCGGGTGTCCGGTTCAATCGGCTCAATATCATCCGGTGGCGGATTTACCTGTTTGCCAAGGATATTTTCCAGCATCCAGACACCCCGCACCACGGGTGACGTTGCCGTGCCGTTGGATGTAACGGTAAGCACGCTGGCCTGAGTAAGGACCCCGCCCCGTCGGGAATCGGCCGGAAGGTGAACACGTCGAAATTTGTCCCCGGTCACCCCGGCAATGCCGTAATGTTGAGCGAGGCGTTCGTTGAGATAGGTGTAGTCGGAATTCAGCAGGTCCAGAACCGGGCCATTCGTCTCCAGCAGTGATTTGAAGAGCAACTGGCTTTCACGTTTCATCGCCTCCTGCAGGTTGCCGGTATAATAATCTGCAAACCGTTGTGGATCCGGCGGCATTTCCCCAAGCTTCCCGATTCCTAACCAGTTATCCACAAAACTGCGGATGAAATCTTCTGCCCGGGGGTCATCCAGCATCCGGTCCACCTGTTCGGTCAGTTGATTGCGTGAGGGCATTCCCTGATCGGCCAGATCCCGCAGTTGCTGATCCGGCATAGTATTCCAGAGAAAATAAGAGAGTCGATTGACCAGACTGTAGGAATCAAGTTTCCCTTCTGTTTCATAGTGGTACAGAAATGCGGGCGAACCCAGTACGGCCTTAAACGTTGTATGGATGGCACTTTCAAAGGGGTGCCCGTTTTCCCGCAACTTCTGGTAGAGGTCCAGAAAAGGTTGTACGGTGGCATCATCCACTTTGCGCCGAAAAGCACGCTGTACAAACGCGTGCAGCACCTTGTTTATGTACGGCTGGTTCTCCGGCTGCATCTGTTTTCCAAACACCAGCAGGTTCCCGGCGGGCGGCCACTGGTCAAACAGCGGGCCTTCGACTTCCATCCAGAAAACCCGTAACTGGGGGCCGTCGTATTTCTCCATGATCGGTTGGCGGGTCTGACGGGCATCGGGGCCATATCGGCGTCTCACCAGATTCTTAAACGAACCGCGATGCCCATTGGTAAAGGAGACGATGGGCACCTGCCCTTTTTCCAGCCGGGCCGTGAAATGGAACGTCGTGGGTTTGTCTTCCGGTACATCGACTTCATCCACCAGTCGCCTTGATCCGGCTTCCGCCTGTTTCCCGGGAGGACCGACGCGAACCTTCATCCTGACCGGTCCGTCGATTTGCCCCACCCCCTTAAAGTCAGAATGCAGCGCTATGGCATGGACGCGGATGCGATAGTTCCCCTGTGCCAGTTCGGCGATATCTTTGGATCCGGGCCGGAATTGCTGGAATCCGTCTTCGGTACCGGTTACGATCTTCACGTACTCTCCGTTCTGATAGACCGGGCGGGTCGCATGCCGGGGGAGGATCCGGTGGACAGCGCTGACCGGCTGCGGGCCGAAGCGGATCGCTCGCTGCAGCACGTCATCGGCTGCCAGCATGGCTTCCCGCATCAGGGCGGGTGAAAACACCAGCGCAAAACCGACATTGTCGGTGCCGGCAAATTCATTGTCCAGCGGAAAGGATCGGGAAGGATTATACTCGGTGTCCACCCGCAAAAGATCACGCAGGGTATGGTTATACTCCCGCTGGTTGAGTCGTCTCATCAGCGTACCGCGGGGGATGGTGGTTTCGGTCTGCTGGTCGAGTCGGCCGGCAAGGACGCCGATGATATCGATCAGTTCGGTCGTGGTGGGTTGGTCAGCGTCACGCGGTGGCATCTGACGGTGGGCCAGTTGGTCAAAGATGTTCTGCAGTTGCGGTGATGTCAGCGGTTGGGTGAAATCAAGATCGCCGGCCGGGTCCTGGCTTCCGTGGCAGTCGCTGCAGTACTGCGTCAGAAAGCGGCGAAGCGGTGCTTCTTCCCCGGCCACCAGCTGCCGGGGTGGACCGGCCATGATCAGGCCGGTCAGCAGAGCAATGAACAGGATGGTTGGTGATTTGAGCTTCACGTTAGAACAACTCCGACATATTCCCGCGACTGCCGCTAAACGAGTCGGTTTCCACACCGAGCCACTGCAGCATGGAGACATAGAGGTCGCAGAGGGGTTTGCTGTCCCGCTCGTATTTGAGCGAGTTTCCGTGTTTCATGTTCCCACCGGCCAGCAGCACGGGCAGATTACGGTTGGAATGGCTGCTGGCGTTGCCCATGCCGCTGCCGAAATAAATCAGCGTATGATCGAGCATGGATCCGTTTCCTTCGGGGATATCTTTGAGTGTCTGGATGAAGTGTGCCAGTTCTTTGATGTATTCCAGCTCGATCTGTTTGAGCTGTTCGATTTTCTTTGGATCCTGACCATGATGGCTCAGCGAGTGATATCCATCTTGGATGCCATCCAGTTGCAGTACGCCGTTACCGCCGGGTACATGCATGGTGACAATGCGGGTTGAGTCGGTGCGGAAGGCGAGTGCACAGAGGTCGAACATACTGCGCATCGCAACGAAGCGGCGTTCTTCGCCGCCGGACTTTTGCTGCAGGGCATCTTCACTACCGGGGACCACCGGTTTGTCCTTCCCGATCCAGTAGCCGGTGCGGTTGAGCCGTCGTCCGGTTTCTTCGATCGCATTGAGGTATTCCTGAAACTTGTGACGATCCTGCGAGCCGAGTTTGTTTTCCAGCTGCCTGGCGCTGCGGGCGACCGTGTCGAGGACACTTTTTTCAATATTGATTTCGGCGGTGGCCTGCTCTTTCTGTGTGGTGAGCAGGGGCTTGAACAGCATGTCAAAAAGCTGAGCCGGGTCGCCGATGCCCCGCATTTTGACGCCATACCGGTTCCATGACCAGGAGTTGCTTCCATGCAGGTCGAGTGTGAGTGAAGGAAAGCGGGTGTCGTTTCCGACCCGGTCAGCGGCGTACTGGTCCATGGAGTACATGGACGATTTTGAGAAGCTGAACCGTTCCCCGGTGAGGAACCCCTGCACGCCTTTGTGTCCGCCGCCGAGTTGATGGTCGAGGCCTTCGATTACGGTGAGTGACTCACGGACGGTTTGGAGCGGCTGCAGCAGTTCCGGAAGCGTGTAGTCCGATCCGGTGGCTGTGGGAAAAAATGCAGGCGCGTGCATGCCGTACTCTGTCCCGACGCAGACCAGCCTTTTCGGGGGCGTGGAGGACTGTGCGGCGAGTTGGTTGATGGACGGGAAGAACGGGAGCGTGGAGCAAAGCCCGAGTTGTTTGATGAACTGTCGCCGTCGTTGTCGGTGCCGGGCGTTGGAGTTACGTTGGTTCTGCATGGGATCGGGATGGGCTGGCGATTGGAAGTGGGGCTGTTTTGATAGCTGTTGCTATTTTAGCAGCGGAAGTGAAAAGAGGCTAGTTTTCACTTATCCCGGGATCATGACGCGTCCACCGCTGGCAACCACGGTCTGTCCGGTCATGAAGCTTGATTCCTCGCTCAATAGGAAGCGTGCGACGGCTGCCAGTTCTTCCGGTTCCCCGATACGCCCCATGGGCGTGTTTTCCATGATGACGCGATGGACTTCCTGCGACAAAGTGTGTGCCATTTCGGTTTCGGTAAGTCCGGGACAGACACAGTTCACCCGGATTCCCTGGCCGGCCCATGCTTCGGCCATGCAGCGGGTCATGGCAATGATCCCGGCTTTGGCGACGGAGTAGGCAATTTGATTTTCCCGCGCCCGCAGTGCAGCGATCGAGGAGAAGGTGACGATCCGGCCAAATTGCTGCTGCTGCATTTCTTCAACGACGGCGTAGATCATATTGAACGTCCCGTCCAGATTCACGTTCAGCGTGGTTTTCCATCGCTCCCAGGTCATGGCGTCAGCCGATCCGGGAATGCTGAGTCCGGCGGCGGTGACCAGCATATCAATGGATCCGTATTGGGCACGTGCCCGGGAGACAACCTCCGCGGCAGTTTCCGGCGACGCATTATCACCCTGAACAGAGAATGCCTCACCCCCCTGCCCGGTTATCTGATCCACGGTTTGTGCTGCATCTTCCTCACGCGAAAAATAGTTCAGCGAGAGTTTGGCACCTTCCGAGGCGAGTCGAACCGCCAGTGCTTTGCCGATCCCGCGGGTTCCGCCGGTAATCAGTACATGTTTATCTTTGAAATCATTTGCCATGGTGGTCTGCCCTTTGTTTTTCGGGTTGAGATGGGGAGAGGTTGTCTTGGTGTGGGTTGATGGTACCGGCACCCGTTACGATTGAGGGACATGGCTGTCCGACCTGAATGCACCTTCCCATTCTAACCTCTCACCTGATACTGCCGGAGCAAGAAAATGTAAAGGAGTGCGGTGGTTTACGCTCTCCAATATGCCGCATGAATATAGATATTCGCTGCAAACGACAGGACGGTGATAATTTCGGTACAGATTAGCCAAGTACTGAACTTGCGTTTGCGGATGCGGAGAACCGTCATCCAAAAAAACAACGCAGTGGCGACAAAAATCTGCAGCACGGTAACTCTCGTCCAAACCACCGGCCATGAATGTTCGTAAAAGAAGGCCAGACAAATCGTTTCGGTCATCATCAGCAGACAAACCAATGATTCCAGACAAGCACGCGTTCCAATGACCACGAGCACCGATAATAGCGCAGCGACGGCAACGATGAAGATCAAATTGTGTTCAAGACCCCCGTCCCGAGACATATTCATAAAGCCAAGGATTACTATTCCGTAGAACGGGATTGGCAAAAGATGTCTGAAGAACAAAGATGCAAATCGCCGCCATTTGGAGCGAGGCTTTTTTGGAACATCCGTTGCCCCAGCGGATTCGTCCACGAGGTCACCCCTATTCGCAATTGTTCTAATAATCTAATACCATACCAGTATATCATGTAACAGAAGATCCATAGCGGTGTTACGGATTGCATGTTTTCCTAAATGGCCCCGAGGTTTCTCCATGCTCCAATGGTCTTTCAAAAAACGCTGTTTACTCACCTTGCTGGGTTTTTTACTGACTTTCATTCCACTGCTCTTTCCGCCGGGACCCCTGTTGGTGAGTGAAGCGACCACGCGCATCGTCGGTCCGGTCGATGAAAGCGGCAAGTTGCGTTTTCGCCAATATTTTAATCAGGCCTACGATCAGGTTCGACCCGAGGATAACGGCTATGAGCTATTAGCCGACCCTCCCCTGCCGGCAGATCAGGACACGCCATGGTATCTGCACCCAAGGCATCTAAACAAGCCACCGATCGGATTTGTTCTTGCCTGGTGTAATCGGGTCGGATACGGCCGTCCTGGGTTTGAGTTTGATCAACTTCCCAGACCGGAATATGTCCCGGTAAACGATCTTGTGCGTCCCTATTTTGAAGAATTGCTGGGCAAGCCATGGATCGAACACAAACCGGGGCGATTTGATCATCATCTGCTGGCGGCGCAACATGGTTATGCCATGGAACACCCCTGGACGAGAAAAGACTTCCCGGTGCTGGCCAATTACATTCAGTTCAACAAACAAATCGCAATGGAAGCTCTTTTGCAATCCGCAGAGTGTCCCACCTACATCCCACGTGTGAAAAAGCGTGACAGCCAAACTAACACATACTCTAATTATCCTGCCGCGGAAGATTCACTGATTAATCAGAGTGAAAGCGACGAATCCAGATACCGAAACCTTGGGTTAGCGTTACAGATGCACACGACGCTGATGATCGGCGAGGGGAAGACCTCCTCATGGCTTAATCAGCTTGGCCGACTTCACACCAGCATTCGGCAACAAACCAGAACAGACAAGCGGCACTCGGTCCATGGAGTTCTTCATCGCGATAAAGAAATGAGCATGCTGGCTGCCTACGCAACCATCCTGCGGCACGCCGGAACCGATCCGCAGATTTGCCAGCAGTTGACCGAGATTCTTGACGCGTTGCCATTACCGCTAACGGAAACAGAGTATGTCGATCAGGTATTGCGATACTATGTTCTGGACTTTATTCAGGAAACCAAGCAGTTTGGCACCGCCCCATTCTGGCAGATTGCTGTCGACCATGAGACGGCGTTATACACACCACCGTTGTTTCTTACTCTTGGTAGTATGATGACCGCCTTTACTGACTGGGACAAAGAGACCATCCATATTCATCAGTGGATGGACTCTCTGGCCGAAACGGTCCGGGAACCCGATGCGGAAACTCGAAGCGATGCAGTCCAGGCCTGGGTCGCCAAAATGATCCGCGCGGATATGGGACTGGCGACGCGCGCCTGCCTGATGACCTATCTAAAGACCTACCTTCAGAGAGGGGGCCATCAATGGGAACTTTATCTACGGGACCGGATGGTTCTGCTTCGTCAGCAAATTGCCATCGAACGCCATCGCCATCGCACCGGGGTCTACCCGAACCAACTTGATCAGGTTGAGGGCATCACCCTTAACCATGGGGATCCGTTCCCGATGAGTTACAACAACTTGTTCTTCCGTGGTAATGAGGCTGGGTACATGCTCGGCTTATCGCCGAATGATCTGTGGGAAAGCGCTTTTCCGCAATCAACATATGACCCGGCGTCCTTATTTCACCCCCAGGGTCATAATTTTTACCGAGCTCATTTGTCAGCCTTATATTTTGGCTGGTTTCTGGAGCCCTTTCATGTCGGCGGGGAGGCTTATGAGCTGTTGCGATTGAGTGACAACGAGGTGATTGCGGAGCATGAGAGGTTGCAGCTAGAGGAGGATGATGTCTGGATCGAACAGCGGCGGCAGACTGCCGTGATTAACGAACTCCAGCAGGCGGGTGCGAGATTCTTTGAAGCCCCCTGGACCTATGAGGCAACCACATCCTCATGGGGCGGCGGCGGACCGAGCCTGTTCACGCCGATATTGGTTTGGTTTTCCGCGGCTGAGGAAAATACGTTTGACGATCGTTTAATTCCAATGCTGGCGAACGTCATGTCGGAACAGACCTCGATTCATATTGTGAACCTGAACGCAACGCAAGTCACGCCGGCTGGCCTGATTCAACTGCTGGAATTAATTGCCGCAGCTGAAGATGCGGATCGGGATAAGCCCGTCACGATTGAGTGTACGGCGATTAACGAGCAGGTCATTGGTCGGTTTAAGGAGCTGCAGTCATCACAGATCGAGCTTCAGTTGCCGGACGGCGAGATGCTCAGCACTGTGAACGAGTCGGCCATTGACGATTAACTCCCACGGTGTATTGGCACGAGTCTATTTGGCGATTCGCAGAAGCTGGCGGCTGCGGATCCCGGGTGAGATTTCCTCGCCGTGTGTCAGCTTCGGATCCAGATCGACGCCCAGCTGCGCAGGTGATTTTCCCATCCACTCGCTGTGCCGGCCCTCCACGCCGATCGTCAGGCTCTGCGGGTCAAACGTGAATGTCGCAAAAACCGAATCGCGGTACGGGCAGGTATAGGATATGTAGGGAAATTTATCATGAATTTCCCTGGAGTAGCTGTCGTGTCGGTACGATCCACCGACCCACTGATACGAAGCCGAGTTGACATGCATGTAGGTCACGTTTTTAACACGCAGGACATCGTCAATATGGGAGTGGCCGTTGATGACCAGTACAATTTTGTCCGCCGCGGTTGCCAGCAGCGTCTGAATCTCATCGGCATTGTCCACGGCCCAGGCTCCGGCCAGAGGTTGGTGGCAAACGACCATGATCGGGCCGGTCAGCGTTGCCAGTTGATCCCTGAGCCACTCGACCTGTTCCTTGCCGACATACGACACGTAGCCTCCCTTATGGGTCGGGGAACCGCTGTCATTGCCATCCAGCACCAGTAGCTGAAGCCCTTCGATGTCCTGGGTATAGTAGCGATTCGGCATTCCCCAGATGTCGAGGCACTGTTGTTTGGTATGTCCGCTGTCGGTGTCATGGTTGCCAATAACATGCAGCGTCCGCTCGTGCGCTTTGTTAAAGAGCTGGATGACTTCACTGTTTTTGGCATTCGGATACGCAAAATCTCCCAACTGCAGCAGGGCATGCGGCTGAACGGTTTCCATTTTTTTGACGAAGGCCTGAACGCGCTCAACGCCATCGTGCATCACATCCTGGTGCAGGTCGGCGATCACGCCGATGCGGACGGGTTGATCCAGCCGGCGGAGTGCGGCGGTCGAGGTATGGGGTAGTGTAAGTGCCAGGGAGGAGGCAGCCGAGGCCTGGATAAAACCACGGCGGGTGATGGGATTGCGGGTTGGGATTAGTGGAGGCTGGCTGGTCATGGTTCACCTTTGTTGGAGCTGAGATTGTAGTCGTTCGATGTCTTTCGGGTTTAGTGACCAGGCGTTGGTCGTCGCTGATCTTGAAAGCGTGAGGTTTTCCGTGGCGATGCTGTCCAGTTCCTCATCGACGTGTTTCATTCGGATCAGGACGTTTCCTTTATAGCTTACGGTTGCCTGTCGAGGGTCATTCAGGATGGATTCTTTTTCGACAGGTTCGAAGGTGACCTCCGGCAGGACATTCCACATTTGCGGGACGGGCAGATGGTCATTCACGCCCAGGAATCCGGTGAATTGAATTTGGTCATCGAGGAGGATTTCAAAATTAAGGAGTCTTTGTCCCGGGAGCAGGCTGTTGGTTGTGAAATTACAGCCGGTGGCAACCAGCAGGGGTGCGATCAGCAGCAGTAGGTGTTTGAGTTTAGATTTCATAGGGGGGGTGTTCGCAGGCGGATTTGGACCTGTGCGTGTAGTGCGAGTCTCCCCATTCTACTGCTTGTGTGGAAATTGGTTCAAAGAAAAAACGGGTAGCCCAGGGTCATTCTTCGGTTTGATAGCGAACCACGCCTTGGCCCCAGTCGGCTTCAAAGGTGCCTGCACACGAGGGGCACTGGTAGATTTCTTCGCCCATGGGGTCATCGACGGTTACGGTCAGTCGTTGCTGGCAGTAGGGGCATTCGATTTCCGTTTCACCGGTCACGGCACCGGGGAAACAGAGTTCATACATCAGAAAATCGTCGAACAGCGACATGCTGATTTGATCCTTATGTCCGGCTTTGAAATTAACTTCCTCGTAGAACAGAACTACAAAAAATAAAGACAATTAACGGAATGCCGATTAACACAGTAAAAATGAATAACTGGACATAGATTTTGGTCTGTTCTTTACGTCTTCGCTCACGACGACCAATTTTCCTGTTTGTGCGTGGAGTTTGTGCTGCTGGTTTGCTGATCCGCTGAACTTTGGTTCGTTCGGTGATATTATTTGACGGCCTGAAAAGCGGCGTCAGTTCATACTCTTTTAGAACGCTGTCAACATATCCCGCGGCATTTGACAACTCGTTGTCATCGAATTGGATTAACAGGAGTTCCATCGTGACCAACGATGTTCCGGGAGTGAGCCGAGTAAAAACATCTGTACCTTTTCGCTCAATATTGTAAGCATATGCGTCAAACAAATACCCCATTGAAACTTCATCTCGGACGTATGTAGCCCAGTCATTTTCACTCTTGTCGGGCAGGTATCCAATTACTTCGCCATTACCACGACGTACTTGTACAGCAGTTTCGGAATACTCGTTGGTATCATCGAGTACCAGAGTGATGTGCTCACCTTGGCGACAATTTGCAAGAATATCCTGTCGCCTTACGCCATCCTCATTGACTTTATTAATTCCTGCCACA
>JAYZPA010000020.1:0-12159 GCA_036150515.1 Planctomycetota bacterium
TTGACCAAAACAAACAAGGCTAACTTTTATCTAGTTTAACCTAAAAACAGGTCGGTGTTGCACCGTGACCTCGTTATATCTCTAAACGAAAAAACCGCAGCTAACCGATGAACTGCCGTTCATGAGTTGGCTGCGGCCTGAGCAAAATGGCGATCGCCTTATTTGTCGAATGGATTCTCGTTGCCGCCGAATGGGGCTGCGCCTGGTTTGTTAGGCGCGGGTTGATTGCCAGGTTCCGGTACGGCTGGTGCCGAACCCCCCGGAATGAGATTTTTGATTTTGTCGATGGTTTCGTCGGCATTGGGAGCGGCTGATCCTCCAAATGGGTTCAAAGATCTTAAAATAGCCCCCAGAGTTCCCCCGCTTTGGCCGTCCGCTGCAGGTGGTTTGGCGGCAGGCGCTGCATTTCCCGCTGCGGGCGCATTTCCGGGCGTGACAGGATCGTTATTGGCAGGAGGGGTTGCTGCTGGAGCATTGCCTGGTGCGAACGGATTGGCTGCCGCGGGTGGAGGGGTTGCCGCAGGAGCATTGCCTGGTGCGAATGGATTGGCTGCCGCAGGTGGAGGGGTTGCCGCAGGCGCATTGCCTGGTGCGAATGGATTGGCTGCCGCAGGTGGAGGGGTTGCCGCAGGAACATTGCCTGGTGCGAATGGATTGGCTGCCGCAGGTACGTTGTTTGTTGCCGGTGGAGTTGGTGGCGTAACCACAGGCTGATTGGCAGGATTGTTGCCGAGGACATTTCCAAGTGGATCTTTGTCGTCGACGCCGGGCTGGGTGGTGACTTTAGAAACCGTAACGTTTTTTGGATTACTCTTCACACCGGCAATATTGTTCGGAGCGAACGGGTTAGATGCCTTGAGGCTTGATTGTGCGTCGACAGGAATGGAAGGTGCTGTGGTTGATGGTTTTCGAAGAACCGCAGCTTCATTGGCCTGTTGTTGCTCATAACGGGCCTTGAGACGAGCTCGTTCGATTGCTACAAGATTGGTGCGAGCTTCACGTCGGAATTTTTCGATTTGCAGTCGGGGCTGCCCCTGAACACGCTGTAGCGCAGCTGAAATCTGATAAATTCCACGTTTGTCACGAGCTTCTAAATCTGCGCCGGCTTTGAGGTCAGCTACAGATGCATCGGTACGCCCAATCTTAGCATTCGCTAATCCACGAAAGTAAAATGTTCGTGGATCATCTGTCTTCTTGTCAATCGACGTGGTGAAGTAGCGTATCGATTCTTCATAATTACCGTTGTAGTACTCATGGACGCCCTGACCATACAACGTACGATGCTGAACATCCTGGGCGTGGATCGATGGAATCAATAATGCCAATAGGCAGGTAAATAGAACAGAATAAATTCTCAACATGGCACTGACCCTAATAGTTCATTTTTAAGTACTTGCTTACGACGACGCAGAATAACAATCTAAGCATATCAATGGTTTCTTAACCGAATTGTACACGGTAATTTATGGGGGTTCCCGTTTAAAAGAAACAAAAAACCGGACTTACTTGCCTCGCAAGCTACCGGAATAGACCCTCCAGTCGTTCCCTAATTGTTATAACCGGCAGAGTCATCATAAAACTGCGCAAGACAGGCAAGCATTTCTGATATGTCAACAAATAGATGAAATGAGCGTTTGGTTAAATTGCGATGTATAGGGTGTAAGGGGAATATGCAAATTATACGTTCTCTTTGCGGGGAACCGGTTATGAGCCCCATTCCACCTTAAAGGGACAGTCCTATTTGGGGGGTGAGGCAGTTATTTTGGATCCCGGACTTATTTTATTACGGGGCGGGATTATCGAGTTATAGAAATTAAATCACAAGCGGTTCGTTGCTTCTGCCGCTCGTCATTGGGGACACGTGATTTTATTTTTACCAGCTCGATTGTCCCGCCCCGTTTTTTATTCGATAAACCTATTCTCAGTCAGTGTCTATCGTGCCGTAGGGTATTCACCACTGACTTCGGATTTCCAACGCGACTTCCGGGTTCGTCATTGCAGCGGTTGCAATATGGACGGCATGTGCACCGGCTTCCATATACCGATGAACATCTTCAACGCAGCTCACGCCACCCACACCGATCAGCTGGACTTGAAATCCATGCTCGTCGATGATGGAGGACATTTGTTGAGTTTGGTCGACCGAAGCTTCCAGTGTTGCTTTGCCGCAGATTCCCCGTTGTTCCCCCTGAAACATGAGCTCACCATCATCATGCCGAACTCGAGTTGCAATACTATTGGTCATCGCCAGTGCATTGACGTAGGGGTGTAGTTGTTCGACCAGCCTTTGGGATTCCTGTGCATCCTGTAAGCGCCCGATTTTTCCTATCAAGGGGATATCCCCGATTGCCTGCCGAATGGTTTGTACAACAAGACCGCAATCCATGGGGTTCTGGTAGAGTTGCCCATCGCAGGTTGAGACATTGGGGCAGGAAAAATTGGCTTCCACGCAGTCGGCTCCGCTTTCAATAGCGAGTTTTGCACAAAGTGCATAATCTTCGGCCAGTTGCTCCAGCGTCCAATCGGGCTGGACCGTGCCCACAACGGAAACGGAGAGCACTTTATCCGGTGGTAATTGGCGACGGGTATCTGCAATATCGGCTTGCCAAACATCCGGATTTTGAGAGGGCATACCATAGGAGACGGCCCAACTGCCGTTCATATGATGATCGGCGGGCACGGTTCCTTCGCCTCCAAATAAATCTGCTGTCATCACAGGCACGAGATTGGGTAGCGGATAACAATCCCGCTGGACATTGCGTACGGTTTTGTAGGTCACAACATCAAAACCAAGGCTCGCATAGTACAGGCACCAGCGACCATTCAGCAGAGGTCCGGCCGGCATGCCCAGAGGTGAACGGACGGGGAGCCCACAGAAGTCGAACGTACCTGGTATATCCTTGATTTCCAGGCAGACCGCAGCGGGTACGTTTTTGTAATTCCAATCGTAGGATTGTTCGCGATTGTAATTTGGAAAAGTCATGAGCTGAAATCAGCAGGAGGATCGCTTTGCTGGATTTACGAGGCTATTCGAGTCGTTTGACCCGGATATTCTTGAAATACACAACACTTTTAGGATCATGAGCCTGCAGCGCAAAGGTGCCGGTCGTAAGTTTACGGCCGGGCTGATCAGGTTTTGGCAGTTTACCTTCAGGTTCGGTATAGTCGACTTGTAGTTTTCCATCGAGCCAGATTTTGATTTGTTTTCCCTGCACGATGATTCGTGTTTCATACCATTGGTTATCTTTGACCGGAGGATCGGAGATATCCATAATCCCGTAGAGTCCGCCGGATTTTTTGGGATCTCCATGGGTCACATTCACCTGAGCTTCATAACCGACGCTGGGCCAGCCATCCTGTTGAAATTTAGTATGAAAATAAATTCCCCCATTGCTCCCGGGAGTGGTCATCACGTCAACTTTAAGATCGAAGTTTTTAAACGGTTCTTTGGTTTCATAAAACAGGTGACTTCGGGGTCCGGCAGCCACAATGCTCCCATCTTTAACCGACCAGGAGTCCGTATTTTCACTCGCCTTCCATCCGTTGAGGTTGCGGCCGTTAAACAGCGAGGTATATTTACGTTCGTCAGCACGCAGGCTTTCCGTCGATGGCAGCATCAGTGCAGCGAGCATGATCAGGACTAGGGGAAAACATAGGATGTATTTTTTTTGGTTCATCATTAAGTTCTTTCTAAATTAGTGTCGAGCTCGGTCATGTTTCAGTGGCAGCCATGCTCCGTTCTCTGCGGAGCTGGCGACACATTGTTGAATAAAGTACATTCCTTCCACTCCGTCATGGACATTGGGAAAGACGGTATCCCTCGGTTCGAATTCTCGTCCCATAATTCTTTCGATCATGGCATCATAGGCGGAGCGATAGACATTGGCAAATGCTTCAAAGAACGCTTCGGGATGTCCGGCGGGAAGGCGGCAGGCCTGGGCTCCGGCGTCGTTCATGAAGGGTGCATTGGGATCACGGGTATAGATTTGATGGGGTTGTCCATTGGCTCGGACAATCATCTGATTGGGTTCTTCCTGTCGCCATTGCAACGCACCTTTCGTGCCATCGATTTCGATGAACAGGTCGTTTTCACGGCCATGGCTGATTTGGGAAGCAGTCACGGTTCCGAGCCCCCCGTTTTCAAATCGGATAATGGCGGTGCCATAATCATCGAGCAGACGGCCCTCTTCAAAGGTTTTCAAATGGCAGCTGATTTCTGAAGGCAGCAAGCCGGTCATGTAGCGGCCGAGGTTATAGGCATGCGTGGCAATATCTCCGAAGCATCCGGCAGCGCCACTTTTTGCAGGATCGGTCCTCCAGGCTGCTTGTTTCTGTTCGTCAGATTCCAGTCGCGTCCTGAGCCAGCCCTGGATGTAGTTAGAGCGGATGGCTTGAATTTCTCCCAAATCTCCATTGAGGATCATTTCCCGAGCCTGTCGAACGAGGGGATATCCGGTGTAGTTATGAGATACAGCAAAGACGACTCCGGCCTGATCGACAGCGTTGGCGAGTTCTTCTGCCTGGGCGAGGTCAAACGTCATGGGTTTGTCGCAGATTACATTGAATCCAGCATCAACGGCCGCTTTGGCGATTTCAAAATGGGTGTGATTTGGAGTTGCAATGGAGACAAAGTCAATTTTTTGATCAGCGGGAAGCGCTGACTCACCTTCCAGCATTTCCTGATAGCTTCCATAAGCCCGGTCGTCAGAAATGTCATAATCCGCGGCAGAATCTTTTGCGCGTTGGGGATTGGATGATAAAGCCCCGGCTACCAGAGAAGCGCGGTTATCTAATACGGCCGCCGTGCAGTGAACACGTCCAATAAAAGAACCCTGCCCGCCGCCAACCAATCCCATGCGTAGTTTTCTGTTTAAGTCGTGATTTGTGGACATGTGATTGTATTCCTGGTCAAACGATAATCGAAGCCAGACATTAAATGTCTGCCCTTACGTCGCTTTAATTAGTGCGTGATCACCGGCAAGGGGTTAGCTTATGTTTTAGCATATCCGCTGCGGCTTACCAGCACTTGGCCGATGGTTGGCATGAGTTCAAAACAAGGGTAATCTGGCGAAGCAGGTTAAAATTTTAAGTGGATTGGCATATAATGTAGCAGTCAGATTGTCTGTGTTGTAGAGATCAGGCGTGCACCAAAATCAGTAACTGGGCGGATAAGCGAGAGTTAGATATGAGAAAAAAATCATTCATTATCGGGATTGGTTGTGGGTTACTGATGGGTGTTGGTATGGTCATTGGGACGTTGATTGGAATGTCGAAGGCGTCATCCGGTCTGGCAACGTCTTTTGAAGTTGATGGTATCGTCCTTCAGGCCGCGACCGGAGATAGTTCTGACAAATTCTGTCTGGCGACCGGAAAGGTCTCGGATTCAGCAGAAGGTGTGTTTTTATTGGATGGACTCACAGGTGATCTTCAGTGTTTGGTGCCCTACACCCGCTTAGGAACGTTTGGTGGCATCTTCAAAACGAACGTGTTTAATGATTTAAAAGTTCAACGAAGCAAGACTCCTCGATTCATCATGGTGACAGGAGAGGCGAGTTTTTCGGGAAATAATCGACCGGGAAATTGTATTGTGTACATTGTCGATGCATCGACAGGAAACTATGCCGCCTATGGAGTGCCCTGGAACCGTCAGATGGAAACAGCTGGCCGACCTCAGCAGGGACAATTATTGGGCATGACATCCGGGCAGGCTCGGAATATTACGATTCGCGAATAGGGGCATCATCTTGATTGTCCAAGTCAATGAGAGATCTGTCGAGACGGAAACCGGCATTACATTACTGGCTTTGCTTCAGCAATTAGAATTGACAACGCGCCATATTGCAGTTGAAGTCAACCTTACTTTGATTCCGTTTGAGTCACATGGGGATACAATTCTATCCGCAGATGACAAATTGGAAATTGTGACCTTTGTTGGTGGTGGGTGAAAATCAACGATCTTGTTGAGTACGGGTAGTTCCAGAAATAGGAAGGGCTGGCAATAAAAAATGGGGATTGGTGTCATTCCAAATCCGGATGTAGCGACCTATTCAGACAGGCCATTGAACATTGGCCCGATTCAGTTACAGAGTCGTCTGATTGTTGGCAGTGGTCGGTATGAAAATGCGGGGGCCATGCGTCAGGCACTTGATTTGTCAGGTGCGGATTGTATTACCGTCGCCGTACGTCGTGAACGACTCCACGACGCGGAAGGCGAAAATTTACTGGATCATATTGATTCAACCAGCACCGTTTTGCTTCCCAACACGGCAGGTTGTTATAGTGCTCAGGACGCGATACGCGTAGCCCGTATGGGTCGTGAGATATTACGGGCATTGGGGAATCCCGGTGCGGACTGGGTGAAACTGGAATGTCTGGGTGACAGCCGTACCTTACTACCTGACCCCGTGGCCACGCTGGAGGCAACGGCCTGTCTGGTTGCCGATGGCTTCCACGTATTGTGTTACACCAGCGACGATCCGGTGACGGCAAGGCGTCTCAAACAAGCCGGTGCCGCCGCAGTGATGCCGGCGGGAAGTCCGATTGGTTCGGGACAAGGAATTTTGAATCCCAATAACATCCGCATCATCTTGGAATATTTAAAAGATGAGGATCCTGACTATCCTGTGATTGTGGATGCAGGTGTGGGCACCGCCAGTGATGTGGCTCAGGCAATGGAGTTAGGCGTGGATGGTGTATTATTGAATACGGCTATCGCCCATGCGCGGGATCCCTTCACAATGGCTTTGGCGATGAAACATGCAACCCTGGCCGGCCGTCAGGCATTTTTAGCCGGCCGAATCCCAAAACGACTTTATGCATCGGCAAGCAGCCCGGAAGCAGGCGTGATTGCTACTCATCCTTTTCCACGCAAATCATAGCTCCGGCTAACGGCAGTTCCGCTGGAACTCACTCACGATAAAGAAATGACGGATGGATTCTGACTTTATTCGACCAGCAGATATTCTTGGGCCTGACGGTCGTATTGCTGCACGACTGAACCATTATGAACATCGCCAGCAGCAACTCGATATGGCCGATGCGGTTTCGCAGGCATTGCAGGATCGAAAGCACCTGGTGGTGGAAGCAGGAACGGGTGTTGGCAAGACCTTTGCTTATCTGGTACCGGCAATTCTGGCAGCGACGCAGCCAGCGGAACAACTGGTTTTAACGGCGGATGGTGAAAAACGAACTCGGCGTATTGTGGTTTCCACGCATACGATCAGTCTGCAGGAACAATTGCTGGGAAAAGATATCCCGTTGCTTGGCAGTGTCATTCCCCGGGAATTTTCAACCGTTCTGGTTAAAGGCCGGGGTAATTACCTGAGTCGGCGGAGACTTACGTCCGCTTTGAAAAGATCGGGCACACTGTTTGATGAAGCAGATGAAGAAACGCATTTACATCAAATTCGGGACTGGGCTTCTCAGAGCAATGATGGTAGTCGCAGCAGTATGGCGTTTCAACCCATGGCAGCTGTTTGGGACGAAGTCGCCAGCGATTCCGGAAACTGTCTGGGCCGCGCGTGCCCAACGTTTAAAAACTGTTTCTATTTTCAGGCACGTCGGCGGATGGAGCATGCTCAGGTATTAATCGTCAACCATGCCCTGTTTTTTAGCGATCTGGCACTGCGACGACAGGGTGTGAATATCCTACCTGACTATGATGCCGTTATTTTAGATGAGGCACATACGCTGGAGGCTGTAGCCGGAGACCATCTGGGCCTCAGTGTCACCTCGGGTCAGATTTCCTATGTTCTGAACAAACTGTACAACGACCGGACGAACAAAGGATTACTTGTCGCAGGCCGATATGACAAGGCTCAACGACAGGTGGTTCGCTGTTATCATGCAGCGGACGAAATGTTTGACGAAGCGATGCAGTGGAAACTAAACAACGAACAGAGCAATGGCCGCATTCGAACCCCACGGATATTTCCGAATGCCTTAAGTCCGGAACTTGCCCGACTGGCGGGAATGGTGCGTCAAATAGCGACGGGCATCGATGACATTGCTGATCGAAAGAACTATTCGTCAGCAGCTCTACGGCTATCAACACTAGCCGATACGATTCATCATTGGCTGGAGCAGGCGGCTGCCGATATGGTTTATTGGCTGGTCGCTTCTACCTCACGACGAGGAAGCCTGCGAGTGGAATTAAATTCCGCTCCCCTGGATATCGGACCGGTGATGCGCAGTGAGTTATTTGAAAAAGTGCCCTCGGTCATTATGACCAGTGCGACATTGGGTGTAGGACAGGAAGATTCGTTTCAGTTCTTTCGCTCACGAATCGGGTTAACGCAGTCGAACACAGAACAGTTAGGTTCGCCTTTTGACTATCGGCGTCAGGCGGAAGTAATTTTAGTTAGTGGGATGCCCGACCCATCCAAAGACAGACAGGCATTTCGCGCCAGTACCGTGGAGATGATCAAGCGATATGTGCAACGTACTGATGGCCATGCGTTTGTTTTGTGTACCAGTTACGAATTACTGCGGTTTCTTGCATCGGCTCTGACATCCTGGCTTACCGAGCAGCAGATGAGTTTGTTTACTCAGGGAGATGGTACCAGTCGGTCTGAGTTGTTGAAACAATTCAAGAAAAATCCGCGGAGTGTGTTGTTTGGAACGGATAGCTTCTGGCAAGGTGTGGATGTGCCCGGTTCGGCACTCCAAAATGTGATCATCCCCCGCTTGCCCTTCAGTGTCCCGGATCACCCTCTATTGGAAGCTCGACTTGAAAAGATTAAGGCCGAAGGAGGGAATCCCTTTATGGATTTCCAATTACCGGCAGCAGTTATCAAATTTAAACAGGGGTTTGGGCGTTTAATCAGAACCCAAACCGACAAGGGATTGGTGGTCGTTTTAGACCCAAGAATCAGTACCCGGTTTTACGGGTCGATTTTTCTGGAATCCTTACCGCCGGTTCAAATGACGCAGGAGTATGTCCATGACGAGGGGCAGTCCATGGAATTGTCATTTTAAATAAACGCGGAACAAGGCACGACAAACGATGTTGCATTGATGACTTTATCGCGCACCGGGACTTTCGTCGGAATGCCCGTTGATTAATCTCAGCGGCGGATCCGTCGCTGGTTTTTTGAGAGTTTGAGGTATCCGTTGTATTGATTCTTTATCGGGATTCTGAACCGCACGTTGCCGAATATATGATTCGGCTTCGGGGCTGTTAAAATAGGTTTCCAGTGGGGAATGCCATTGAGGCAGCCCACCCACAACAGGAACCCAACCGGTGACAAATGGTCGCCAACTTCCATGATGAATCATACCAAAGCCCCCATGAGGAACAACGATCGAAGGGGCGGTCATGACCATACTGCGATTCGATCCCTGACTTGCCCAGAAATTTAACCCTCCTCGTAAAGATCCATTACGAAAACCAAAACCCAATCGGGCATCACGCCCATCGTATCCGCCATAAGGCGGAATTACGGGTGCACCCCAGTTAAAAAACCAACCGCCTCGACGGGCACGGTGATCCAGGAACATTGAGGATCCCATGTTTTCATACCAGGAATCGTGCTGATGGAAGTGTGGAAGGCTCACGTGAGCCTGTTGCGCATGTAAGTCCGGCACAGCGGCGTGCCATCCCAACAGGAAACTGAAGAACAGGAGCAGGATGGAAAAGGAACGATTCATGTCATCCTCAACAAAAGATAGTGAAACCCAGACTGTAGTTTATTATTTCGCTGCCCACGTCAAAAGGCCAATGAAAATTATCGGAACGAGGAAAAAAATCATCAGTGCAGCAAACGCGTGCCCCGCTTTTTTCTGATGGGCACGTGTCATCCCAAACCCTAACTGGATGACAAAAGAAAGGACTATAAAAAAGGGTGCTAACAGCGGTGATAAGATCGTCAGTTGTGCGACAGCACCTAAACTGTAGCCAATCATACGAGTGGTCGTGGAAAACGGTTTGTTGCTGCCACCGATCAGTAACATCCCTGTATGTAGTACCGCGCCACCGCCAAACATCATTAAAGGAATGATCACGGCACCGCCTCCCAGCCAGATCCCCAGCCCAATCCCATATTGGATGGCAAGCTGAGTGTAGTCGATACCGTTTTGCATATGATCTTTTGCCAGCCAGCAGGCAACGGCAATGACCGGCAGCGAACTGATTGCCAGATAGACGGATCCCAAAAGATGGCCTGCCACAGCAAAACCGAATGGATTTCCCAGTCCGTCGTCTTCAAACATCTGACTAAAGGCTTCGCCAGGTCGCAGCAGTAATTGTTTGGTGGTCGCCCATAGTCGGGATTCGCCCGCTTTGGCACTTTCCCAGGCTAAGCCTTCCCGTGGATGAGAGGGGATGGTGGTTTGTCTTGATCGAGCACGTTGCGAGGAAGGTTGTGTTGGGATTGTTGGCCCCAGAGCTTCCGTGGACCAGACCGTGGCGGTCAGGGGCTTGTCCGGAATAAAACCTTTTAATAAGTCCTGATCCCCGACTCCAATCGTAATGGCCGGTGAGGCCGCACGGGTCTGACTGGGTACTCGAAATCTGGTGATGGTGGAATAGTGAGGGATATTAACCTTACTTTGGCAATGAGGACATTTCCCTTTCTTACCGCCATGTTGTTGAGGCACTTTAACCGGTTTCTTACACTCTGGACATTCAAATTCGATACGGGGTGACGGTGGGTTGTCGGTGGCTGCATTCGTTGAATCTGAATCCAGGGGAGCGTCATGAGGTATCGCATCTGGTCGATTTTCAACCAGATCCAGAGCGAGTCGAAGCAGGGTATTACATTGGGAACACTGGATTTTCTTATGAGCTTTTTCGACAGGGATCCCCAGTGTTTTTTCGCAGCAACGACATTGAAAGCGAATCAGGATCTGTTCTTCCACTTTGTGGTGCGTGCCTTTCTCCACTAACACGGTACATTCACCCAAACGTATTTTATCCAGCTGGCCTTCCAGTTCCACAACAGGGATTTCCATCACCGTTTTACAATGGGGGCAGGCACCATGTTTACCTGCAGCGCCTTGAGGAGCGCGCATCGGGGACTGACAACGTTTGCAGAGAAATTCAATGGCCAAGGGTTTAGCAGTTTTGAAAAAGAAAAGGGAAAGCCACGAAATTCCATTTTACGTAATTTAGTGACAAACTCCAGTCTTATCGCGCCGTTCCAGTATTCCCCAACAGAGACGAACCGTTCACAGATCCATTTTGCAGAGACAAGAATTTAACCCAGGCGGACGGCAACGCCAAGTTCGTGCATTCTTTGTTTGGTTTGAGAGATCGAATATTCGCCGAAATGGAAAATGCTGGCGGCAAGTGCCGCATTCGCCTTTCCGACCAAAATAGCATCTGCCAGATGGTCGGGATTTCCCGCACCTCCACTGGCCACCACGGGAATGGAAACCGCTTCTGCCACCGCTGCGGTAATTTCAAGATCATAACCATCTTTCGTTCCATCACAATCCATGCTTGTCAAAACAATTTCTCCGGCGCCGAGTTGTTCGACCTGTCGTGCCCACGCAACCGCTTCAAGCCCTGTCGGTGTGCGTCCGCCGTGGATATACACTTCCCAAAATTCCTGGCCATCACGCTCGACACGTTTTGGATCGATATTAACAACAATACACTGGCTTCCAAACTTCCTGGCCGCCGCCCGAACAAATTCCGGATCCGTACAGGCGGTGGAGTTTATCGAGACTTTGTCCGTGCCGGCATTCAACAGGGTCCGAACATCCTCCAGCGTCCGAATACCGCCGCCCACGGTCAGAGGCATGAAAACCTGCTCTGCCGTTCGCTGGACAACGTCGATCATAATATCACGCTGTTCATGACTGGCGGTGATGTCCAGAAAGACCAATTCATCAGCGCCTTCGCGTTCATAACGAGCGGCGACTTCTACGGGATCGCCCGCATCCTGGAGATTGATGAAATTTGTACCTTTGACAACCCGCCCGTTTTCAACGTCCAGACAGGGAATGATTCGATTAGCCAACATAAACAGACGCTTCCGTATGCTTAACCTTTATGAACTTTGGCAATCGCTTCCTTAGCCACTTCGATACACTGTTTCATATCGTCGATCGGGTTTTGAGGATTGGCTTCATATTCAAGAGACAGCGAACCATCGGCTGGAAAACGAGTCTCCTTAAGCGCCTTGAATAAACCAACGACATCAAGATGGCCTTCGC
>JAYZPA010000021.1:0-84113 GCA_036150515.1 Planctomycetota bacterium
CCTCATACAGTCACTCCAGAATGAATATCGGACCATTGCCATGGATCATATTGGGTGCGGACTGAGTGATAAACCTCAATCCTATCCCTATACCCTGTCACAACACGTTGATAATCTGATTCAGTTAATGGATCATTTGCAATTACCGGATGTACATTTAGTGGTTCACGACTGGGGCGGACCGATTGGATTAACCATGGCAGGTCAATTACCGGATCGGATAAAGAGCCTGACGATTCTCAACACAGGCGCTTTTCCGCCGATATCCATTCCCTGGCGTATTTTTGTACTGCGATTTCCGCTGCTGGGAACCCTGGCGATTCGGGGATTGAATCTGTTTGCTCGTTCGGCAACCTGGATGACCATGCATCGCACTAAACTATCCGCCGCCTCCCGCGCCGGACTGCTGGCACCCTACAGGAGTTGGGCCGACCGCATCGCCGTGGATGGATTTGTCAAAGATATTCCATTCACAAAGAAACACCCGGTCTATGCAGAACTGGAGCAAACCGAAAACGGCCTGTCTGTGCTGGCCTCCAAACCCGTTCAGCTTATCTGGGGTATGAAGGATTGGTGCTTCACACCGAAGTGTTTACGAAAATTTCAACAGCATTTTCCAGCAGCGGATACGCTGGAAATTGCCGATGCCGGTCACTATGTGCTGGAAGATGCTGCCGAGCAAGTCATCACCAGAGTTCAGCAGTTCCTTGACGATCTTTCCTAAAGGAAACGGTGTGTGACTCAGCTATCTCTTGGACAACTTGCCACGCTGGCCTGCCTGATGGAAGTCTCCGCTCCCAAACCCGGCAATGTCCATCGTGGTGCGGATTTTGATGATTTAAAACTGGATGACTTTCAGGCCAGTGCCGTGGCCATAGGTCCTGCCTTTGATGCCGCCAGAGATCAGGGCATTGGGGTAACGATTCTGACTGCCATGCGTGCCACGCAGGCAGTTGTTTCGACAAATACAAATTTAGGTTTGCTGTTGCTCATGGCACCGCTGGCCAGGAGTTCGGCGATGGACCAGGCTGCCGTACAGTCCGTATTGGATTCGTTGACAGAACAGGATTCCCATGACGTCTATGGTGCGATTTCCCTTGCCTCGGCAGGTGGACTGGGGAGACAGCAGGAAATGGATGTCGGAGGTCCGCCGCCTCGATCACTGCTCGAAGCCATGCAACATGCACAGGATCGAGACTTAATCGCTGCTCAATATGTCAATGGATTTCAGCAGTTGTTCGAGGATGCGGTCGTGCCTTTGCGGAAAAAAATTGAGAAGCAGGTTCCGCTGCCTGCTGCGATTGTACAAACCCATGTACAATTTATGAGTCTGCATGTGGATAGTCTGATCTCTCGTAAATGTGGTATGGAGGTTGCACATGAGGCAACTCAGCGTGCGCAAAAGGTTCTGAGGACTTACAATCAGGACAAAGAAAACTATGAAAGTGCGGTGGGCGAACTTGATTTTTGGCTGCGCAGTGATGGACATCGACGTAATCCGGGAACCACGGCAGATTTTATCGGTGCCGCCATCTTTGTGGGATTGATCGACGGTTGGATTACCCAGAGATCCGTGGCTTCTTCAGATGGAAAGTGAAGTGTGACATACCATGGCGAAACGGTATTGCGTAAAACTTGAAAAAGAAGATCTGATTTTTAGCGCGGCTCATTTTATCACATTTAATGGAAATGTCTGCGAACGGTTGCACGGACATAATTACCGTGTATTTGCCGAAGTTTACGGATCGCTGGATGAAAACCAGTATGTTGTTGATTTTATTGCACTGCGGGATGCATTGAAGGCAATTACGTTACAATTGGATCACCATATGCTGCTTCCTGAATCTCATCCGTTGATCGAAGTGAAATCGGATGAAAAAGAAGTGCTGGTGACTTTTGAGCAACGACGCTGGGTGTTTCCGCGTGAGGACTGCGTCATTTTACCGGTGAACAATACCACGGCTGAGCAATTGGCCGAGTGGATGGGCGGGCAGTTGCTCGATTCGCTGAAGGCTCAGGGGATTACGAATATAGAAAAGCTGGTCATGGGTGTGGACGAAAACGAAGGCCAGTGGGGCATTGTTGAAATGTAGTCCGGCGAAGGCCGACCAGAGATGGGAGCGCTCTCATCCATCGGCAGAACCGCCTGACAAAATCGCCACTGTGTCTGTTGCAGAGTGTTCCTTTTTCTCTGATGGAACGCTAAAATCGACCGCTATGGCCAAAACACCCATGATGCAGCAATATGAAGATGCCAAAGCTGTCTGTGGCGATGCGCTGCTGTTGTTTCGCATGGGTGACTTTTATGAACTGTTTCATGAAGATGCCCGCATTGCATCCGGCGTACTGGGGTTGTCGCTGACAAGTCGTGACAAGGGTGAAAATCCGATCCCCATGGCCGGATTCCCCTATCATCAACTCGACGGCTATCTGGCCCGTCTCATCAAAGCGGGACATCGGGCCGCTGTCTGTGATCAGGTCGAATCCGCTCAGCAGGCCAAGGGTCTGGTGAAGCGTGAAGTCGTCCGCGTTGTGTCGCCCGGTACCCTGACCGACGATGCTTTGCTGGACCCGCGTGAAAGCAATTACTTGCTTAGTATCGTCAAGGATGTGGATGACACCCGCCGCAAGACCACCCTCATCGCAGACCCTCTTGATGCCCGGGTCGGCCTGGCGTGGGCTGATCTTTCAACGGGCCGGTTTCTGGCATCTGTCTGTACGTTGAGGCAACTCTCTGATCAGATCGTGCGAATCGGTCCCGCAGAGGTGATTGTTGATGAAGATTCTCAGTTGCTCCCTGATTATTTGAAGGATCAGTTCATGCTTACCAGGCGACCCGCGTGGGCATTTTCACACGAAAGTGCACAATCGGCACTGGCGCGGCAATTTGAAACTCACCACCTCGATGGGTTTGGCTTTACGGATGAGGATCGCCCGGCGATTCGGGCAGCCGGGGCACTGATGGACTATCTCCATTCGACCCAAAAAACCGTATTGGATCATTTTGAGAATTTACTACCTTACCGCGTAGGTGATACGCTTGAAATTGACGAAGCGACACGCCGTAGCCTGGAAATATCACGGACCATTCGGGATGGCAGTCGTGAAGGGTCGTTGTTATCCGTGATGGATAAAACCGTAACGGCCATGGGGTCGCGATTGTTAGCCGATTGGGTCGGCAATCCGTTAACGGATTTGAAAGAAATTCAACGTCGGCAGGATGCTGTTCAGCAACTGTGCGAGGAGAACCGACTGCGGGAAATTTTACGCCAGCAACTGCGGGATGTTTACGACATGTTGCGCCTGCTGGCTCGGATTTCCACAGGTCGCGGCAGTCCCCGTGATCTAGGGCATATCGGAACAACCCTGAAACAATTACCACCGATCCTGGCGGATTTGCAATCGTGCGAATGTGAACAGTTGCGTGAGATTCGCGACCGATTGGATCCCCATACGGAATTATGTAAATTGCTGGAATCTGCGTTAGTTGATGAATGTCCTCTACAGACACGTGATGGTGGAATGATTCGACCCGGTTATGACTCAGAACTTGACGAATTACAGAAACTTGCAACCGGTGGTAAACAATGGATTGCTCAGTATCAAGCGAAAGAGGCCGAGCGGATTGGGGTTCCTACGCTGAAGGTTGGATACAACAAGGTATTTGGGTACTATCTGGAGGTGACCAACGCCAATAAAGCCAACGTTCCCGTTGAATATACTCGTAAACAAACACTAAAAAATGCGGAACGCTATATTACCGAAGAGCTAAAAGACCATGAAGAAAAGATTCTCTCAGCCGATGACAACGCGCGGCAACTGGAATTAGATATTTTTCTCAGGGTTCGCGATCAGGTGCACGCGTGTCAACTCACGTTAAAGCAAACAGCCGACCAACTGGCCCGGCTCGATGTCCTGTTATCGCTGGCTGAGCTTGCGGTATTACGCGGCTACTGCCGTCCCGAAATGAGTAGCCAGCCGGTTCTCGATATTCGCGAAGGCCGTCATCCCGTCCTGGATATCATTGAGCCCGAAGGGACGTTCATTCCTAACGACACGGTGGCAGATCCTGAGAATCGTAATCTACTGTTGATTACCGGACCGAATATGGCAGGGAAGAGTACGTACATTCGACAAGTTGCTTTGATTACCTTGATGGCCCAGGTGGGTAGCTTTGTGCCTGCCGAGAAAGCACTGATCGGAATTGCAGATCGGATTTTTGCGCGTGTGGGCGCCAGCGATGAACTGTCGCGAGGGCAAAGTACGTTTATGGTTGAAATGACCGAAACGGCGAGGATCCTGAATACAGCGACTGCGTCCAGTTTAATCATTCTGGATGAAATTGGGCGTGGAACCAGTACCTATGACGGAGTCTCCCTGGCATGGGCAATTATTGAACACATTCATGAACACATCAAAGCGCGAACGCTGTTCGCCACACATTATCATGAGCTTACCGATCTGGAGTCGCAGTTACAGCGACTAACCAACCTCAATGTGGTTGTCAAAGAATTTGAGGATGAAGTTGTTTTCCTGCATAAAATCGTTGCAGGCAGTGCAGACAAGAGCTACGGAATTCATGTTGCCCGTTTGGCCGGGGTACCACGGGGTGTGAATCGTCGGGCAGCCGAAATTCTGGCGCAACTGGAAGCCACCCACGGACAGCATCAGGGCAGCATGACCGGTTCCCGCGATGACGATTCCAGTGGCGTGCAGTTGTCCTTGTTTGGGTTCGAACAACACCCTCTGCTGGACGAAGTGCGGGCAAGTGATCTGGATAATCTGACGCCGCTCGAAGCGCTGAAGTTGATCGGTCAATGGCAACAACAACTAACGGACAGCCCATCGCAAAAGCCGCGGTAGAGAATTTTAGTCTGCCACGCGTGTTGCGATTCAACTTCCCTCAGGCCAAATAGTGATCGTCGTCCAGATCAGCCAAATAGCGTTCCATGTGAATCCGATGATCAGAGCGGTGGTTGCTCGGGGCAGTTGATGGAAATGATATAATACCCGCCAGATTCCCACGCCGGCAAAGGTCAGCAGCATGGGAATTAACGGAGCCATGAACCGCTGACCGGTGGCGATGGGAATGTACCAGCCAAAGAGTAAAACCCCTAAAGCGATCCATACCGTCATCGTTGTCTTGATCATAGGGGAACTGTGAATCAGAACGAGTCCTGCCAGAAATAACAGGAAAACACCAAACAATACACGGCTGTCGTCTAAGGGCGTTGGTCCCAGCGAACGGACAAAAGTGTATGTTTGCCAGCCCATCCCGGTAAGTGCACGCTGAGACATGTCTTGAACCGAGTGGGTTGCAAAATATTCAGCCCGAATCTCCTGGGGTGTGCCCATGGCTGCAACCTGACCAAACGGATCCATGCCGTCGGGAAATTCATCCAGATAGAAAAAGGTTTGATTCGCACTATACAACGGGTTGCCGAACACCTTGATATTGCGAATCAAAAGCGGATGCGCCACCGTAATCCACCCGATGATGAGAATCAACACCGGCACGAGCGTACCGCCCAGTCGCTTGATAAAGGATGTTTGGTTGACGTGTTTCCAGTTCATAACAAAACAGCCTGCCACCACACCTGCCAGAAATATCGGAGCCGTTCCTTTGGTTAGATAGCTAAGTCCAAGTAAGGCACCTATCGTAAACCATCGCCAATGATACCTGCGTATTGGGTGCGTTGTGGCTCGGTCAGGATCCGGTTGCAATCGCATTAAAAGCACAAACACGGATGTCAGGATTAGAATCAGAAGACTCTCGCAGGTTGCCAATGATGCAAAATAGACCAGTGCGGAGTTGGTACACATCAATGACAATACTAAACCGGCGGGCCACACCCCATGTTTTTTCATGACATGGACAAGAATGATTCCCAGGGTGAGGCAGCTTGCCACGAGGCTCAACGTTTTTGCAAAGGTGAGTGTGGGATGCAGCGCCAGTAGCCCGATCAACAGTGGGTGTTGGTTCGCCTGCCGATATTCGCCGCTATAGAGGTCCATTAGCAAATTCCAGGGTCCCCCCGAATCATGAACTTCTGTGGCAAATCGCAAGAATGCAGCCGGGTCACTATGGCTTACCTGCTGGTGCAGATCGTAAAACCGACTGGCAACCAATGCGAACGTTAGTAATCCATATGCAATTAGCAACTGACTGCGGAACCGGGTATTGCCTGGTTGAGATTTGTCCAGAGAATCGAACTGCGGCGCTGCCAACGAACCTAATTGTGTTGACATCGACTGCAGACGATCCGCTGGGGCAAATACGCCGTAAAGAGATCCAACAAAACCGATGATGGTCGCACTAAAGATCAGGCAGGGCAGTGGCCGGTTAAATAAATCCTCAAAACCAAAATGATCCACCGCGGCCGTAAGCGCACTGGCCGCTAAGAGCGATATCATGGCAAACGCGATTCGAATGAAACGAATGGATGTCATTTTAGAATCCGTAATAAATTACTGTACTGATCTGTCCATGGTTTAATCGCGATGTCGGGATCCACTTTTTTAACGGTGTTTTGCTTGTCCAGTGAATTCAGGATGATGGTGTTGGTAGTAAAGACAGCCCACAACGCATTGTCCGTGCTTTCGGTCGTAGTAACCGTTCCCCGGGTTTGAATGGTGCGCATCGATAAATCAAAGTGCTGGCTGACTGCCACGAGAACCGGAATCAGATCCAGATGTTGATTACTAATATGTACACAAACCACCCCTTCGCTGCGTAGACGATCGAGGTAGATTTCAAAGGCCTCGAGAGTTAGCAAATGGGTTGGGATCGAGTCGCTGCTGAAGGCGTCCAGGATCAGGAGATCCGTAGAGTCCGGTGACAGCGACGCGATACCCAGTCGGCCATCCATGGCCTGAACTTCGACCGATCCGGCGGATGACCGTAAGAAACTGAATTGTTCATTCGCTAACTCAATTACGTCCGGATTAATTTCAAAGTATCTGGTGTGATCCAACACCGTGCTATAAACAGCCAGCGTGCCGGTGCCCAGGCCAACGGTTGCAATTTCCAGAGGTTCAGGTTTTCCCGTTGTACCGGTGTTGTGTAGCGTATCAAAAACAAGTCCGATTCCGCTTTTTCGTCCGTAGTAGGTTGTCGGTTCTCGTTGGAGCAATGGGCTTTGATGTTGGGAACCGTGCACAACTCGGCCATGCCGTAGTTCTTTTAATGCCGGGGTTTTTTCGGTGGCTTCTGTCGTCGTTACCTGTAACACACCATAAAAGTTGCGTGTGGCGATCAGTGCATCGTTTTGTGTCATTTTCCATTGGCTTATCAGAACAATGCCAAAGGCAATGCCCACAGGCAGGGTGACCGCGAGTTGGACGGGACCTGATTTATTCTGAATCCTGCGCAATAACAGGAATCCCGCAACGCTAAATGCCACCACCAATCCTAAATGGTACTCATGGTATTGTGTGAAGATCTGAGGACAGATGATCGAAACAAAGAGGCCACCCAGGGCGCCACCAATGGATATCGCGACGTAATACTGAGTCAATTTAGATTTTTCCGGACGTAATTGATGCAGTTCACCGTGACAGAGCATGCACGCGGCAAACAGCGTGGCGGTCATCAAGAGCGTGGTCCCGATCAGGCTTTCACTCAATGACTGCATGAAACCAAATCCCAACAATGCATCGACAGACTCACGGATATAGAGCAAGCTCAGCAGGAAGATGAGCAGGGCCGTAGCCATGGCGTATCCTGACCGCTTGTACCACCGCGGACTGTCAAAACACAGGATAAAGCTGACCAGGTAGATCGTCAGGGGCAGCACCCATAAGAAAGGTGTCACGGCAACATCCTGGGTGAGTTGATCGGTAATGGCTAACAGCAATACGGATGGCAGGCAGGCTAAAGCGATCCATTGCAGTCTTCGTTTGGCAGGGGTGGGCACGTTGGCTTGTGCGTCTTTTCTTTGCGAGGGCAGTGACGGCAATTGCGGCGCACCGCGAAAGCACATCCAGGCCAGCATACTGATAAAAACTGCGAAGACGATGAATCCTGCAGACCACATCCAACCCTGTACCGTGGTATCGAAAAAGACTTCCACGAGCAGGGGATAAGACACGAGTGCCAGCAGGGAACCTAAATTCGACAATGCATAAAGGCGATAGGGCGTGCCGGCGGGAAGACTTTGGGCGAACCAGCTTTGCACCAGTGGTCCGGTGGCCGACAAAACAAAATAGGCCAGTCCCACATGTATTAACAGCAGTTGCAAGATAGCCACTGCCGGATCGGTTTGTAAATCCGGTTTCCAGGTTGCGTCCGCAACGACAGGCAGGGTGAACAATGCGATCAGGATGATGAACAGGTGAACTGGGATTTGTCGTCTCAGCGGAAGCTTGCTGAGAAGGTGAGCATACAGGTAACCTAAAACCAACAGGGTTTGGAAAAACAGCATGCATGTTGTCCAGACGCTTGGAGCGCCTCCAAACCACGCCAGAATGGATTTGCTGACGATAGGCTGGATCATAAACAACAGCAGCGCACTGATCAGGATGGTTGCTGCAAAAAAGTGTTTCATCGTGGGTTGTGAATTAGGTGGGTCGCGTGAAAAGGTTAGGCCGCCACGATTTTAACCAAAGCTCCTTTAAAAGCCGGTGTTTGCGATTGTGGATCAACCTGACGTGGAATCAGTATGTTAGCTTCGGGGAAATACATCAATGCATTGCCTGGTCGAATATCGTCATAAATACGCACACGGATGTTCTTTAATTTTCCTGTTTTACTTTGGATCGTCACAATTTGATCATGCGCGAGTCCCAATCGCAGGACATCTTCGGAATGAATCAGGATGACATCGCGACGTTCCTGTCCTCGATAAAGATCCTTTTCCTCGTAGACGACCGTATTGAACTGGCCTTCGCTGCGAACCGTCATGAGTCGCAGCGAGTCATCATCTCCGCGCAATTTTGGTAATTCATGACAATGTAATTTGGCTTTGCCGTTCGGGGTTGCAAAACGACGCTCATGAAACGTACGACCCTGGATCTGAAACTCACCTCCGCCCGTCTCGATCTGTGCGATTGCGGAAAACCCCGGTATCGTTTTGCTGATGGCTTCGCGGATATTGGCAGACCGTTGCATGGCATCCCAGTCGATGGGAGTTGAATCCTTTAATACTCGCTGAGCAATATCTGCAATGGCTTGGATTTCGCTGCGTGGTCCGCTAAGGCGAGAGGGACCTCCGTCACTGAGTCGGACATAATTAAACATGGATTCCTGAGTGGTTGCCTGAGGTTCTTCATCCCGCGCCAGTACGGGCAGGATGATTGTTTGATCAGCCAATCCGTGAGCATGTCCGGTATTCAGTGTTGTGCTGAGGTAGACCATGGTTTTGAGTTTGCTGAGGCTCTGTTTTGCAAAGGCGAGGTCAGGATTGGAACCATATAGATTACCTCCCAGACAGAATCCAAACGATAGCTCACCGCGGTCGGCCGCTTCCATGCATCCCAGGGTGTCGTGTCCCTTGCTGGTTGGCAACGTAATTTCAAATTCCTGTTCCAGAGCGGTAAAAACGGCCTCTTTAAGTTGGGGGGTAACACCGACGGAACCCATTCCCTGAACGTTACTGTGGCCACGAATGGGTAACAGTCCGGCATGGCGGCGGCCAATCATTCCGCGGATGCATGCCAGGTTGGCAATGGCCTGCACGTTTTGCACTCCGTGTTGATGGTGTGTAATCCCCATGGTCCAGCAGAAAATTACATTTTCGGCAGCGCAATAGGTGGCCGCCATCTCACGTATTGTTGTTTCGGTCAATCCTGATTTTTCACAAACTTCATCCCACGTCCATTGCCGCAGATGCTTAAGCCAGTCGCTGCCGCCGTCGCAGTTATTCTCCAGAAATTCGTCATCCCTGCCGTCAGCTTCATCGACGGCTTTGGCGATTCCGCTGAGCATTGCCAAATCTCCTCCAATATGCGGTTGTACATATTGATCAGCGATCGGTGTGCCAAACAGCATGCTGTAGGGGTTGCTGGGGACTTTGAAATTGACCAGGCCAACTTCGCGTACCGGGTTCACGACAATGACCTTGCCACCGCGGTTCTTCACATGCATCAGTGACGTCATCAGGCGGGGGTGGTTACTGGGAGGGTTTCCTCCGATGACGAACACCAGATCAGCATGTTCCACATCTTCTAAAACCACCGTGGCGGTGCCGCTGCCGATGGCACTGGACAGTCCGACTCCACTGGCCTGATGACAATAATAACTACAATTATTGATATTATTGGTGCCGTATAGCCGGGCAAACAGTTGAAGCAAAAATCCTGCTTCGTTGCTGCTGCGACCACTGAAATACCAAAAGCTGTTATCAGCAGGCGTTTCTGCCAGAGCCGTCTCAATCCGTTGATTGGCTTCTTCCCAGCTGATCACACGATAATACTGAGTCTCTTTTTCGTAAACGACCGGTTGCGTGAGCCTGCCTGCGTGTTCAAGCTCATACGGTGAAAACTGCTGCAACTGAGCGATACTGTAGGATGTAAAGAAATCATCGGCGATGCCGGGTTGCATATCTGCAGCCATTGCCTGCAGCGATTTTTTACACATTTCCAGTGAACGGCCTGATTCGTTGACCATTCCTCCCCGCTGCCCACCCATTCCCAATGCGCAGGTTTTGCATGCATTGCGGGTGCGCATCGCTTTCCACATTCGCCAGAGGCTGCCCGATTGCCATGACTTTTTCAGGACATAGCGAATGGCTTGCCAGCCACCGCCACTTTTAGGTATTTTCAGCAACGGTATTGACTCCGTTTCAGAGGCACACCAAATGTTAGTCCAACGCTACAGTGACGGTTTTGGTTTCCAGATAGTTATTGAGACCTTCCTGACCAAGCTCACGTCCGAGCCCGGACATTTTGAAACCCCCAAACGGTGCAGCGGCATCAAAGACATCATAGCAGTTGACCCAAACCGTGCCCGCACGGAGTCGATCGGCCAGATGATGGGCCTTCCCTACATCCCGAGACCAGACGGCAGCCGCGAGTCCGTAAAATGTATTGTTAGCCCGCTGGACCAGTTCATCAGTATCTTTAAAGGTCAATATGGATAATACCGGACCGAAGATTTCATCGGTGGCAATTTTCATTTCGTCGGTCACACCATCAAATAACGTCGGCTTGACATACAGACTTCCAGCATCATCTGCGGTGCCACCGGTTAGACACTGCGCTCCTTCACTCTTGCCAAGTTCGATGTAATTCATGATTTTGTCAAATTGTGCCTGATCGACCTGCGGCCCCTGTTCGGTTGCCGTTGAGAAGGGATCGCCGAGCACACGTTCGTTATTCATGTTGACGAGTTTTTCAACGAACTGTTCATGGATATCCTCCTGAACAAACAGGCGGCTGCCGGCACAGCAGCACTGGCCCTGATTGAAGTAGAGGGCAAAGTGGGATCCTGCCGCAGCGGCGTCCAGGTCGGCATCGTTATAGACAACGTTCGGGCTCTTCCCCCCCAGTTCAAAGGTGAGACGTTTTAGAGTCGGAGCGGCTTCCGCCATGATAATCTGCGCGGTTTTGTACTCTCCGGTGAACGCGATCTTATCGATTCCCGGGTGGGCCACCATGGCCGCACCGGCGGTGGGTCCGTAACCCGGAACCACATTGATGACCCCGTCCGGTACGCCTGCTTTTTGTGCGAGCCGTGCCATTCTCAGGCAGGTCAGTGGTGTTTGTTCGGCAGGTTTCATTACAATCGTACAACCGGCAGCCAACGCAGGTCCCCATTTCCAGGCGACCATCAACATGGGGAAATTCCACGGAATGATCTGACCCACGACCCCCACGGGTTCCTTTTTGGTGTAGGTGAAGAAATTACCGCGGACGGGAATGGTTTGTCCGTGAATCTTATCCGCATAGCCCGCATAATAGCGGAGGCAATCAATCGTCAGCGGCAGATCGGCTGCCCGTGAGTCATTGATTGGCTTCCCATTATCGAGTGTTTCCAGAGCGGCCAGTTCTTCCTGTTCTTCTTCAATCAGGTCAGCCAGACGAAACATGATTTCGCCCCTCTGCCGGGCATCCATGCTGCGCCACGGGCCTTCATCAAACGCTTTGCGAGCGGCTTCCACTGCCGCATCCACGTCGCCTTCGTCCCCTTCGGCGACCGATGCAATCACTTCACCCGTTGCCGGATGCAGTGTGTCAAATGTTTTGCCACTTTGAGCGGGAATCCACTCTCCACCAATAAAACACTGAGTTTGACGAATCGTGGGACGGCTGATGATTTCTGCAGTGGCCATGAGCGAGTTTCTCCGAATGTCTCTAATTGATTATAAAAGTTATAGGAATCGAGGGTGTTGATATCTTACAGTGATCCTACAGACATCAACCCTTTGGATGTTGTTGTACCAAATGCAAAACAGAAAACAAAGCAACCAGGACAGATTGTTTTGCCGATGCCCGGTTTAACGTTTGCTCTTGAGGGATAACAATAGTGGGATACCCGATGGTTATTTCTCACCCTTGTGAAAGCTCAGAATCTATGAAAGCCGTTGCTGTGAAACCCGGAACGCCTAACAGCGTTCATCTGGCTGAACTTCCCCGACCCCATGTCAATGATATCGTCGATGGAACGGGGGTGTTGGTCCGAGTATTAAAGGTTGGTGTGGATGCGACGGATCGGGAGATCAACGAAGCCCTCTATGGTAACCCGCCCGAGGGCTGTGATTTTTTGACGATTGGTCATGAGTGTTACGGTATTGTGGTGGAAACGGGTGAAAAGGTACGACGGGTTAAAGTCGGCGATTTGGTTACTGCCACGGTACGTCGCCCCGGAAGCTCCATCTATGACCAAATCGGCACGTACGATATGACTAGTGAGGAAGTCTACTATGAACGTGGTATTAATCTGCGTCATGGTTATATGACAGAGTACTTTGTTGACAGCGAAGAATACATCGTGCGAATCCCCTCAGGATTAAAGCACTTGCACGTTCTGATGGAGCCGATGAGTTGTGCGGCCAAAGCGATTGGTCAGGCTTACGAAGTTCAACAACGGATGAAAATCTGGCGTCCCCAAACCGCATTTGTCATGGGAGCCGGACAGATTGGCCTGCTGGCAACGCTCGTTTTGAAACTGCGGGGGTTGGACGTGTTTACCATGGCACGCTCTCCTCACGGAACATTGAATTCGGAAATTGTCGAAGGGTTCGAAGCAACGTATGTTTCCACTTCGCAGACCCCTTTGGAAGGGCTTGTGGAGCAGGTTGGAAAAGCAGATTTGATTGTGGATGCAACCGGGTCCAGCGCGGTTGCTTTTGATAGCATGCGTTTTCTCGGGCATAATGGTGTGTTGGTGTGGACGAGTGTTACCGGAGGTAACCATCATTCCGAAGTTCCCTCCGATCAGATCAACATTGAATGGGTTCTGGGAAATAAGCTTCTACTGGGAAGCGTCAACGCCAATCGCACTCACTTTGAAGCAGGGATTGCCGATCTGGCACTTGGAGAGGTAATGTATCCAGGCGTTGCCCAGCGTATCCTGACCAGTCCGGTCGACGGACTGGAAAATTATCAGGAGCTGATGCGTTTGCTTGTGGAAGATAAACAGGCGCTGAAGGTGTATATGAATGTTGCCGAGGAATCCTAAAGGCATATTCGTATTTTTCCCTAACCGAGGGTATTAGAGTTGCAGAATGTGGCAACCCACTTCGCCCAGACTGGTGGTAAGATCGGCGAGCATCTGCGGACCTTGATACGTGCCAATAATTGCTCCGCCGGATCCTGCAAATTTTGCACTGGCCCCTGTCGCGCGGGCACGCATTACCATTTCAACCTGACCGGAGGGCAATTCGCACAAGGACTGCCGTAAATCAAAATTTGCATCGATCCATTGGCCGATTTGGGATCCCTGACGGGATTGTATTGCCTGACGTCCTTGTTCAGCAAGTTCCGCAAACTGTTGCATTGCCTGCTGAACCTGCGAATCACCCTGCTCAAACCGTTCCCGAAGTCGGTTGTGAAACACTTCCGTAGGTTCTCCCACCGACGCATCATAAGCGAGGTACAGAGGAGGCAGATGATCGGTATCGAGCGATTCGTACTGACCGCAGGAGATGCCCTGATCGAGTTTCATGGCGGCGACAGAAAAATCCATGAAGACGGCGCCCTCATACACCTGAATCACACGATCCTGTAATCCCCCCTGAATTCCCAGTTCGTCTTTTTCAACACTCAGCACAAACGAAGGCTGGATATGCCGGGGAATCGCTATGTCATAAAAATCCATCAACGCACGCAAAGTTGCCACAATGATGGCGCTGGAACCGGCCAGCCCCACAGCACGCGGGATGTTGCTGTCGTATCGAATCGAGAAATTTCGATTGTGCAGCTCATGTCGACCGCCACAGAATTCTACGAACTTCTTGATCGTTGCTTTGACCAGCCGAATTCCGCCGTAATATCCGTGCAGCTCCACATCCTGAGCAAGTTCCCCAATCGAATCGAACCGACTGCGGTCTTCACGGGCGGCGATGATCTCCAATGTCTCCCATTCATATAGGATGACCGTTGCTGAAAAATGGGGTACGCAGATGGAAATCGTCTTGCCGTGATAGCCATCGGACGGATTGCCCAATAGTCCGGCTCGGGCGTACGCTTTGTGTCGTAACATTTCCATCGCAGTTGATTACCCCTCACTGCCATCAAGAACCTGCTGGACGTGATTACGTAACGTTGCTCCGAATTCGGGATCGGTGAGTGCAAAATCCAGAAAGGTTTTGAAATAACTTTCAAAGCCGCCGATATCATATCGCTGAGTTTGCTGGCCCAATTTTAATCCGATCACCTTGGCGCCATCCTGAATCAACAAATCAATGGCATCGGTCAGTTGAATCATTCCCTGCCCGTCCGGTTTTACCCGGTGCAGGGCGTCGTATACTGCAGAACTAAAAACATAGCGTGCCGCAATCGACAGGTTCCCCGCTGACGGGTGGACTTCGGGCTTTTCAACCGCTCCGGTAAGCGTCAATAATTCAGCCGCCGGGTCCCTGGCCGTTACCATTCCAAACTGATTGACCTGATCGGCCGCGACTTCTTCGATGGCGATAACCGCGTCGGCCTTTTCCGAATCAAATGCGGCGATCATCCGCTGAACGATCTGGCTGTCACCATTACGACCGATGATCGAGTCCCCTAAAGCCACCACGGCCGGTTCTTTACCGATCAAAGGCTGGGCACACAGGACGGCATGTCCAAGGCCCAGTTGTCTCCGCTGGCGAGTGTAAAAATACTCGATCTGGTGCCGTTCATATTCCAATTCGGCCAGGTTTTGTTCGCGACCTGTTTCCCGCAGGTACTGGATTAACTGCTCATCGATGTCAAAGTGTGCTTCGATGGACGATTTGCCATGAGAGGTAATGAACAGAATCCGCTCAATGCCGCTGCGGGCCAGTTCTTCCACAACGTATTGGACGACAGGCTTACGACCTACGGCAAGCATTTCCTTGGGCTGACTTTTGGTCAGTGGTAGAACGCTGGTTCCCAGTCCTGCGACCGGGACAATGGCAATATTGATGGTCATGATGACATGCTCAACAGATTACGGTTGGGGGTTGGCTTGGGGAGGAACGGGAACGGGAGGATTTGGAGACGGGTTGTCACGCTGGAGAATCTGAGCTTTTATCTCTTCTACGAGTCCCTGGTGAAGTGGTTCGGTCATAACAAGTTTTTCAGCGACTTGGAGTGCTTCTTCCAGTTGTCCGACGGCCTGCAGTAATCGGCTCAGGGCAATCATATAGATGGGAGTCTGAGGTTCAAGTTCGTGGACGTGTCGCAGGACGAGGAGTGCTTCATCGGCCTTTCCATTGCGATAAAGTGCCAGGCCATATCGATATTGCACGATGGCGTTGTTGGGTGCGTATCCGGCATCGCGTTGGAAATTCGCCAGTTCTGCCTGACGTAACTGTTGGGCTTCGATTGCAAACCGCTCCATCTGGTTACGATCTTCCGCCGTCATACTGCCGGGAGATTGCCTCGCTCGTTGAATGATGACCTCGACACGTTGATCCAGCAGGGCTGCCAGATTGGCGCGGGGACCTGTCGCGTGCGGCTCCACCTGCATGGCCAGTCGATAGTAATTTTCGGCAAGATTGGCGTCTCCCATGTTTTCATGAATACTGCCCAGCGTGAGGTGCGTGGCCGCTCGGTCATTGTTAACCAGCATTCCGAGTTTTAATTCTTCGAGTGCTTTTCGGAATGCCGTGTGATCCCGACCCTTCCAAAGTTGCGTGGGGATTTCTGAAACAACCTGGACTGCCGTGACGCGGACACTCCGAAGCGGGTCCGATAATAGAGGCATGGCTTTATTGACCAACGTGGTAAAAGGACTCATCCCCGCAGTACCGTCGCGGTAACCCTGCATCGTCATCAATGCGGCTATCCGAACTTGCGGATCACTGCTCTTGAGTTGCAGGACGGCAGTTTCCAGACTTTCCGGAGACAGCGATGGATCGAGCCATCCCAATGCGGAAGCTCTTGCAATGGCGGGGATTTCCGGTGTTTCCAGTAATTCAACAATGGCCGCAGGTGCAATGCTTTCCTGATTCCATGCGACCTTTAAGGTTTGACCAAAGTGATCCCGGCGGTGGGTGCTGTCGGGATACCAGTGGTTCACGGCATCGACAGCCCACTGGTTCACCCGATTCAGCTGTTGCTGGACATCTTGCTCACCACTTGCCGCTACACGCACCCAATCGGCGTATTGTTTGAGGTGTAATGCGGACTTGCGTTCGTCGGATAAGGAAACGGAAGGGGGGATATTATCGTCAAAATGACATTTCACGCAGGCATTGGGTGTACCCAGCGAGAGGCTCAGATCGGGTCGGGGTACACGTAGGCTGTGATCCCGCCGCGGATCGACTTCCATATACGTTGTTTTGGGCATGTGACAATCAACACAGGATGCACCGGTACTCCCCACTTTGTGAAAGTGGTGCTGCGGCGTGTCGTACTTATTGGCCATGTGTTGATTGAGGTGGCATGAGGTACAAAGCCGGTTATCATTGAATTTGATTTTTGTGCTGTGGGGATCGTGGCAGTCGGTACACCGGATTCCCTTGTGATACATCTTGCTTTGGATGAAGGAACCAAAGACATAAACTTCGTCGGATATCTGGCCATCCGCATGATAAGTCTCAGGTCGCAGCGGCTCGTTGGTAAAGTGATCATAAAATGAACTGCCGGGTCGGAAATCCGGATGCACGATGCGCCGCCGTGAATGGCAGGGGGCACAGGTCTGAATTTGCGTCTCTGCTTTGTCGGCACCTTTTAGCCGTGGTAAACCGAATCCGTGATGGCGATCCCAAAACAGACTGAAAGATTCTGCCAGATCCACGTGGATGCTGCCCGGACCGTGGCAACTCTCACAACTGACATCCATTTCACTGAATGTCGTGTGGTAATGCCCCGTTTTTACGTCGAAGCCCTTTTGCAAATTGGTGCTGTGGCAGTCCGCACACATATTGTTCCAGCGTTGGGCGATGCCGGTCCAGTGAAGATCGTCATCCGGCTGGAGTCGCTCGTGAACATCAGGTGGACCGAGGTAAAACCATTTTTCAGCCTGAGTGTCCCAGCAGACACGAAGGACCTGTAGTCGTGCAATTTCGCCTGCCGGCTGGTTCGGCTCACGGTCGAATTCAACCAGGTACTGTTGCAATGGTTCCACGCCGAATACATACGAGATTTTAAAGTCGGCCATGTTTCCATCGGGGCCTTCGGTGTTGATAAAAAAACTGCCGTCCCGCGTGAACATGGTGGATGTAACACCATAATGCTCCAATTGGACATTATCAAAATTTCCCAGAACTGAATCTGTGGTCGCCATATCCATCGCCAGATCATGATAGGAACCGGACCAGAGTTCAGCCTGATCCTGATGACACTCAAGACAACTCTGCGTGCCAACATAGGTTGGTTTTATATCCGCAGCCAGTGAAAAGTAGTACCAATCGGACGTGAGCCAGAAGCCGGTAAGGATAATCGTAACGGCGGTAACCAAAACGGGACGAGAGATTTTTCCCGACGATGGAACTCGAGCGCCGGTCTGGTAGGCCGGCGGGTTGGAATGGGTGAGAGGATTGGACATAGGCTGCAAATCGTTTAATCCGCTGGGGTGGTTTAGATTCACCGAGAGGAGAGTGTTCTAAATTATCCGCTGAGAAACGGTGTGCAGCAAGTTACCGCATTCAAGCCCGATGGAAGTATCGCAAACAAGCGTCACCTGACAGCGGGTTGTATAGATTGTGCGGAATGCAAAGCCCATCCATGGTACAACTAACGGGCTGAGGAACCTGATTAAGAAATGCGGGAATGCGACCATGAAATTGTCACCAGATGAAGAGTTGAAACCACTGAATCGCAGAAAACTGCTGCACTGGCTTGGTGTTGCCGGAGTTGGTACGGGCGTGTTTCATAAAGCACTTGCAACGCATGCGGTTGAGGTGGGAGATGTCACCGGCGAAATGGTTCAGCAGGCTGAGTGGATTGCTGGAATTGAACTGACAGAACAACAACGTATCGAAACCGCGGCGGGGCTGCGTGGCTTGATGAAGGATCTGGACGCGATGCGGAAGGTGGACGTTGGTTACGATACGTGGCCGTCTCTGTCACTCGTTCTAAAACCAACGAAGGGGCCTCTTCCTGAATACCCGTTGAGGGTGGTATCCGATAATAAAGACCTAAAACCAAAGCCGGATACGGATGCCGACATTGCCTTTTTGTCGATCACAGAACAGTCGCGGTTACTTCGGACGGGACAGATTTCCAGCCAGGAATTGACGGAAATCTATTTGAACCGTATGAAGAAACTCGATCCGGTTCTTAAGTTTGTTGTGAATTTGACGGAAACGCTTGCAATGGATCAGGCGAAAAAGGTTGATCGAACGAGGGGTCGGTTGGGGGAATGGCACCCGTTGCGGGGAATTCCCTGGGGTGCCAAGGATTTGATCTCTTATCCGGGTTACCCAACGACCTGGGGAGCACCGCAGTTTAAGGATCGCGAGTTGAAAAGCAAAGCGACCGTTGCCGAAAAACTCGATCGCGTTGGGGCAGTGTTAGTTGCAAAACTGGCCCTTGGTGCGTTAGCAATGGGTGATCAGTGGTATGGTGGTCCGACGAAGAATCCCTGGAATCCGGAACAGGGTTCCAGTGGCTCCAGTGCAGGCTCGGCAAGTGCGACCGCGGCGGGTTGTGTCGGGTTTTCGATCGGTAGTGAAACGCTGGGAAGTATTATGTCACCGTCGAGACGTTGCGGGGCGACCGGTTTGCGACCGACGTTTGGCCGGGTCAGCCGACAGGGTTGTATGGCTCTTTCCTGGAGCATGGATAAATTGGGTCCGATATGTCGCAGTGCCGAGGATTGTGCGCTGGTGTTTCAGGCGATTCATGGAGCGGATCAAGGTGATCCGGCTTCGGTCGATCGCGAATTTCAGTGGCCTGTGAAAGTCAACTTGAAGCAGATCCGCGTTGGTTATGTTGACGATGGAAGGAGTCTGGCTGAGCGTGAGATATTACAGGTATTGAAGAGTCGGGGCTGTAAACTGGTGGAGATTCAGTTACCAGATGACTTACCGACCTGGCCGTTGGCGACAATTTTGTATGCGGAGGCCGCGTCCCAGTTTGATCCATTAACACGAGCAGGAATCGAACAGGGATTGAATTCATGGCCCGCGTTATTTCGTCGAGCTGAATTTATTCCCGCCGTGGATTATCTGCGGGCACTGAGAATCCGCAGCAAAATGCAGGACGCCATGCGAGATCTGATGGAGACCGTCGATGTTTTCGTCAATGGGGGCCGTGATGAGGCGGTGATTACTAATTTGACCGGGCATCCAGCCATTGCCATGCCGAGCGGATTTCAACAACGTAATGAGGTCCTTCAGCCGCAAAGTGTCCAGTTGACAGGTCGCTTGTATGATGAAACGACGCTGTTAGCCGTTGCTCAGGCATTTCAGAATGAAACGGATTACCATCGACAGCGTCCCCCGTGCGGTGAACCAACCGATTGATATGTTAAGCAGAAAATGAAATTCTATTGATCATGGCAAGATCGGCGGCCTGGGTTGCCCCATCGGCGATATTGAAATGGTATAACTGCCTGTAGCTTAGAGGTTAAGTGCATTAGGGAAAGGAGACGAACATGACGTTTAAGATTGCGGGCGTGCAAATGGATATTGCCATCAAGGATTGTGCCGCAAATCTGGCAGCCATGGAGAAAGCGTTACGGGTAACGACATCGCAGGGTGCCCGGCTGACCGTTTTTCCGGAGTGCGCCGTAACCGGTTATTGTTTTGATAGCCTTGAAGAAGCGATTCCCTATGCCGAGTCCATCCCGGGCGAAAGCAGTCAGTTCTTTCAGGAATTGTGTCGTGAAACAAACAGCTTTGTAGTTTATGGAACGCTGGAACAGGTTGAAGAGAGGCTGTTTAATGCGTGTGTTCTTGTGGGGCCGGAAGGTGTCATCGGGTCGTACCGGAAAATTCACTTGCCCTTTCTGGGGATCGATCGATTTACAACGCCGGGTGACCGTCCGTTTGAAGTTTATGATCTGGGTGACATTCGCATTGGAATGAATATATGTTACGACGGTTCTTTTCCTGAATCGTCGCGTGTTATGGCACTTAATGGAGCGGACTTAATTGTCCTGCCTACCAACTGGCCCCCAGGATCCGAAACATTCCCTCAGTATGTGATTAATACGCGTGCCGTGGAAAACAAAATCTACTACGCAGCTGTGGATCGCATCGGTGTCGAACGGGGGTTTGCCTTTATTGGCGGAAGTAAAATTGTGGGACCCGACGGATACGACCTGCAATTTGCCGATCATAAGGAACATGAAATCCTGTACGGGGAAGTGGATATTGAAAAAAGTCGCAATAAACACATCGTCCGGGTCCCGGACGAACATGAAATTAACCGGTTTGATGATCGCCATCCTCAATGGTACGATCGCATTTCCCAGCCCGAACGGAAGTGACTTACCGTACAACAGAAAAAAATGAAAGGGAAGAATGTCATGATCAAGCGACGTCGTTTTTTACAGGGCGGTTTTGCCGCACTTGCCGGAATGGGTTTACCGGAAGTTTACGATCAAACCAGCTATGCGGCGCGACTGGGTAAGCGTCCGTCCGAATTGAAAATCGTCGACATTCAGCGGCAAACGGTTCGCTTACCGTTTCGCCCCGCTCCACAGCGAGCGATGGATCGGGAAATTCCACACTGGCGGTGGGCTGAATTGGTGAGTGTTACATTGTCGGGTGGTGTTCGGGGCGTGGGGGAAGGCCTGCTTTACTATTCCTGGGGTGTAACGTCGGATAAAAATGTGCAAGATGCCCTGGGGCGAAACGCAGCGGAATTGATGTGGAACGATGAACTTGGTGCCGCTTTGCAAATGGCACTGTTTGATGCGGTTGGAAAAGCAGGCGGGGTTCCGGCACATCGATTGCTGGGAGATCAAGTCTACGAAAAGACGCCGTTGTCGTGGTGGAATATTGATATGCCCACCGAGGATATGCTCAGTGAGTGTCAGGCTGCCAAACGTCTGGGTTACAAAGCGTACAAAACCAAAGGCCGGCCATGGTTCGACCTGTGGGAACAAACCGAAACCTGCGCTGCAGCCATGCCTGAGGATTTTAAAATTGACATGGACTTTAATGAAACCCTGCTGACGGCCAAGCAGGCAATTCCTATTTTGAAATGGATGGATCAATTCCCGCAGATTGATATTTATGAATCCCCCATCCCGCAATCCGATGCACTTGGAAATGCAGAAATCACCAAAGCCGTCCGCGCCGGCGTTTCCCTGCACTATGGTACTCCTGCCGCTAAGGATGTGATCAAGCTCGACGTATGCGACGGGTTTGTTATTGGAGGCGGGGCGACACGATTGATGACACAGGCTCATGTGGCCGATACCGCAGATATGCGTTTTTGGCTACAGCTTGTGGGCACCGGTGTTACGGCTGCATTTAGTTTGCATTTTGGAGCCGTGTGTCAGGCCGCGACATGGCCTGCCGTGAATTGTCATCAGTTGTACGTGCATGACTTGTTGAAAAATCCAATTAAGGTTCGGGATGGCTTTTCCCGTATCCCCGAAAAACCTGGATTGGGAGTTGAAATTGACTGGAATGCCGTGGCCCAGTATCGAGTGGACAAGCCAGCGGCTCGTCCCGACCCGCGGCGGATGATTGAAACTACCTGGCCAGATGGTCGGCGAATGATGACCGCAAATGATGGCACGGTTAATTTCATGCTCAATCCAGCCCGCTCTCCGGGAAATATGCCGTTCTTTGAAAAAGGAGTTGATTCACGGTTGCTTCCCGATGATGGATCCGATCAATGGAACCAGTGGTATCAGGAAAGCCGACGGAATGGACCGACAATTGTGGCTGATTAAAGGTATGGAGATGAGCGGTTGGAATCCGGATCGCAGGTTCGGAGTCCGTGCTGCGACATATGTCTTAGCTTCATCCGGACTCGAGCGTTACCGGAGTTTCCAATGTGCCGATCTTACTGATGGACGCCTGCAGGATGTCACCCTCTGAAAGGAACGTGTTGGTTGTCTTGCCGACGCCCGCAGGTGTGCCTGTCGAGATAATGTCACCAGGTTCAAGTGTCATGGATTGAGATAGAAATTCAATGACGGCTGTAATGGGAAATACCTGTTGAGATGTATTGCTGTCCTGACGCAAATTGCCGTTGAGAAACAGCTTTAAATCAAGGATTTGCGGGTCGGGTATCGACATGGGGGTGGCAATGCAGGGTCCACAGGGACAGGAACCGTCATGCCACTTCCCGTGCATCCAGTCAAAGAAACGATCGCGGGAACGCTCTTTACGATCCGGAAAAGGGCGGTAATCGCGGTCGGAAATATCATTAATGATGGTGTAACCAGCAATATACTGGACTGCATCGGCCTGGGTAATGTGCTTTCCACGGCGACCAATGACGACAGCCAACTCTAACTCCCAGTCCAGGTTGTTGGGACTAACCAGCGGAATCTGGATTGCGGTGCCGGGGTGGGTGAGTGTCGTCGATGCGGGTTTCATGAAAACATAAGGAAATGTCTCCGCGCGTTCAATAGGTGGTTCACCACCCTCCTGAACGTGAGCGGAGTAGTTGCCCGCCAGGAGCAACAATTTATTGGGACGAGGCAGGGGTACAAGCATCTGGATTTCGCGGCAATCTGTTTTCAATTCATCAACTTGATTAAGATTCTCGGTTAACCAGAGCCAGACCGTCACCGCTTCAGGCAGTAATTTTCCTGAGGGTGGCAGTAGATCCAGGATGCAGGTGACATTGCTTAGAGTAACCGTTGATTCCGTGGCTGTGGAACAGGCCAATGCAGCCGATTCCACGTTCACAACAAAGTGGTCAAAATAAAATCCAAAGTGAATTGCTCCCTCAGATTCATACCGGCTGATTCGCATGAGAACTTTCCATAATGAAAGACAATGGGTAGTTAGCCAATTCGGCAATCGATGCGGCGCCCCTGATCGGACGCCGTGAGTATTTGCTCGACAAGCATGACGGTATCGAGCATGGTTTGAGTGGTATTACGACATGCAGTAACCGTCCCGTGGATCATTGCGAACCAATCTTCCAGCAGTGCCACACCGGGGGCACCTCCATAACCGGATACGCTATCGGGATCGGTTTGTAATTCATCTTCCATGGCATACCACTGAGGTTGCGGCCCGTGGATTTCCAAAGTCCCGGCAGTGCCTTGCCGACTGGGATCCCAGTGAACCCAGCGTTCACTACCACGGAAAGTCCAGTACATTTCCCCGGCCCAGCGTGGTACCCAATAGCCGCCGGTGATGGTCGCGAGTGCCCCATGCTCGAGATCCAGCAGGGCTGTACCACCATCTTCAACTTCTGCTGGAACGCTGCCAAAAATACCAACCCTCGCTGTGATGGCCGTAACGGATTGACGGGTGATGTAGAGTAACAGGTCGAGATGATGGCAGGCGAGCCAGTTAAAGAACCCTGTGAAGCTTGTATCCGCGTCAAACAAATAGTGTTCGCGACCCCGACGATGAATGTCGCTGGTCACGTATTTTGCTTCGATGCTGATGAGTTTTCCAAATTGGCCGTCGATCACCATATTTCGCAATCGATTGGCGCACTCGTCGTAACGCCACATATAGCCGGTTTGGAAAGCGATGTTGCTTTGATCCACCAGGGCTTTGATTTGTTCGGCATCGGCCACGCGACCTGCGCCGGGTTTTTCTAAGAGAATATGTTTTCCCGCCGTCGTTAATTGCTCGACCGTGGCGACGGTTTCCGTGTTCGGCAGACAAACGACGGCTGCGTCAAAGTCTTCGTTGGCGATCAAATCGCGTACGGAGTCATATCGGGGAAGCTGGACATAACGTTGTTGCAGGCTTGCTGTCGCACCCGAATAGCACGGCACCAGACAGGTAATGCTAGCCTGCTGTGTGACATTTTCCAAAAGATCACGCCAGCCCGCACCGTGAGGGTGATCAACCCCAATCATCGCTAGCTTCAGTGGGTCGGGCATCTCGGGACGCTTTCGTGACAGGGAAAAGACGGTTGGCTGGTAAACCTTGATTTTACCGTTGTTGGCGGTACGAAAATAGAATGGACTTGGGTTAAAATGGTGGTTCTGACCACCAGAGTTTGTATCCGGAAGGGACGGATTGCACTCCAGTCGGATCAGAGAAATTTGACATCCCTGGGAATCCCCCTGCGGATCAACGGCTGCCCTGGCTTTTCAACATCTGTTAAAATCATGCCATTATGAGCTCGTCAACTTCCGTACCCGTGATTAAAGAATTGCTGCCCATGCCGGATGTGGAGGCTGTGTTTCTACAATTGTCCCAACAGCGACACTGTCTGTTTCTGGATAGTTCCCTTCGCGAGGAACAACTTGGGCGTTACTCATTTATCACGGCGGATCCTTTCCATTATATGGAACTTGCTGCCCGCACCGAAAACGAACTTGATGTACTGCAGGCAGCCTACGATGACGTCTTGAAAGACATCGAGATTCTAACGGTACCGGATTTGCCGCCGTTTCAGGGGGGCGTGGCCGGTATGCTTAGTTACGATCTGGGTGCAAGTCTGGAAGATCTTCCCCAACCCGGACAGGATGAATTCCAGGTGCCTTCACTGGCGGTTGGGTTCTATGATGTCGTGATTGCCTTTGATCACCATCGGCAACGTGCCTGGATCATCTCACACGGGTTACCTGAAAAAGACCCGGCGTTGCGGCTAGCGCGGGCGCAAAATCGTATCGATCAATTCCATGACTGGATGCGGGAAGATCGGGTATCTGATCTGTCTGATACCGATAGTTCACCGCGGTCGCGCGTCGCCCGGGAAGCGCTGTCGGAACAGTTTTCCATGGTTGATAAAGGTGACCTGTCGAGTAATTTTCATGAACAGGAATATTTGGCAAAGGTACAACAGGCCGTGAATTATATCCATGCCGGGGATATTTTTCAGGTGAACCTGAGCCAACGGCTTCTCCATCCCGCCACGTCGGATTCTCCTGCATTGTACCAGCGTCTGCGGCGGTGTAATCCGGCAACCTTTTCCGGATATTTTTCACTGCATGAATTCCAAATTGTAAGTGCCTCCCCGGAGCGTTTCCTTCAGGTCCGGCAGGGAGTTGTTCAGGCCAGGCCCATCAAAGGCACTCGTGCCCGAATTGCCAGACCCGAAGCAGATTTGTACGCGGCAGCAGATTTACAGCGAAGTGAAAAAGATCGTGCCGAAAACGTAATGATTGTTGACCTGCTTCGAAATGATCTGTCGCGGGTTTGTGAGCCCGACAGCGTGTTCGTTAGTGAATTGTGCCGATTGGAAGTGTACGAGTTTGTACAGCATCTGGTGAGTGTTGTCGAAGGACGGTTGCATCAAGATGCCTCCGTTTTTGACCTGTTACGAGCCACGTTTCCCGGGGGATCCATTACGGGAGCGCCTAAGGTACGAGCGATGGAAATCATTGCAGAATTGGAGCCAACCGCCCGGGGTCCCTATTGTGGCAGTCTCGGCTATATTGGGTTTGACGGCACGTTGGATATGAGTATTCTAATTCGCACGATTACGGCTGGAAAAGGATGGTGGCAGTTTCCCGTAGGCGGAGGCATTGTGGCTCAGTCGAACCCACAACGTGAATATCAGGAGACGTGGGAAAAAGCGACTGGATTATTGCGGGCGTTAAAAGATGAATAACTTCAAGTTAAAATTCCGATAGACCATGATCCTGCTCATTGATAACTACGACAGTTTTGTACATAATCTGGCCCGCTACTTGAAGCGATTGGGGCAGGAAACTCTTGTCGTTCGTAACGATGCGATAACCATCGCGGATATTCGAACGTTAAAACCTTCCGCCATTGTAATTTCCCCGGGGCCTTGTACACCGGATAGTGCAGGTTTGAGTCTCACGATCGTTCAGGAGTTTTACAGGGAGATTCCGATATTGGGGATTTGTCTGGGGCACCAGACCGTGGGGCAGGTACTGGGTGCGAACGTGGTGATCGCCGCTGAACCGGTACACGGTCGTTGCAGTCCGATCGAACATGATGGACAGGGCTTGTTTGAAGATTTACCTGCGACATTTAATGCTTGCAGGTACCACTCACTTATACTGGAACGTGAATCCTTGCCTGACTCCTTACAGGTCTCCGCTTGGCTGGCCGATGGCATGGTGATGGCGATTCGGCATCGGGAGTACCCACTGGTGGGTGTCCAGTTTCATCCCGAATCGGTTCTCACGGAGAGCGGATATTCCATCCTGTCAAACTTTCTTCGGATGGCTCATTTGGACCGACCCGCCCGCCCACTCACTCTGGACCATGAACGGCGACCCGTCTCGGAGCAGGTAACGATGACGACAGACGAGGTGATTACTTTTTAATTGTTTTTAAGGTGCGGTGCAGATTCGATGATTCTCGAAGGTTTGATAACAACACGTAATGCCGATGGGCAGGTCCATATTTCGCCGATGGGTCCTGAAGTTGCGGAAGACGGGCAGTTGCAGACATTTGTATTAAAGCCCTTTGATACGTCGGGCACGTATCGTAACCTTAAACGGAAACCCAGCGGTGTCTTACACATTACCGATAATGTGCTGTTATTGGCCCAAGCGGCAATCCATCGTTTCGATGTGCCGCCCCCTTTAGCAGAGAACTCCTCTGGAGATGGTTTGGTTCTGAAAGACACCTGTCGATGGTTTGCATTTGAAGTTGTCGCGATCGATGATTCGGCGCAGCGAGTACGCATTACCTGCCGTGTGACGCAACAGGGTGATGTGCGGCCGTTTTGGGGATTTAATCGTGCCAAGCATGCGGTTCTTGAAGCAGCCATTCTGGCAACCCGCGTGGGAATTCTGGAGCATGGTGAAATTAAGGACCGAATGCAGGACTTGAAAGTGATCGTGGAAAAAACTGCCGGAATGCAGGAACGGCAGGCCTTTGATTTACTGGAAGCGTATGTACGTGATCAGGCTTAGAAGAGGATCGTGGGAACGGATCCAGAAATCGTCAGTTTGAATGACGGCTACCGATTCGGTTTCTCATGACTTAAACGATGGTTTGTTTCCTGCTGAGTTAAGTAACCCCAGTCTAACGACTCATCCTGTGTATATTGCTTGTCAAGCGTCAGGGCGGTTAGGGCTTTTGCCATTTCGAATCCAAGATAAAAGCTGTGAGTGGCATCCAGATTGTCCGCAGTATTCTCCTTTGCGGTTTCGTTTAACAACTCTTCGAAGAGCTTAAACGGATCACGGTTGGCCAGATGTAATTGGGTACTGACGATGTGGATTTGACCCCGTTCTGCAAACAGGCGGTAGTTAGAATCTTTTAACTCCGCTGCCAGTGTTTCCAGTTCCACCGCGCCAAAGGCGGTGGTTTCTTCATCGCGAAGTGTGATTAGACGTTGGTCGATGTGTTTGGGGGGAACTCCTTGATTGACCGCATAGTGAACCAGTTGTCTTGCGATTGCACACTCACGGACACTGGTACTTGCCCACGGGATCACTTGAGTGGTTAACACGCTATAGATGGATAACTCCTGGCAAAAACCCAGCAAGAGCATGTTGATTCCTGCGCTGTCACTGTCCGTCAGTTCGGTAAGGTTCCCTATCCCCATCATCATTTCAGCATCAGGAAACCGCTGGCGTGTACTCCAGTATCGTTGCAGGCTGTCCGCAAAGCCACAGCCAATGGGTTCCAGGATTGGGTCGATTCGAAGTGGAATGTTGTGTTGAGCCAACCATTCGACGCTCTCTTCTAGTCCTTGCAAATTCGCTGGTTCGTCGGGAATAACCACGACCGGTACTCCCCAGTCCAGTGCGGCATGTCGGTTGGATGCGTTGACACTTAGCACCAGTTCGGCGCCCCCGTTTACCGCTGCCATGATTTCCGTCGGATTCATGCTGTCAATGGAAACCCGGATGCCTTCATCGGTTAACGCTTTTACACAGTCTTGCACGCCATCCCATGTGGTTCCGGGGTCACAGCCTACATCAACGATATCCGCTCCGTCGGCAACCAGTTGTTTACCGGTAGCGATGATTTCGGAGAGGGGGATCCGGGGCGCATGATTGATTTCAGCAATGATCTCAATGTCCGCCTCGCCATACTGTTCCGGCTGTTGGTAGCTCAGTCCAAAGAAATGAGAGAGCTTTCTTAGATCCCGGGGACCTGCTTGTACAGGACAGGGAAGGGTGTTTTCAAGTGCTGACAGACCGGAATCGCAGTAACCGGGCACGATGACCAGATCGACATGCGCAGGCACTTCAAGTTTCCTGGCGATCCATTCAGGCGTCATGAGTGCGGCCACGGTAATGGGCATGACGGCGATTTCGAATTCAAAGGCGAGTTCCAAAGCGAGGCTTTTCAGTTCGCTCCGCAACGCATGTTGAGCAAGGCGACCCGTAACAAATAAAATGGTTTGACCTGAATATGAATGGTTGCGATTCACGTATCAAACTCTCCCGTCCGCTGATCCATTATTGCCCGGACTCCAAAGGTGGGATGTGCTCATGATTGAGGCCGCCGTTAATTTGAATCACCTGACCGGTAATGAATGATGCCGCTGGTGCAGCAATGTGGGCTGCTGTGACGGCGACGTCGTGAGGAGTGCCCCACCGCTGCATGAGCGACTCAGCACAAGCACGCTGATCCCAATACGAACTGGCATCAGCGCCCCAGGCCGTTTGTATCCACCCCGGTGCCAGGCAGTTGACACGCACTTGCGGCGCCAGTTCGCGGGCGAGGCTGCGTGAATATGCCATGACGGCCGCCTTGGCCGGTGCAAATAACTGACCACTGTCACCCCGCTGGCCCGTTTCCGCCTGATCCCAACCCATATTGATGATGACGGCATTTTCGTTTTTCCCGATTTTCGCCATCGGGATACAGAGATGGCGGCAGACACCAATGGTACCCCTTACGTCCAATTCCCAGAGTGCGTTAAGCTTTTGCTCGAAGGTCCACTGACTGGCTTCTCCGGTGAGGATGTCACAACCGGCGTTGTTGACCCATATGTTGATCAGAGGGTGTGCATTAAACGCCTCATCAACACAGCGCCCCTGGTCATTCGGGCAGGTCAGATCAGCATAGATACAGGTGACCTGACGATTCAGAGCCCGGATCGCATCCGCCGTTTCCTCAAGTCCCTGGTGGTTCGTGTGAGCATGGATAATTAAGTCGGCACCCTGTGTGGCAAATGTGATAGCGGTAGCCCGACCGATCCCGGATGAGGCACCGGTGACAGCGGCTGTTTGATTCGCTAGAGGTAGGGGGTAATCAGCCATGATCCTGTTATAAACTCGCCATCAGATGGTTGAACCATTGAAGTTCCTGGGCAATCCCTGCGGACAGATCCGTTGGTTGGAGATGATCGGGCAGTACATTCCAGGCATAGGTTTCCACTTCAAAGTGATTGAGGTCAGGCATTAACTTGCAGACTTCGATGCACTCAAGAATATCCTGTTGAGAGGTGCTGAGCAAACCAAGTCGGTCAAGAAAAATGGGTACATGAAAATGGATACTCCAGGTGCTTTCCAGAACGGCAGGATTGGTGACCGACGCAAACGCCTCGGACAGATCCTGATAAAACTGAATTGAGTGATCCGGTTGTCGGATGCAGGTCTGATGAAGATAGCGAGGTTCGTTAAATCCGGCAAGTTGTTGAAAAGCCTGCTCACGATCGGTTGGAGATAACTCTGCAAAATTGACTCGAACTGCCGATGAGACCTGTACTTTTCCCACCTGGATTCCCAGAGATTGATAGCGTCGAAGTACGTCTGCCTGAGATTCAAACATCACGGCGCTGTGACAGACGTCGTGACAGATTCGCAGATAACGCAGCACCTGATCCGCCGATCCCCGGGGCAATAGTCGGTTTTCAAAGAGCTCGGTCATGTCCTGAGCCACGTCTAATGTGCAACCCGGTTCGGGTTCCATGCAGAGATGAATCAGCCGCCCTGTTTCCTGTTCCAGAGTGTGCAGAAAATCAGTTAATGCCAGCAATTGGGTGACGGACGTCTCCCATTGCTGATCGGTCATGGTTTGCTTACCCCAGGCAATGGGTAGTGTTGAAATGCTACCCTCTTTTCCTGCGGGCAGGATTTGATGGAGGATCGTGGCAAGGTTCTTGGTATATTTCAGCCGGTCGGGATGATACCAGGTTGGTTTGTAGACCTCGTGTTTAACAACCGTACTGTGGAAGTCTCCGTACGGAAACCCATTGCAGGTAAACGGAATAAGTCCCTGTTGGGTAAGCCAGTCACGAAACTCAGTGGTTTGGTTTGAGGCCAGGAGTTGCTCAGCGGCCGGAGCGGCCAGCCATAATCCGATCCCCATTGGCGCATCGGGGGATACGATCTGTTTGACGCGTGCCGCGTATCGCTCGAGATTGTCCCGAGTGGACATGATGTCGACTCCGGCATGAACATTCGTGCAGTAACCGATCTCCAATGTTGGTGTCCTTGTCTGGAGTTTGACCGAAGGCCGGGGATGATTAGGGTTAGCGTAAAAGCTCTTTCATATCGCGAACGGCCTGCTGCAGTCCCACAAATACAGCCCGGGAAATGATGGCGTGACCGATGTTGAGTTCCAGCATGCTATCCAGTCGAGCCACGGGGATAACATTGTGATAGTTGAGTCCGTGTCCGGCGTGGTGGCTCATACCTGATTCGACGATCAGTTTTCCTGCAGTGGCAAGTTCGGTAAGCGACCGCATTTGCTGTTCACCGGTAGCCAGTGCATATTGACCTGTATGCAGCTCGACAGCTTCGACGCCCATTTTTGCTGCTGCCTCGATCGCTCGTGGTTCCGGATCGAGAAACAGTGCCACCCGGATACCGGCATCCTGCATTTTGCGAGCAACGGGTTTGATCGTGTCGAAATGCGTGACAACATCCAGGCCGCCTTCGGTGGTTACTTCTTCACGTTTTTCCGGAACCAGAGTGACTTGCTCAGGAAGCGTCTCACAGGCCAGTTCGACAATGTCAGGGGCGGTGGCCATTTCCAGGTTAAGTTTGATGTTTACCGAATCACTGAGCAGACGTACATCACGATCGATGATGTGTCGCCGATCTTCGCGGAGGTGGATCGTGATGCTGTCGGCTCCCCCAAGTTCGGCGAGTGCGGCAGCCCATACAGGATCGGGCTCGTACGTCTTACGTGCCTGGCGGATCGTGGCGACGTGATCGATGTTGACGCCGAGTTCGATCATGATTGAATTTTCTTTTATGAATTTCGGGGCCGTATTTCCTTCTGATATTGTAAGGGTACAAACCCGAGGCGGTAAGATTGCCATGGAAAATTCATGGTCGGAGATCCAGCTTTTCGCGGCTGTTTAGCTGATAAAGGCGCCCTGGTTATCTGCTTGAACAATTTCAACAGTAAGGTTTTGACCGGAACCATCGTCACCCATGTTGTCCTGGAATCGCTGTGCCATGGTTTCATTTTCAAAAATACAAAACAGCGTTGGACCCCAGCTGCTTTGTCCGATTCCATGAGCTCCCAGTTCCTGTAACCACTCGACACGACGATTTAATCGCCGGCCATTGTAGGCCCCGCCCTGAATTGTGGAAAAACAGCTGCCTGCGATACGCCCGTAATTTTCAATGGCATCGGTGGTCATTCGAAAATCAGTTGCGGCGATCCCCGGTAAAAGACCTGTTTCAAGTTCTGCCACGAGAAGATCCGTGGTCCGTTGTGTTACCGGCGGAATGTCTCCAAACGCACGTGACTCCTGTTCGCCGGATAATCCGTGTTCATGTTCCGGCCGGATCAGCATGATCCGCCATGCTTCCGGGAACTCGAGGCGGCATTCCAGAGGGGAGATGCGTTCGCCGGGGAGCCTGCCACGTTCGACGATCAATCCGCCAAACTCAAAACCATAGGTTCCCACAGCACTGCGTGCGGCCCGGTTGACGACAAATGCGCGTTCCATGGCGCCAAATCCCTCGCCGGTATGAAAAGTTTGTAGCACTTCAGCTGTGGATAGGCCGAGTTGAGTACCGAGTCCCAGTCCCACGTGTTGCTCCGGCGCTGTAATGATCCTCAGTTCACATTCCGGCAGGGTATCCGCCTGTATATACTGCCGCCACAATTCAGCAAATTCCTGCAAGCGTTCGGCGTAAGGACCGCAGGTCTTGAATGATTCGGCCGGTGTTGCCGCTACTTCGACTCGCGGTTGTTTGAGCATTAATCCCACACCACCAAAATTACGCCCTTCCTGATTGCCAAACGACAACAGGCCAAAATGCAGTCTTGTGGGCGCACTGATACGCACGGTTCTGCTTGAGGCGGCGGCGGTGGAATCGGGCATATGCGGTTTCCCGTTAAAAGACACGTCGTTCTATTGCTTGCGCTGAATTTTTGCCCACGTGTCGCGTAGTGTTACGCTACGGTTGAAAATAAGACGCTCGGCAGTTGAATCCTGACGGTCAATGCAAAAATAACCAAGTCGTTCGAACTGATATAGCTCATCCGTCCGGGCGTCCTTTAAGGAAGGTTCCAGTTTGCAATCAGTAAGTATTTCCAGCGAATGCTCGTTGAGATTATCAAGGTAACTGCCGCCTTGTTCGACCTCGGTTGGCACAGGTGTCTTAAAAAGATGATCGTAAAGCCGGACTTCGGCTGTGACAGCGGTTGCCGCAGCGACCCAGTGAATGGTACCCCGGACTTTACGGCCGTCAGGAGCCTTGCCCCCGAGCGTTTCCGGGTCATAAGTGCAGCGTAATTCAACGACATCTCCCGCTTCATTCTTAATCACGTCGGTACAGGTAATGAAGTATCCGTACCGCAGTCGAACCTCACGCCCCGGGCCCAGTCGAAAGAACTTTTTTGGGGGATCTTCCATGAAATCGGTTTGCTCAATATAAAGTTCCCTCGAAAACGGTACCTGCCGTGTACCGGCCGACTCGTCTTCCGGATTATTAATCGCTTCTAACTGCTCAACCTGATCTTCCGGATAGTTTTCGATGACGACCTTCAGGGGTCGCAGAACACCTGCCCGGCGGTGAGCCCGTTTGTTGAGATCCGTCCGCAAAGCATCTTCTAGCCAGGCCATGTCGTGCAGGCTGTTCTGTTTCGTGACACCTAAACGTGCACAGAAACTACGAATGGATTCAGGAGTGTAACCCCGTCGGCGCAGACCGCTGATGGTGGGCATCCGTGGATCATCCCAGCCGCTTACATGGTTATTCTGGACCAGCTCGAGGAGTTTTCGTTTGCTCGTAATCGTGTGTGTGAGATTCAGACGGGCAAATTCAATTTGCCGTGAACGGAAGATGTCGAGTGTTTCCAGAAACCAATCGTAGAGTGGTCGATGATGCTCAAACTCCAAAGTGCAAATGGAATGCGTGATTTGTTCAATAGAATCACTAATGCCGTGCGCGTAGTCATACATCGGGTAGATACACCAATCGCTCCCGGTCCGATGGTGGTCCATTTTCTTAATCCGATAGATCGTGGGGTCACGCATGTTCATGTTGGGCGACGCCATGTCAATTTTTACTCGTAACGTATGTTCCCCGTCGGCAAACTCCCCTGCTTTCATGCGGCGAAACAGGTCAAGGTTTTCCTCAACGCTGCGATCCCGATAAGGGCTGTTTTTTCCTGCTTCATTCCAGCCGCCGCGGTAACTGCGGGTCTCTTCAGCGCTGAGGCTGCACACGTAGGCATGCCCGGATTGGATGAGTTGTTCGGCAAAATCGTAAAGTTGCTGGAAGTAGTCGGATGCAAAAAGAATGTCGTCCCAGACAAAACCAAGCCACTGAATGTCGTCCTTAATCGAATCGACATATTCGGTTTCTTCTTTAGCCGGATTGGTGTCGTCAAAACGGAGGTTGGTTTTTCCGCCATGGGCTTTGGCGAGGCCGAAGTTGAGACAGATGCTTTTGGCGTGACCGATATGCAGATAGCCGTTGGGTTCGGGTGGAAATCGGGTATGGACACGGCCCTGATGTTTCCCGGTCTCGTTGTCCTGAGCCACAATCTGCTCAATGAAATTCAGAGACGGCTCGGAGGAGGCGTCGTCGTTGGCGTGAGGATGTTCGGTGTTCATGGTGACCGGGGCGTGCGGGAGGAGATGGAATTCAACCGGGTGGATTTAATGAGGGTTGGGTGAGTGTTTGATTTTGGATTGTACGGTGACGGAGACTGGTTTCCATATAGCCATTATAGGTAGTTCCGCTGCGGAGGGTGAGAGGGGAGAGGGAAAGACAGATTCTTTCGTTAGGATGAGTCGGCTTTGGCGATTGCGATCCGGATGCGGTTTAGACAGCGTTGTTTGCCGAGAATGGCGATTGTTTGAAAGAGGCCGAACCCTGCGGGTTGACCTGTGGTGGCAAGACGAACAGGATGGACAATCTGGCCGAAACCGATTTCGTTGTCTTCGACAAACTGCTGCATCATGGTTTCAATTCCGGCAGCATTAAAAGACTCAACCGTCTGCAGCACGGAGGAGAACTTGTGCAGTAACTCAAGGGCATTTTCGTTGTTGACGATGCGTTTGTGAAATGCTTTTTCGTCGTATTTCAGTGCCTCGTCAGCGGTAAAGAAGTTGTCGTAGTCGAGTATGTCACCGGCGATGGCCATTCGTTGCTCACTGGCTTCGATGATGGCAGTGAGATAGGGAGCCATATCACAGTCGGGTGGTGAGTCTGCAAGTTGTGCCTGTTGTAGATACGGTACGGCCATCGCGACTTTCTTTTTGATGTCGAGTTGATCCATATGGCGTTGCTGAAAAGCGGAAAGTTTGGTGGGGTCAAAACTAGCTGGACTCTTGACGACGCGGTCTAATGAAAAAGCCTGAATCATTTCATCACGTGTGAATTCTTCAGTCTCGCCGTCCAGCGACCAGCCAAGTAGGAGCAGGTAATTGACAACGGCGTCCGGCAGAAAGCCGATGTCACGGTAGAAATCGACCAGAACCGGATTGAAGGTTTCCGCGTCCAGTTTGCGTCCGCAGGCGGAGGCAATGCGTTCGCCGTGTTCATAGAGTTTCAGGAAGTCCTGGTTTTTTAGGTATTTCGCAATTTTTCGTTTGCTGAGTTTGTTTTTACTGCCTGGTTCAGCAACATAGGGCAAGTGTGCATATTGTGGCAGATCATAGCCGAGAGCCTGGGCGATAAAGATCTGACGTGGTGTATTGGAAAGGTGCTCTTCAGCACGGATGACGTGAGTGATGTTAAAGGCGGCATCGTCAACGACGCTGGCTAAATGGTACAGACAGGATCCATCCGTTTTTTGAATGACCATGTCCTGTTCGCGAGCCCACTGGAATTCAACATTACCGCGGATTAAATCGGGAATGAGGCAGGTGCCTTCACGTGGCATTTTGAGGCGGACGACGGCCGTGCGACCCTCGGCTTGAAAAGCCGCATCCTGAGCGTCGGTTTCTGCCATCCAGCGGCGACTGTAAAGGAAAGATTCACCACTGGATTGAGCGGCTTCCCGCTCGGCCTGGATTTCATCCGTCCGTGAGTAATCACGGTATGCAAGTCCTTTTTCCAGCAATATTTCCACAGCGGCCTGGTAATGGGCGCTCCGTTGGGATTGAAAGTAGGGACCGTATTCACCACCAACCTCAGGGCCTTCGTCCCAGTCGATTCCAAGCCAGTGAAAGCCATCAAGAATCGGTTGTAATGCTGTCTCGACATTCCGGCTTCGGTCTGTGTCGTCGATGCGAAGAATGAACTGGCCTCCATGTTTGCGTGCGTAGAGCCAGTTAAACAAGGCAGTGCGGACTCCACCGATGTGAAGGTATCCAGTTGGACTGGGGGCAAATCGAGTACGTACCATGGTGCTGGATGTTGAAGGGGGGTGGAATTACGGGAGTCGTCTGATGTTATTCTATCGGGGAGTTTGCCGGCCGAGTATGACCTGAGAGTTGATTAATCCTGTTAGTTTAGCGCGTTTTTTTAAAGAGCAAAAAAGGAAGTGCCGATGACTTGACAGGATGGTGTACAGATGTACACTAAACTGAGAGGTTTTAAATAACTTGAATTGGAAACAGGCCAACTACAGGAATGATGGATCAGGATGTCTGCATTTGAGCAACGGCAACAACAGTTGCTGCAACAATTGAACGATCTTATTTGTGATTCCAAACCAACGGTGACACCGACAAAAACGGTGACTACTGGCTGGAGGCAGTTGGATGCAATGTTACCTGCTAGTGGATGGCGGCAGGGGCAGTTGGTGGAGTGGCTAGGCGATGTCAAAGGAAGTGGCGTTTCGCTGTTAGGGTTATGGTCTGCGTGGCAAATGGCACAGAGCGGAGGGGCGTTTGTGGTCGTGGACAGTTCGGGGAGATTTTTTCCCCCAGCAGCGGCAGCATTAGGGATTCGTTTGAGCCGGATGATGGTGGTGAGTCCACAGAATAAAGCGGATTTTCAGTGGACCCTGGATCAAATTTTACGTTGTCCTGCGGTGGGAGCTGTTTGGGTGAATGTGCCTGCAGTGAATTCCAGGACGTTTCGTCGGTGGCAATTGGCGGTGGAGGAGAGTGATTCGTTTGGTGTTTTGGTAAGAGAAAGAAAATATTTACGCGAACCAAGCTGGGCCCATCTTCGACTTTCTGCGGTGCCGTTAGCGGGGCAGGGAGACTGGCGGTTTCGTGTTCAATTGGAACGTGCGGCGCGGGGCAGTGCGGGGGGTAGTTGTGAATTAGACTTCAATGAGATTTTAGAAACTTCAGGCCGAGGGTTTTTTCAGACTCCGAGTATTGCTGACAGGGATTGGTCGCAGAATACATCACCGCAGTTAAACAAAAAGTAACCCGTTCAAGGGAAGTCAGGCTTACAGCAATAGTCCTTCCCCAAAACCGCTTGTCGTTATGCAGAGAAATGTATCAGCGATTACAGAAAACAGGGAAGAAATGGATGAAGAGAATCGTTTGTGTGTGGATACCAGATGGTGTTTGTGAGGGATTTCCTGAATCGGAGTTGTTTCAGGGAATCAGCAAGGATGGGATTAGTAAGGAAACTGGTAAGGATACCCGGTCTGCCGGGCGGCAAGCTTGGAAAACTCAGGATGAGATGTTCCAACTTGCCCGCTGGGCAAACCGTTATTCACCGCTGGTCGGATTTCCGGAATTGGTTGACTGGAAACGAGAGCTTACGGCACAGGAAAATCGGAAATCCGGGAAACAGGTTGGCACTCAATATGCACACCCTCCGGATGCGCGGGCTGAAGCGTGGAAGACCGAAGCGCTGTGGATGGACATTACCGATAGCAGTCGCTATTTCGGTACAACCTGTGAACTTGTCCAACGGATCATCGAAGATGGAACCGGGCTTGGACTTCGCATGCGTGTGGCTGCAGCGAATACGGTTGCCGCCAGTTGGGCCGCCTGTTTGTATTTAGCGGGCAATGAACCCAGGGTCTTGCCTACAGCTCAGGATGCGGTTCGGGAAGTGCTGGGGCAACTCCCAGTTAACTGTCTCAGACTTCCCGATACCGCTCTTGACGCTCTGATGCGCCTCGGAATTGTCACGTTAGGCCAGTTGCTTTCCTTGCCTCAGGAAGCGGTTGTCCAGCGACTTGGGGATCAGGTTATACGGCGCTGTGCACAGTTGTTTGGAGACTGTCCGGAACCATTGAAGATTGTTCAACCGCTGAAACGGTATGGCGCTGAGCGGGTGTTGCCAGGCCCGATGGGGGGATCGCAGGTCATGACGAGGCTGTTCGAACAGCTCTTAACCCCTCTGCTTAAGCAACTGGAGCATGAGGGGCGGGGGGTATTGCAGTTGAAATGCGATATGGAAGTATCTCGTTTTGGACAGCGTATTTATTCAGACATAGTAAACACAGAAAAAGAAACCGAGCAGCTTACGATCGGGCTTTATCGTCCTACGCTGGAACGTGATCATCTCGTTTCGCTGTTTGAGATGGAGTGGGAGAAAATAGGACGTGTTGATGAAATGTATCGATTTGAATTGGAAGTCACGCAAACGGCGATCATGCAGCAAAGACAGCAGAATTTATTTTCAGACTGCCAGTGCGATTTTTCTGCGACGGCAGGCACGAAGGTCGCTCCACGGTTATTCGCTCGGCTGATAGATCGTTTAACCAGCCGTCTTGGAAACGAGCAGGTTAAGCGTCCTCAGCTTATTGCAGAAGCTCAGCCGGAGCTTTGTTATGAAATGCAGCCGATTGTTGAATTGGATATGCGTCGTTGGTGCCGGCATGCATTACGTCCGGATGATATTCGGCGAAAATCACCGGAACAGCATCAAGCGGAACCAACGGCTCACCGACAGCGTCCTGGATGGGTGCTGGGAAACAAGCCTCTGTCGGATGCACGTCCCTTGTGGCACTGGGTTAATCCACTGGAGATTTCCTGCAGAACAACTCACCGCAGCGGTTCACCATGCGGAATATACCACCGGGGACAGTGGCGAGAGGTACTTCGGTTTTGGGGTCCTGAGCGTATTGAGACGGGTTGGTGGAGAACCCGTGCGATCCGACGGGAATACTACCGCATCGAAATTACCAGCGGTCAGCGATTTTGGGTCTTTCGACAGTTACCCACTCAGCAATGGTATCTGCAAGGGGATTTTGGTTAAAAGAATATTTCTGCAACCTCCCGCCTTCTGACTTAAATCAATTTATTCTTATTCCCTTCCGCCAAGGATGCTTGCGACTGAAATGCGATATACCGAATTACATTGCAAGTCAAATTTTTCGTTTCTACAGGGAGCTTCGTCGGCAGATCAGCTGGTTCAGCGAGCGGTACGACTTGGTTACAGTGGATTAGCAATTACCGATCGCAACACACTTGCGGGAATTGTGCGAGGGCACGGAGCTGCCGGAGACGCGCAGTTGCCGTTTATTGTCGCTGCCGAGTTAACTTTGGATGATGCGGCCCCCTGCGTTGTATGGATACCGACTCGTTCTGCGTATGCAAAGCTTTGTCGCCTGCTTACACAAGGTCGTCGCCAGAGTGAAAAAGGCAGCTGTCATTTGTCGCTGGCAGACCTCATTGCAGATGGCGATGAGTTTCTGATTGGGGTCATTCCGGATTGGAATCGATTGGCGATGGCCACAGGTTCGGATCACCATCGAGTGCACTCGGAATCGAGCCTAATGGATTACGCTGACTTGCAGCGGTACCGGGAAGTGTTTGGAGAGCGTTGTTATTTGTTGGCGGAGTTACACCGTGGTTCTGCGGATCAACAGCGATTGGAAATGCTCTGTCAGTTGTCAGATCAAACGGGTGTGGAATTAGTTGCCGCCGGCGACGTTTATTATCACGACCCCTCGCATGCGCGACTTCAGGATATATTAACGGCAACGGCCCATGGCTGTACGGTCAACGACATTGGTCCGTTCCAGTTTCCCAACGCCCAGCGGCACATGCGTCCTCTCACGGACATCCGAAAGCTATATGAACAAATTCCTGATGCGATCGAACGGACTCAGCAAATCGCCGTGCAATGCCAGTTTTCCCTATCCCAGCTGCGTTATGAATATCCGGAGGAACTAGCGCCAGCCGGAATGGTTCCGATGGATTATCTAAAACAGTTAGCCTGGTTAGGTGCGCACGACCGCTATCCCACAGGGATCCCGCGTAAGGTCATTGGTCTATTACAACACGAACTTCAGTTAATAGAAGAATTACATTATGAGGCATATTTTTTAACGGTATGGGATCTGGTGCGTTATGCTCGCAATCGGAATATTTTATGTCAGGGGAGGGGTTCGGCGGCAAATTCTGTAGTTTGTTTTTGCCTGAAGGTTACTTCGGTTGATCCCGACACGACCGAAGTTCTGTTTGAGCGATTTATGAGTCGTGAACGGGATGAAGCTCCGGACATTGACATTGATTTTGAGCACGAGCGTCGTGAAGAGGTGTTGCAGTATCTGTACGACAAATACGGACGGGATCGCGCTGGAATGACGGGTGTGGTGACTACGTACCGCATGCGCAGTGCTGTCCGTGACGTGGGAAAAGCATTGGGGCTTGCCCCGGATCTGATAGATGCCGTTGCCAAAAATATTGATGGCCGTGTAAGCGAGAAGCACCTGGATGAGCGTTGTCGGGAGGTGGGGTTAGATCCAGACGTTCTGGCAGGCGAACGGTTTCTGGAACTTGTGGAAATGCTCCGAGGGATGCCGCGGCACTTATCTCAGCATGTCGGAGGAATGGTAATCACACGTGGATTATTAAGCGAATTGGTGCCGATTGAGAATGCGGCGATGGATGGTCGCACCGTGATTCAGTGGAATAAGGATGACCTGGATGAGTTGGGCATCCTGAAAGTGGACTGTTTGTCGCTGGGCATGCTTAGCGCCATTCATAAGTGTTTTGATATGCTGCATCAGCATTTGGGTCAGGAGCTGACATTGGCGACCGTTCCGCCAGACGATGGTGATGTTTACGACATGATTTGCCGGGCGGATACAGTGGGGGTCTTCCAAATCGAGAGTCGTGCTCAGATGAGTATGCTACCGCGATTGAAGCCGCGCTGTTTTTATGATTTAGTGATTGAAATTGCGATCGTTCGCCCAGGCCCGATTCAGGGTAATATGGTACACCCGTATTTAAAACGTCGTGACGGGTTAGAGACGGCCACGTATCCCAATCCGGCTATCCGCAAAGTTCTGGATCGCACTCTGGGCGTCCCTTTGTTTCAGGAACAGGCGATGCGGTTGGCGGTTGTTGCTGCCGGTTTCACGCCTGGCGAAGCAGACCAGTTACGGCGAGCGATGGGGGCCTGGAGAAGGCCCGGCGTGATTGAAATGTTCCACGAAAAGTTAATTCAGGGGATGCTGCAGCGGGGGTTAAGCAGAGAATTTGCTGAACAGGTATTTACGCAAATACGGGGTTTTGGTGAGTATGGATTTCCCGAATCTCATGCTGCCAGTTTTGCACTGTTAGTGTACGTCTCGGCCTGGCTTAAATATCATTACCCGGCTGTTTTTTCAGCTGCCGTGATCAATAGCCAACCGATGGGTTTCTATAGCGTTAGTGATCTTATAACGGATGTTCGGAGGCATTCGGTGACCGTCCTGCCGGTGGATGTCAATTACAGTGACTGGGATTGTACGTTGGAAAAGGAAAGGTCACTGCCGTCCGGGGGAAATAGACCGTTTGCTTTGCGATTGGGACTGCGGGTGATTCATGGTATTCGTCAAAGTGATGCATTACGGTTGATAGCAAATCGAGCTTTGATGAAATATCGGTCGATAGAGGATTTGCGACGACGGGGGCAGGTCACCCGTGCACTGATCATTAAGCTGGCGGATGCCGATGCATTTTCGAGTTTCGAACGAGACCGTCGTACAGCGTTATGGGAAGCGTTGGCTCAGGAACACCAAGCGGGTCCACAGCCTCTGTTCAATTTGATTGATGCCCATGACGATCCCCCGCCCGAATTACCGCCGCTGCGGCCCGCGGAACAAGTCGAGATGGATTACCGCACGGCAGGACTTTCCTTAAAAGGCCATCCTTTGATGTTTTGGCGAAATCAATTGAATGAAAAATCGGTGGTTCCGGCAAGGCAGTTAGATACACTGCAGAATAATCGGTATGTGCGTGTGGCTGGGATAGTAACGTTGCGACAACGACCTGCCACGGCTAAAGGAATTACCTTTGTCACTCTTGAAGATGAAACCGGTACAATCAATATTGTTGTGCGGCAACATGTCTGGGAGCGATATTATAATGTGGGGCGTCGTAGCAATGTTTGGTTAGTACATGGCAAGCTCGAAAAAAAGAACTCGGTTATTCACGTCGTTGCCCATCGGTTGGAGGATTTGTCCGGAGCGTTGAGTGAATATGAGCCACGATCCCGTGATTTTAAGTGAGTGCCACTACGGGAATCCAATTGATTTTAACGCAGCATGGTTTCGAGCTTTCCGCGTCACTATTAACTGTCTGACGAAGATGGCTATCGTTCGGTTATCTCGGGATTTTGTATCTCTTCGATGGCCCTATTCAGTTTGGGTAGAACATCCTCAAGAAATTCCTGCTGTTGAAACAATATCTGAGCATTCTGCAGCATTCGGATGGCTTGATCCCGGTTGGTTTTTGCTAATGTGGCCGCATTTGCAATCAATCGATCAATTTCAGCCAGATACTTAGCTCGACGGCGTGTCTGCTCTTGTTCCGCCTGCGTTGCTGTGAGTTTGAAATGGGGAAATTGTGTTTTGGCATAATCAACGCACCGCACGGTCTTGGTATCCGCCGTAAACGATTCGTAAGCGGTAATGAAAGCCTCCAATAACACAACGCCTTGTTTGGGGTCTTGCTGGGCGAGCGTTAGGATATCCAGCAGTTGCAATTCCACAACGTCCAGTGAATCGGTTTTATCGGAGAGTTGGTCGATGTACTTTTGAAGATTGCGTTCTGCGGCAAGTTCATCGTGGAGGGATTTAATGTGGTCGTATTGATCGTGATTGGGAAAGCGTTGGATAAAGTCCTTCATTTCCGCATTTGCCTGAATCCAGTCCGAGCCGGGTTCGATCCGAGCCTGTTGAATATGGCTCAGCAATTCTTCTGCTGTCGAAGGACGATTCATCCACCGGGTAAATCCAAAAATTACACCGATCGTAACGAGAAATCCTAGGGCGATCAGGACACTGGCGACGACTCCGTTTTTGTTGTTTGCTTGTTCGGCATGGCTTGGGTCGACGCGAGTAAAATGACTGCGAGGTCCTTCTTCCACCGTCGTGGCCTGTTCTTCCTCAGGCATGGGATCGGTGGATGAGGATTCATCCTTCTCGGCATCTTCTCCGGTCTCGTAAGGTCCCTGAACGGTGGGTTGCAGTAACGTGGGAGAATCATCTTGATCCATTCTGTTTTTGGTAAACTCCCCCGTCGGAGAATCATCACTATAGGTTTCCTGGGAACTGGAGTTTCCAACGGGCGCCCCGGATTCAGGAGGGAGTTCTTTCGATCCCGATTCAAGAGCATGCTGCATGGCCTGCAGCCGATGGATGACGGCTAAGGGTGTTGGCACACGTTCATCGGGGTTTTTACTGAGCAGTTGGCGAATGATTTGGTCCAATTCACGGGGCAGATCGAGCTTGGCGTCGACAAGAGAAGGAGGCGGATTGTTTCGAAGTTTCAGGATGACCTGGGCAACCGACGGACTGGCGAAAGGGGGTTTTCCCGAAAGTAGTGCATACATGACGGCTCCGAGCGAATACAGGTCACTGCGGACCGTAGGCCTCTGTCCCTCAGCCTGCTCGGGTGACATGTAGTCAGCAGTTCCAACGACGGCATGGTCGGCGGTTAATTGACTCGTTCCAAACAGTCGGGCAATTCCAAAATCAACGAGCTTGACGGATCCCTCGGCGGATAAAATCAGGTTCGACGGTTTCAGATCCCGATGGATGACGCCACGGTCGTGAGCGTGTTTTAGTGCATGACAGATCTCGATGGTCATTCGCACCGCATCGCGCCAGGCGACGGGGCCATCGTCTTTGAGGGTTTCGTAAAGGCTCTTTCCGTCTACCAGCTCCATACTGTAAAAAAGCGTTCCGTCTTGTTCGCCAAAACCGTAAATCTGGACAATACCATCATGGTGAAGCTGTTTCAGCGTTTCAATTTCCAGTGAAAACCGATTGCGAAAGTTCTCATCGTCGGCAAATCCTGCGGACAGCATTTTTACAGCGACCCGGTCTTTGGTTTCTTCGTGGTGTGCGGCATAGACAAAGCCCATTCCACCACGGCCAATTTGCTTCTCTAAAATGTAGGGTCCTAGTTTTTCAAGCATGGATCAACTCGGTCTTTCAGGTGGCAGTGTTACAGCGAGGGAGGATTCATTACATCGGGGCGATACGCCGGGACCCCACGTCGGTGGTCAACAGGACATGAGCATGAAAACTTTTCTCAACCAAATCCGCTTTAATGCGTTCATGGTTCGGGTCATCCCAAAGATCATTGAATTCCCAGGGGTCATTTTCAAGGTCGTATAATTCTCCCAGGCATTGTCCATGGTAAACGGACAATTTGTATTTCTGATTACGATACATGGTAGCAAAAGCGCCGTTGCCGCCGGTGAAAAATGGATCCAGTGCATCAAAGTATTCGCATCGCACGAAGTCCCGATGGTGATCTTCTGCATTTTCGTCTGATAACAAAGAGATCAGGGAGCGTCCCTGCATATATTCCGGTTGCGGGAGGCCGGCCAGTTCAACAAGCGTTGCCGTAAGATCGAGTAGTTCGACTAAGGACTGGCGTTGGACACCTTTGAGGAATCGTGCGGGGCAGGAAAAAATCAGCGGGACTCTTACCAATCCTTCATAGAAGCGGCATCCTTTTTCCAGCAGACCATGGTCACCAAGTGCTTCGCCATGGTCACTGGTAAAGATGATGACGGTGTTCTCGAGTTGGCCGGTTGCATCAAGCTCGTCGACAATTCGTTGAAATTGGTCATCAATCTGTTTAATCATGGCATAGTAGTATGCCTGGACTTGTTTTGCATCATGGCCTTCCGGTGGCTTTGGTTCCCCTTGAAAATCAATGGCAGCAAGTCGTTTTTGCTGTTCCAGATCGGATGGTTGGAAATGGGGGCCTGGCATTTTGTCTGCCTCAAAAAGATCGGCATAAGATTTAGGTGGAATGAAAGGTGGATGCGGGTCATAAATATTGACACATAACATCCACGGTTGGTCATCCGCATGATTAATAAACTGATGGGCACATTCAGTTGCCCAGCGTGTTTGGTGCATTTCCGGGTCGACCCGTTCCGGGCTTTGTCGCATGGCATCGAGGTCGCCACCCAGCGTCTTGACCCAGTCAGCATAATGGTGCCCCGAATCCCAGTCGTCACGGGGTGCATGGCTGAATTGCCAGTAGGACATGCCATCATCAAGGCGAGGTTCCGTTCGGTGTCCGGAACTGGTGAGATGAAATTTTCCGATGTTGCCACAACGGTAGCCCGCCTCAGCAATCAGTTTTGTGATCAGCGGCGGGAAGTCAGGAAAGGATTCATTTCCATTGCGTGTATTATGCACACGCGCAGGATAAAGTCCGGTTAGAAAACTGGAACGACTGGGGGTGCATATGGGACTTTGACAGTACGCGTGGGTAAAGGCCACACCATTCGCAACCAGAGAATCGATATGGGGAGTATCAACGTGGGGATTTCCTAACGCACCGATCGTGTCAAATCGTTGTTGGTCAGTGCAGTACCAAAGGATGTTGGGCCGCTGGGAGTTCATACGGAGTCGTTTCGCGGATAGGCTGTCAGGCGATGATGGAAGTACCGGGATAAAAGTGCATCTTAGTCGTGTGCATTCCGTTTCACAATTTCTGCGTCGAAATAATTGATACGCATCGCGGCATCGACAACGACCGTCTGGGCACCAATACCCGATGATCGGGGGCTCAGCAAAAATGCAGCGACGTTGGCAGCTTCCTGAGTTTCGACTGCCGTCCCGCGGGGGATGACCTGTTCGGCAAACAGATACGAGTCGACATAACCGGGAATTCCGGCGGAGGCGGAAGTTTTCAGTAAACTTGGTCCCACCGCATTAAATCGAACGTTAGAGAAACGGCTAAATGACTTGGTCAGGAAGGCTAGAGACGAATCCAATGCAGCCTTGATGGGCGCCATAAAACCATAGTTTTCGCTTGCCATCGTCGTGGTGGAAATAGAAATGGTGATTACGGAGGCATCGGTTGCAAGGATGTCTTTTAAAGCGTTGCAAAGGGAAATCAATGAAAAACAACTGATATCCACCGCACGCAGAAACTGGGACTTGCTGGTTTCGTGAAACGGTTTGGCACCCTGTTCGTAATCTGCAAATGCAATCGAATGGACCAGACCATCGATGACGGGATGATTTTCAGACAGTTGATCCCGCAGTGCCTCAATTTGCTCCGGAAATTCAACATCGCATACATACACCGGGTGGTCACCTAGTCGTGGCTGTAGTTCTTCCCGACGTTGTTCACTGCGGACAACGTAAACAGGTCGGGCCCCTGCTTCTTTGATTGTCTCGCCAATGTGATAGGCAACACTCTTGCGATTAGCAACGCCCATGATCAGAATCGTTTTATCTTGAAGCTGTAGGAAACTCATGCGGTGTTCTCTGTGGATGACGTGGCAGGTGGTTCTGCCACAGTGCAGGCAAAATCGAACCGAGTTACTATTTTGTCAGTGCAGGTAATTTTTGCCTGAAGGTAAAATGCATTTCGAATTTGTTCTGTCAAAGTAACGTCTGCTTTAATCGTATCACCTGGCCTGACGATGTGCTTGAATTTTACATTGTTCAGTCGTGTGGCAACCGGCACCATTCCCTGAGTTTCCCATGGCTTGGACGTTTGAATTACCGTAGCAAGCAATACAGCGCCTGCTTGAAATCCCACTTCACACAAAATGACACCAGGGACGATGGGATGGTCGGGATAATGCCCTTGCAGGAAAAACTCCTCGGCATGAAATGTTTTACTGCAAACGATTGAATCTTTGTTTTGATCGAGGATCTCATCGATCAGCAACATCGGAGCTCGATGGGGGATGGCAGCATGGATTTTTTCAAGTGTCATGAGGGGTATTTCGCTGGAGGACTAGAGCACGGCGTTTCGTAAGGCACGGTGAACGGGAGTGAAACTACATCAACAAGGCATCCACATCGTTGGAGACAATCACACCGTAGTTAATGGCACCAAGCCATCCGGACATAATAATCCCCACACTGCCTGCATGATAGAGTCCTTTGACTTGTTCAGGCAATCCGCGACTAACCGCCAGACCCTCAAACTTGGTTCCGAAGCTGGCACCCTGCATGTGTTGGGTATAGTGCTGAAACGTCCTGGGAGTGGCAGCTTCGGCAAAGGTGATTCTCTGCCGCGCATCAGGAACATACTTTTCCAGTGCCGTGAGTGTGGTGTCGACAAGATCCTCTTTGCTGGCGGCATATTCTTCATCACTCAAATCAACCCAATCTTCCCAATTGGCGTTTGTGCTGGATACGATCAGGTGTCGTGGATTAGCATGAGGTCGAGTCTCCGGATAATAGAATGAAAATGTTCGGCTGGTAATATCCCGGCTAAGCAGAAGATCCGTTTCGAAACGATCGGCCGTTGAACTAAACAGTAAATCCCCTGTGCTCCGATCAATGGAATCATGCTCATCCAGTGCCATATAAACCTGAGTACTTGAGTTGTTCAGACGCACATTCTTTGCGTCATCCAGAAAATCCTTGTCAAACACTTCTTCGCCCACAAGTTTAAAGATGGTCGTCAGAAGATTTGCATTCGCAACGACGCTGCGGCACTTGATCGTACGGTCATTCACTTCGACACTCTCCACCTGCCCACGCCGGGTATTTATTTTCTTGGCACTGCAATTAATCCGCACGTCGACATGATTGAGTTTGAGTTCCTGATGCATCATTTCAATTAGCAGGTCGGTGCCACCCTGAAAGGTATATACGCCTTTCGACATAAAGTTAGAAAATACAATCCCGTAGGTAATCGCCGGATCTTCCAGTGTGGATCCGTTGGCATAAGTGATCGGTTCCATCAGTAGGCGAATAATGTCTTGCCGTCCCGGGAAAAATTTTTCAAACAATTCACCGGTTGTCATTTGTTGATCATCATAGAAATTCATTCCACGGGCAGTATCAAAAAACTGCTGGACGGTTCCCGGATCGATGCCGAACTGATTGGATAACAGTTCGGTGAAGTGTTGGCGGTCGTAGGGAGTCGTCAGGGAAAACTGGGGATTGTCAAACCGTACTCCCAGCAGCGGTACAATGCGATCGGCGATTTCCTGATTCCAGTATCGGCGACAGCTTTTAACCATGCCGTAGGGAAATCCGTGGAGGGAGACATCAAAGATATGTCCGCCGGGTCGTCGAAACCAGGTGGCCATACCTCCCAGTTTATAATGCTGTTCAATCAGTAAAACCTGATAACCTGCGGAACCCAGAATATTAGCAGCCGTTAAGCCTGCTAAACCGCTTCCAATGACAATGACGTCATATTCGTCCCGGGTACCCTGTAAAAAATCTCTGGCCATGACTGCGTATTGCCACCAACGTGGAATCAAGAAAGGAAAGTTACCAATCGAAAAACGAGTTTGGGATTGATTCTAACGCATTTATGCGTCTGCGTTAGGTGGTCATGGTCGGAAGAGAGCAACGTGATGAGCTCAATTTGCACTGAGTAAATGATGGTTTGCCATCGAAATTCCGCTGATGATAGACCCCACAATACCAACGAATCCCTGATCGGTACCACACAAAAACAGGTTCTTGAAGTTGGTGGTTCCATCAAACCACTTACGCGTGGCACCATACACAGCGCCATTGTCGTGTGAAGTGAATCGTTGGATGGTTTGGGGAGTAAACATGTCGGTATCAATAATGTGTGTTCGGTAATCCGGAGCGAATCGTAAGGCCGATTCGACAACCTGATTAAACCAATATTCTTTTTGAGTTGGATATTCGCTTTCAGTCAGATTCTTCCAGCGATTGAAATCAGCCAACGCTGTGATCCGCATGATACCGTCAGGCAAGTCGCCTGCCGCGGCATCGTAACAGTAGTTATTCGGTGTGCAAATGACGCCCGTGCGAACGTCACAGAAATCCTCGCGAGGCCGCTCCCAGTTGAATTTCTCGGAGTCATTGAAAAAGATAATGGTCTTGTTATGTCCCAGATCACTGGGATATTTATCAAGAGTGGAAATCGCTTCAATAAATGAAAGTTGACCTGTCTTGCTGACATGGTCCTGATTCTTGTCATCACAAAGCCGAAACGTCTCAACAGCACCAACACTGCTGAGGATATTCTGAGCGGACATTTCGTCGCCACTGTCCAATACGACGCCTACTGCCCGCCCGGCATCAATCTTGATTTGCCTTACCCCGGTACGGAGTTTCAGCTCACCACCCAATTCCCGGAATTTACGCACAAGTTTGCGCAGAATCAAACGGACCCCGTCAAAGGGCCTCGCCAGTCCCTCTAAAAAGAGTGCACGAAACATGATGCAGAACTGTCCGTAGTCCATGTCGCGTTCGCGTGGATTTCCATACCACATGACCGGACATAGAATCATCTCAATGAGTAACGGATCTGAAATAACCTCAGCGAGATGCTCCCGCGTTGAAATCTCAAAATGGCACTGCTCCAGATCATCATAATCGATGAGAGAATGGATTAGTTTTTCGAAATTGTCGATTTGAGAAGGAAAGGCCCGGGCAACCTCACTACGCAACAGGTCGATGTTGTTATCGAAATTCAATTCGACGTTTGGAAAGGAAATGGAGGACATCAATTGAGGTGATAGTCCAAAGTCATCCCACGTCAGACGTAACTGACGCAGTAAACGCGCGAACGGCCCGCGACGAGTTCCTCGTGGTGTGAAGTTTGTGACGGCATGCAGACCGACGTCGTAGTTGCGACCACGTAAACGGTAGAATGAATTCAGACCGCCAATCGTATTGTGGCGCTCAAGAATGCAAACCTTCTGGTCGTAATACGCAGATCGAATGCCGGCCGCTAAGCCAGACATGCCCGCGCCGATAATGATCGAGTCGTACACGATTATGCCGATATGTCTTTCATTTTGGGTGCAAGGAAATCAACGGTCTTTCGCATGCTTACCAAATGTTCGTATTCATCTTCCTCAACCTGGACACGGTAACGTTTTCGTAGTTCCATCACAATATCGAGAAAGTCCATACTGTCCAATTCCATCTGTTCACGAAACTCTAAATCGTCCTGTAACTCTGAAATATCTTCATCAGGTGCGATTGTCTCTAAAATTTTGATGACTGCATCACGAATTTCAGCAGGTGTCATGCCGGTTTTGCTCCCAGCGAAAAAAAAACATACGAAAAAACGGTCTCTTCTCTGTAACTACAAATGAATTAACAGAGTCTTTATTCTAGCTAGAATTCATAAATCTTACACGGTTTCAATGGGAAAACCAGTAGGTTTGATAGCGGTTTTATATCCAATCCCGACAAACTCGCGTGGAAGCTGTTCAGACGTCGAATTTTTTAATGACCACCGTGGAATTGATTCCGAGCATTCCAAAGGAGTTGTTTACTATAAAATCAACCGAATCAAGCGTTTTTGGAGTATTTAACACCAAACCGTCCATGGCACATTCGGGATCTAATTCGTCGACATTGATGGTGGCATGGCAAATATGGTCGTCAAAAGCAGGCAGGTTACCGGCTAGTTCTAAAGCTCCGGCAGCGCCCATCGTATGCCCAATAAAGCTTTTGGTATTATTGACGGAACAGTTGGACGTTCCCTCAAACACACTTCGTAATCCTGCGATCTCCTGAATATCCCCACTCTTGGTTCCCGTGGCATGCGTACTTAAAATGTCAACATCTGCCGGTGTGATACCAGCGCGATTCAGCGCGATTTCAACACATTGTGCCTGCCTCTCTGGATTTGGTAACACAAAATCCGTGGCATCTGTATTGATGGCGTATCCAGCAAGCTCACCGTAAATCCGGGCTCCTCTGGCCAGTGCATCGTCCAGTCGTTCTAAAACATAGACACAACCCCCTTCGGAGACGACAATTCCGGTACGATCCATGTCAAATGGCCGGGAGGCTTGTGCGGCAACCGGATGATCGGCCAATGCACCCTGGCTTTTAAAGCTGGCAAAAATTCCAAATGTATGAATGCTCTCGGATACGCCGCCGGCCAGAGCAACATCACATTGACCCAACTGCAGCATTTGAGCTCCTTGAATCAGACCGGAATTCCCGGCTGCACAGGCTGCGCCAATTGTATAGTGGGGCCCGACGATTCCCATATTCAACGCCGCTTCACCAGCGGGATTATTGGCTACCGTGCGGGGATTATGAAAGTGATTCCAGACACTCACATCGTAGTCGTACTGGCTGAGTTCATAGATTTCATTTTCCGTCTCAACGTTTCCGTGTTCGGTTACGCCCAGATAGATTCCCGCGCGGCTGCGATCCACCTGATCCCAGTCAATCTTGCTGTCTGCAACGGCTTCATGACAACAGTAAATAGCCACGCTCCCTGCTCGGGTGCCACGGCGCACTTCACGGCGATTCTGATATTTCATCGCATCGAAATCACAAACCCCAGCGAGTGTTTTTCCAACGTACCGAATTTCGTAATCCTGTACTCCGCTGACATGATCCAGCAGATTTTGACGATAGGTTTGCAGATTGTTGCCATTCGGTGCGGTAAGCCCTATGCCGGTTATGACAACGCGTGCTACCGATGGTGGCTCAAATTTGTGATGGGGTAATGTCATCGTGTTTGGATATTTGCAGGCGTAGGGGTAAATACGGGCAAACCTTAAAATTATCCGCATCCGCTGGAATGTGCAAGCGACCGGCGGTAAGGGAGAACGATGAATCCAAAGAACGAAGTCATGGTCCGTACCCTGCAAGCGGATAATGTCCGATTTGTTTTACGGACGTTGTAGCCCGTCTCGTAGGTTCTCCATGGCGGTACGGGTTGGCAGTTGGGGATGATATCCCAGTAAATTTTGTGCCCGGTCGTTGTCAAAATAGTGATGCGTTGATAATTGTCGAGCTACAAACCGAGTCATTGGTGGTTCTTTGCTGATTCGTAATATACCGTAAACCAATTCGAATGTTGCGCCTGTGGCATACGCTACCGACGGTGCAATGCTCCGGGTAACGGGAGGTACTCCGGCAAACTCCAGAATTTCATTGATCCATTGCCAGCAGTTCACCGGTGATTGTTGAGTTACCCAGAAGGCTTTTCCATGGGAATCCGGATTGTCACGCAGTGCGGTCAACGCACACAAATGTGCTTGTGCCGCATTATCGACATGGACAATGTCCACTAAATTTTCTGCGTCTCCGATAATCCGCAGTTTTCGCTGACGACCACGTTGGATTAAACGTGGGATCAAATGTGGATCGTCCTGACCCCATATTAAATGTGGTCTCAGGGCACAGGTGGCTAAACCGGAACGCCCGTTGGCTGCCAGTACCGCCTGTTCTGCAAGTGCTTTTGAATGAGGATAATGGCATAACCATTTTTTGGGATACTCAACATCCTCGGAAATGCCTTGCTGATCTTCCCCCGAGAAGGTCACACTGGGACTGCTGGTATAGATCAGTTGCGGCACCTGCTGCAAGACAGCCGCCTCGATAACATGCTGAGTCCCGACCGTATTGACGCCGTAATAGGTTTTCCAGGAACCCCAAACTCCCGGTAGGGCAGCCGTATGAATAATGGCATCCATTCCGGTGCATGCCTTCATGACGGCTTCCGCATCACGTATATCACCCTGATGTAATTCGACCCCACGTGTCTCAAGATCTGGATAATGTCCGCGAGAGAACCCTCGCACATGATGACCCTCGGCAAGCAATTGTGTGACAATCTGACTTCCCAGAAATCCACCGGCACCGGTCACCAAAACGTTCACTGGGTCACTCCCTTTCACTTCTTAGCGTGGCTTGGGATCACCGGGTGGATCTTTATCCCGGTTTTTTTCATTTCGGATTTCAGATTGGAGATCCTGTATGGTGCCGGGCTGGTCACCATTTTTTGGGGCTTTGGCGGGATTTGACGGAGGTTGGTCTTTTGTACCAAATGGTGATGGGGGAAGCTGTCCTGTGTTGTCCGGGCTGACGGGTTTCTGCGGCTCTCCCGTCCCTTCAGGTGGTTTTATAATGATATCGCTTTTTGCACCCGTGGGCTGATTGGCAACTTGAATCGGTTTGTCGGTTGCCGTTGAGGAACGGGGTTCTGCCGCTGCAATCATCACGCGTGGTATTTCAAATCCCAAATAACCGGATTTGTTAAACCATGCCCGGGGGATGGCGATATGCAAGGGTTCAATCTGGCGGGTATCTACTTTAAACAGGAATGTCTCCGTGATGAGACCCCCAACGGGAACCACGCGGTTTTGCAGTGGTGCTTCAAGTTGCAATGGAGCGGCATCACCGTTGCTGGATTGAGCCAGTGGTAGATAGGGGTTGAGTGAGGGAATATTTGAATGGGTATTTTGATTGGCAAACTGACGTTGCAAGGATAGCTCAGCCGTTGAATCCAAATTTTCGATTTTTACGACAACGGTGAGGATGCCTGTCGTGGTTTCAACGTCCTGATCGCCTGTCTCATTGGTGGAGGGGTCCAGCCAGGCCTGGGTAATCGTGACCGCTGCATCACCGGCAATATTGATTTTGGCCTCGGTTGCATCCTGCCATGCCCGAACACCGCGAAGTGCATCTTGGATTGCATGATCTTTGTCGTGAGCTGTCGTGTTTTCGAGAGAGCCATTTTTGGAAATCTGTTGCGTGGAGAGATTTGCCGCCGTGTCAATATCCGTCGTTACTCTGGATGACTCGGTTGCGAACGGATTTTCATAGAGCAACCAGACGGCGGGAATGGCCACCATGATGAACCCCGTCAGCGTCAGGATCAGCGCCCAGGTATTTTTCTTCTTTTGTCGACTCTTCAAAATGCCTTGTTTCGAAGTTGACTCTCCATGGTGGACGGCAATGGGAATTACAGGGGATGGTGATGTGTTCAACGCTTCGATAACCGGAGGTGGCGGGGTTTCCTCAACCGCACGAACACGTGCGGCGGGTTTGACTTTAACCGGTTGCTCCAGTACCGGCGGAACCAATGCGGGAGCACTCTGTGGATCAAAGAGTTGTTTGACGTGCTTCGCTTCCGTCCAGCTTTTGGATTCTGCTTTGCGGACTAACGTATGAACGGTGATCTGCCCGACTTCGGCCAATAGCTTCAGCGTTTTGCCCTCAACCGGACCGTGTTCCTGATCGCTGACTCGGTAAAACCACTGTGTGCTCATGTGCGCTCGCTGCTATCTCGTCGTTACGTGTACGCATCTCCGTGCCGGATGACCGACCGCATCTAAAGTATATACACCATAACATCTATCGGAATTGTAACGGTTGATTTTTAAGCGCGAATTATGGTTGTGGCGATCTAGACGCAAGTTTATCCTGAGCCCAGCGGGCAAGTTTACCACGCGAAATCTTGGCATTATGTCGAATATCGACCGGTAAATCCTTCCTTATAAAAGCATATTGAATGTCAGCGGTTAACTCGTTTTGGGACGCATATTGCAGGATTTCATCTGTTTCGACCCGCTGAGCTGCATTTGTTGGCGGAAAGTGATCCGGCCCCATCTGCACGACAATCCCGGCACGTGGTTGTTGGTCGACAAGCAGCGGCACCAGCGCACAGCGTTCTATTTTAGGGTGTTGATTCATTACGGCCTCCGTCGGTGCGGTATAGAGCGTTTTCTCAGCCAGAATGACCCGCTGCGATTTTCTGCCACAGAACCAGAATCGCTGCTGTGAATCGAGATATCCAACATCTCCCATACGGTGCCAGAATCCATCCTGATCTTTGATCTTGTGGTTTCTTGTTTCCTCTTCATGAGTCACATAGTGTGATGTAACGACCGGTCCCTGAACGATTAATTCGCCAATCGTTCCGTGAGGCACCGATTCGGTTTGCGATATATCCTCCAGCGGGTCGTCTGTAATTTTGATAACTTGCCATTGGATGCCGGAGAATTTGTGTCCGACGCACGTACCGGCACCCTGATCCGTTTGGCATGCAGTTTCCAACAGAACTTCCCCAGCGGAAATAGAGGCTACCGGCAGTGCCTCGGTCGCACCGTAGGGAGTGTACATTTCCCCGTCCTCCTGCATGGCGGATGTCATTTGTTGAAGAACACGATTGGGGACGGGAGCGCCGGCAGACAGAATGCGTTTTAACGATTTGAGCTTTGTCCCGTTTCTATCACAATAATCTCCAACGACTTTCCATAAAGCCGGGGATCCGAATGCCTGTCCGATTTTCCAGTCCTGAATGGGTTGAATGATGTTTTCTGGAGTGACCTTTGCCGGCCGTGTTGGATCCATGACCGGAAAAATTGTTGCCACCCCCATCGCTGCGTTGAACAGGCCGAACAGGGGGAATGCTGGCAAGTCACTTCCGCCGGGCTGAATCGCATAATGTTCCTGAATTTGAAGTACCTGTTGGTAAAAGTTCTCGTGGCAATAATGAACCCCTTTGGGAGGGCCGGTACTCCCGGTGGTGAAAATAATTGCAGCCGGATCCGAGGGCTCGGCGGCAAACGAGTTGTCGATATTTACGGTCAACGCACGTAGCTGTTTCGCTGTCGCACCACCCCAAAACCAACGACGTCCAACGGTAACGTTGGTCGTGGCGAGAGGAAATCTGTGACGCAATAAAGCACGCATCGCCTGTGCCTTGCTGATGCCGATAAACCCCTTTGTCTGGACTCGTGCAAGACAATCGATCATATTCTTACGCCCCATACCTGGGTCAATTAAAACGGTGACGACGCCCGCTTTGAACAAAGCAAAAACCCACGATATGAATTCGATGCCGGGTGGAATCAATAACGCCATACGGGTTCCCGGCGTGACACCCAATTGACGTAAGCCGGCCGCCAGTTGTGAACTATCCCCATCAAGCTCTTTGAATGTCACGCACCGGTAACGCTTGTGCATCGGTAATTCCGACCGGTTCCAGCGACCGGCAATGGGTTCAGCCAGTGCCATTTCATCCGCTCGTGCGGCTGCATGCTTTTGCAGTAGGTCAGCAACATTCATGATTTACGATTCGATCCTAACTCTTGGTTGGAAATATTGCGGCGACCGTTGGCGACCTGTTCCTCGATAAACAAAAGGATCTCCAATGCGATGTCTGTTTCCGTGGCCTTAGCGAGTCCTTTCCAGCCCGGAACGGCATTAACTTCCAGCACGGTAGGCGTTCCGTCCGGTGCAATAAGAATATCCACGCCGGCAATTTGTGCCTTCACCGTATGGGCAGATCGCTTTGCTAATTGTATCAGCTCGTCCGTCGGTTCGTAGTGTTCAACCGTTGCGCCCCGACTGACATTCGTCCGCCAGTCATCCGGATTGATACGTCGCATACTAAACGTCTTCTCGCCTACCACTAAAATGCGAATGTCGAATCCCGCATGGGCAATATATTCCTGCAAATAGATGATTCCGTCGAGTTGGGAGATCATTTTAAAGGCTCTCAAAGCCAGAGGTTGATCCGAAACCCTCGTGATTCCGCGACCCTCGCCCCCAAATAACGGTTTGATGACTAACTCGGGGCCCCATTGTTCATAGATAGCCATTGCTTCGTCAACGGTTTGACAAATGTGAGTTCGGGGCACCGAAATCTGAGCCTGAGCGAGCAATGCCAGTGACAGATATTTGTCAACCGCGATTTCAATAGCGCGAGGAGAATTCAGGACAATTCCACCCTGTTGAGCAAACAACGCAAGTGCGTCCATGCGGAAGATTACCTGTTCCAACGATCCGGGAGGCATGGTTCGCACCAGGACGGCATCGAATTGTTCCAAACTCTGGGCTCCGACGGAAATCGCTATATCGGATTTGGGGGTTATGCTGGATGCGACGGCAGAGAATGGAAGGGACGAGAAGCGGATGGTTCCGTTGGTCCTGAGACCGGCGGCTCGTTTAAGGTCCTGCAGATACCATGAATTTGGATTACCCAGAACAGCTATATGCATGGCGATATTGAAGAGTTGAGGAATGAGGGCATGTTACAACGCAGAAAAGATAGAGATGACGGATGGTTCATTTTCCTGATGTAGATTCCACAGCGTGAAAAGAGTCTTTCAGGACACATTCGTTGAGTTCCCCAAATTCGAATTTCGAACCGGTTTCAACATTGGTAATGTGAATTAATGCAGGACTAAACAGGTGAGGATCCACACTGTAGAAATCGTGATTGTACTGTTCAAATATTTCCATAAAAGGGCGACCGTAGTCACTCGACGCATTGCTGGGAATCTTGGCACCGATTTCCCGGAGGCTGGCATCATCGCCGGTGACCCAGATTTCAACTTCTCCCCCATACAGTACGGCGTCATTGGTTACCCCAATGGCGGCGAGATGATCACGGGCAATGGGACAGAGCGGAGCGCGGCCGGTGCCTCGCTGGATGCGTTGGAGGTCAAATCCGAGTTCATGCATTTTATGTAAGGCAGTTTCCAGCGCACGCGCCACAATCTGTACGGATCCGGCATAACTCGCCGTGGACGCAATTAATAATGTCAGCTGCTTTACGGGAAGGGAACACGCTTCAGCGATGAGTTGACATGCAGATAGCGTTGGAAAGGAAGATGTTTCGAGGATGCCCACGACGGACGACGGAGTTTCGGAGAACCCAATTTGTTTGAAAAGATCCTCGCGGGCCGCCGCTGCCCGCATGGGACCGGAACCCATGGCGAAGAAATCATCGGTAACGATCTGCCATCCCGCATATTGACTGGCCATGCAGGCCGCTAACGGCTGGTCTGACTCGACATGGACGGACGTCATGGCAAGCGACGAATCGCCGTTGGGAATCAGGCTGACTTTGCCAAGTCCCGCCAGGCAGATTTCAGCAAGTTGACGTCCCGCTTCCAGGCCACCTGGGGCATCCACGCCACAGTCGATGATGGAGGCCCCCTCGGCTGATTGGGAAACGTGGATTTTCAGTTGATCCGCCTGCTGCAGCAACGAATCCACCATTATCTGCGTTTGTTCATTAAGGGAATTCGTCATATTGTTCAAAAGCAATTTAGGTTCTGGATGCGATTTAGGATTGTCAGGCAGACGGATAGGTCAAATCAACAGGGCCACGGTTACCCGGAGTGGGCGTCTAGTAGTATATCCAATTTGCATAACATTATTTCAAATAAAGGTAATGCAATTGATAGCCACCGCGAAGATAGACCGGTATCTTGGATAGTTCAACTACCACACTTTCGTGAAGATGAAAGCGCGACCACAGTAATGTCTGCCTAAATGTCTTTGTCAAAAACGCCCGTAGGAAATAACCCTTGCCCAGCCTGACGATCGAAAACTACGTAAAGACGATCTACGACATCTGTATTCATCAGGGTGAAAATCCAGCAGCCACCGGTCAGATAGCGCAAATACTTGATGTATTGCCCGGAACCGTGACCAGTATGATGAAGACACTCTCCGAATCAGGACTGGCGACCTATCGGCCTTACGAAGGTGTGATTCTTACGGCATCGGGTACGGCTCTGGCATTGCGCGTCATCCGGCGGCATCGGTTAATCGAATTGTTTCTGGTCAGGACCCTTAATCTTTGCTGGGACGAAGTTCACGCGGAGGCGGAAAATATGGAGCACGCGGTAAGTGACTTGTTGATCGATCGAATCGATGCGTTTTTGGGCTTTCCGGAGCTGGATCCCCATGGGGACCCGATTCCGAAAGCCGATGGTACTGTATCCTCAAACGTTGGGACGAAACTGTCCGACGTGCAAACAGGAACGACCGTACGGTTGATCCGAGTCCTTGATCAACAACCGGACTTTCTTCGCTTTCTTAGTAGTGTGGGAATGGATATTGGTGTTCAGGGTCTGGTCAGGTCATCGGATGTTTCCAAGGATGTGGAATTAAAGGTTGATGAGCAGGTTGTAACGATTAGTTGTACGGCAGCGGACAAATTACTTGTCGAAGTTGTTTAACCCACACGCACGGGAGACCCATGGAATATCAACAGCGATTGACAGCACGGTTGCTGGCCACGCGTGGTTTTACGGATCGTCTGCTCGAGGATTTTACTCAACCCGGCGATTGGGTCTACCAAATGAATGAAAACGGAAATCACGCTTTATGGTTTGTAGGCCATATGGGCGTGACGGATAATTTTATGATCTCCTTGATTGATGCTGAAAAAACCTCGATTCCATCGGGTTATGCCGAGTTGTTCGGCATTGGCTCTCAACCGACAGGTGATTTACAGTCCTACCCCGGTGTTGACATGATTCGTGGATTTATGCAGCAGCGGCGGGAGACATTATTAGCAATCCTGACGGATTTGGGTGACGACCAACTGACTCATCCTACTCCCGAAGGGTCGCCGGAATTTATACCGGATTATGCTTCCGTTTTTGAAACGGCAATTTGGCACGAAGGATTGCATTGTGGCCAAATAACGATGCTCAGACGGAATTTGGGATTCGATCCTGTAATCTAACGCTTTGCAGAGCGTAATCGCATCCGGAAAATTTCAAGCCTCTTGCGGTAACGATGATTGCAAATTAAAACACATAGATGTCAGGAAGATGAGTTGTTTTACTGTCGTAAAATGGTGCTCGCAAGAGGGAGCCGTGAACCGAGTCAGGCCTTAACCGGAGCAGCTCTAAGCGGGGTACTTCTGTGCGAGTACCATTTTGCGACAATGAGGGACTTCTTCCCATCAAGATGATTAGTTGGTCGGTAGCAATGGCTGTATGGGAACTCAGCAGAATAGCAAATCGTGCTCGATTTGTTTGTGCTACGGCTGAGTGGCGGCAGTGATCGTTTTCCCAAAAAACGGCGGATGATTCCCCCCCGCGACCAATTAGTTTTCAAGAAAGTGTATTTCTTCGGTACAATGTCACAGGGTGCGATACCTTGCCCGCCGTTTGCTAAGGTTTTTGCTGAATTGGATTACGGCGGAGGGCATCGGATACTGAAAACACAAAAAGTATCTTTGACGACAGAGCGACAGGTTTTATTGGATCCATGAATCAATCACAAAACAGTCAACCTTCAGCAGATACTGATGATCAGTATGTGGTTGTTGCCAGACGATATCGTCCTCAGTCGTTTGACGAATTAATCGGGCAATCCCATGTTCAAAAGGCTCTGGGCAATGCGATTGATACGGGTCGAGTCGGCCATGCCTATCTATTTACGGGGCCACGGGGCGTGGGCAAGACCACCACGGCGCGTATTTTTGCCAAAGCGTTGAATTGCGATGCTGGTCCAACGATCGAACCGTGTAATGCATGCGATACCTGTCGTATGATTGCCAATGGAGAAGATATTGATGTTATTGAAATTGATGGTGCCAGTAATAACGGGATTGATGAAATCCGAACACTGCGCCGCAATGTTTCAGTACTGCCCAGTCGCTGTCGCTTCAAACTGTATATCATCGACGAAGTTCACATGCTTTCCAGACAGGCATTTAATGGTTTGTTGAAAACCCTAGAAGAACCGCCTGATCATGTGAAGTTCATGTTTTGTACCACCGATCCGGATAAAATCCCGATTACCGTTTTGTCCCGTTGTCAACGGTTTGATTTGGTTCCGGTTAATCAGGGTGATATCCTCAAGCGACTTCAGTACATTGTCCAGTCCGAGGGTCGTCAGGCTGACGAATCCGCGTTGGAATTAGTTGCCAAACGAGCACATGGATCAATGCGGGACAGCCAGTCGCTGCTGGAACAACTGATGGCCTTTTGTTCAGAGACCATTACCGTCGATGATGTGCACGGACTGTTAGGAACAGCGGCAAGCAGTCGGATTATTGAATTAATCTCCCATCTAAGCCGTCGCGATGCGGCGGCAGCGATTGGCTGCTTACATCAGCTCTGGAAAACCGGGTCGGAACCTGAACAGGTGGCACAACAGCTAATGGGAGTTTATCGGGATACTCTGGCTGTGGCGGTTGGCGGTGGACAGGAAATCATGGAATTCACCCAGCGGGACGAGTTTTCCCAGGTGCAAAATCTAGCGGATTCCATGGGGCAGTATACCTGTCTGGCAGCATTGGAAATTCTGCAGGAATTGTTTCGGAAACTACGTTCGAGCGTGCAGATACGAGTGTTAATTGAAATGACGGTGATTCGCATCGCAACGCTTGAGGAGCTTGACGAGATTCAGAATTGGCTGAATGTGCTGCAAAGTCCCCAAACGTTGACGCAGTCGCTCAGTCCAGAAACTGGACAGGGTTCAGACGGTCACGATGCACGCGAAAAAAAAAATGAAACCGTCTCCTTGAAAGACCCTCTCCGCACGGACGGGCCGGCGATCACGGCTCCGTTTGACTCGGTGGAAGCGGAGTTGTCCACAGAGGATCAAGTCATCCTGCAAAACGATACGGAAAGATCGGAAACGGAGACCGCACCCGTTTCCGCTTCCGGGTCGATCAATAAAGGGTTTCAACCAACAGGTTTGGTAATCACTAAGGACAATTTGGAAACCATATGGACATCGGTTTGCAGCGAACTGGATGATTTAGTTGCCAGTGCATTACAAGGGGCGGATTCCGTGACGCTAGCCGATGAAAACCATCTGGTAGTAAAATTCCCGCATAACTATACTTTCCAAAAAGAGACATGTGAACGTCCCGAACGAATGCAAAAACTGACGGCGGTTTTGAAGCAGATCACAGGAGGTGCCTACAAAGTCACATTTGAACTTATGTCGCGCAGGGAAAATGGCGTCGAAAAAGTGCAAGCGGCTGTAAAATCACCCCGACAACGGTCACGTGAAGCCGAAGAACATCCACTGGTGCAACAGGCGGTGGAGACCTTTGAAGCAGAAATTATCCGGGTTGATCATCCTCGATAGCCGACATGCTCTCCGGTCGCAGGAGTCGCGGGGTGGACAGGAATGTCCGGGGAACGCGTATCGAAAGATGTTTGAAGTTCAATAGAGACCTTTGGAATACAGGAAACAGAACCATGTTTAAATCACTAGGTAATATGGCCTCGATGATGAAGCAAGCCCGCGAAATGGGTGGACGAATCGAAGAGATGAATTTGCGTCTCCGTGAGGAGTGCATTCAAGGTTCGTCCGGAGGCGGGATGGTGACCGTGGAAATGAATGGGTTGGGAGATGTGCTGAAGATATCAATCGAACCGGAATTGGTGCAAAAGGGTGAGCGGGAACTGATAGAGGACTTGGTACGGGCCGCCGTGAACGAAACTCGCGAAAAAACCAAAACATTTCATGCACAATTGACTCAGCAAATGGCGGCGGAGCTTGAAATTCCAGGATTGGAGGAGGCACTGTCGATAGAGGAGCAACCAAACGATGACACCCCACTGGCGTAAACATGTTCGACGGGTGCTGATTAAGAAGAGACGTTGTCGGAAACAAGGATCGTGAAATGGCAGAATTAGCTGAATCCGTGACCCACATGATCGGGGAACTATCGAAGTTGCCTGGCATCGGACGCAAGAGTGCAGAAAGGTTGGCCTATCACCTGCTCAGGGTGAACAAGACCGAAGCGTTGGCATTAGCAGACTCGATCCGTAACTTACGTGAAAATGTCCGCTATTGTAGTGTGTGTTACAATTTGTCAGAACAAGAAAAATGTTTGATTTGCAATGATTCACGCCGAGATCCCCACTTGTTGTGCATTGTCGAACAACCCCGGGATCTGATGTCACTTGAGGATGCTGGTGTGTACAACGGTCTTTACCATGTATTGCTGGGGCGTGTTGCACCACTGGAAGGAATCGGACCGGAACAGCTGACGATTGCCGCATTGGTAAATCGGGTGCGTAAGGGCGATATTCGCGAAATTATTATGGCGACCAATCCAACCGTTGAGGGTGATGGTACTGCTTTGCATATAACAAATCTACTGGGCGACTGCGATGTCGTGATCACACGTTTGGCTCGTGGAATCACCACCGGCAGCATCCTGGAATTTACAAATAAAGAGATTCTGGCCGATGCGATGGCTGGCCGACAAAAATACTAAACATGAACAGACGGTGAGAGGAAATTACCGTTCTACGGATTTAGAGAATGAGACTTTCGTTCAATCTTCAGACTTCCCAAAAGCAAATCCAGAAGCTGGCTCCGCGCATGATTCAGTCGATGGAGATTCTGCAACTGCCTCTGTTGGATTTGCAGGATCGTATTGATCAGGAAATGACGGAAAACCCGGTACTGGAAATTGACGATGTTGATCCGTTATTGCCCGATGCCCAATCGAATCAGGATGTCGCGGAACCGGAAGGTGATCGGGAACTGGTTGTCGAAGAAGATTCCAACAATGCAGACGATTTTGAACGTCTGGATAATCTCGACGGGGAAATGCCGGATTATTTTGACGAACGCCCACGATTGTCCGCCAACCGCATTCAGGACATCGCAAAACATCACCATGATGCGATGGCCAATGTTTCAACCCGTAGTACGACACTGTACGAACATTTGATGGTTCAGCTGGGGGAACTGGATTTACAACCGGAAGTGTATGCTCTGTCGGAACGGATCGCTTCCAGTTTGGACGCGGAAAACGGAGGCTATCTGCAAGTTCCGGTTGCTGAGTTGATCCCCTCCGGCCAGATGGAGACGATGTTGCCTATCGCGGATGACGCGTTGGAAGTTGTACAGTCGCTCGATCCGATCGGTGTTTGTGCCCGGGATTTGAAGGAATGCTTGCTACTGCAGTTGTCATCTGAGCATCCGGATTATCGGGAATTACATGTGCTGATTACAAATCATCTGGAGGATCTGCAACACAATCGGCTGCCGCTGATCGAAAAACAAACGGGTTTGAGTGTTCAGGAAATTCAGCTTGTTTGGGAAGAACTAAAACAACTGAATCCGAAACCGGCGAGTTCGTTTGTTGAACGGCATGTGCAGGTGGTTAGTCCGGATCTCTATGTTGTTCAACAGGACAATGGCAGTTATCTTGTCAAAGCAGATGAATGGGACATTCCCCAACTCTATATCAGTGACTATTATCGTCGCCGCTTGTCAGATCCGGCGGCGAATGCAGAAGAAAAAGAGTTCTTGCGGAGGAAGCTCAATGCTGCCCAGTGGCTCATCGATGCGATTACCCAACGTCGTAGTACGATGTTAAAAGTTGCTCAGGCGATCGTGGATCATCAACATCAGTTTCTGGAAGACGGTCCGGAAGCAATTATCCCGCTCAAAATGCAACAAATTGCAGACCGGGTGAAAGTTCATGTTACGACGGTAAGTCGAGCAGTGGACAATAAATGGCTGCAGACGCCGCGGGGTATCTTTGCGCTGCGTGGGTTCTTTGTGGGGGGCACGACCAAAGATGATGGCGAGAATGTTGCCTGGGATAAGATTCGCGTCGAGTTACAACAACTGATCGATGGTGAAGATAAAGCGCATCCTTACAGTGACGACGAGTTAGTCAAACGTCTTAAGGCCGCTGGATTGACAGTCGCTCGAAGAACCATCGCTAAATACCGAAAGAAAATGGGCATCCTCAGCTCACGACAGAGAAAAGACTGGACGCAGGTCAATCCGTAAATAATCGTTAAACTTTCTCAGGTTTAACATGCTCACCACGGTTTCCCCTACTGCGTAACATGAAATTATTGGCGTGATTACCTACTCAATCTGTTCAGCACGATTGTTTCCATAAGTACCCCTTTTTTAACGGGAATAAGCGGTTTTAGCCTGTTTATTGATATTTCCGTCATAGGAACATTCAATCGCCATGACATGAATCTTCCAACAAGTCTGCTTGGTTTACGGAACTGGTTAAAGTATCACCCCCGGAATAATCGAAGTATGAACAGGAAGGATGATTGTCGGGTCCAGCAAATACTTGTATTTAACGGACCGATTGGCATCAACCTTTCAGGGGGGATCTTCAAGTTGTCTGTTTTCAGATGACAAGAAGGAAGTGAATTTAGACAGTGACCCGTCTCTGTTATTTTCTTCGAGGATTCTCTCAATCCTTATGTACTTTCGCCGAAGTACTCCACTTTCAATCAAAGTGCAAACCTGGTGGTAGTCCTTGCTGGTTATAGCGTGATACCCCAAGTTTGCGGCCTGGTTTAAAGCGGAACCATTAGTCGGAACGACCAGATGGAGCTGGGTGGACCGACAGGAAGCGAATTATAAGAGCCCTTCCCAAAAACTGAATGTGTTTTGTTGCCCCCACACAACAAAATGCAGTTGGAGAAATTCAATCAGTTTGGGGCAAGATGCCCAGGCATCTATTAAGAAAGTCAACGAGAGAGAATTGGAGTACCTATAATGAAGGTCTTCACCACTGGACAGGTCGCAAAGATCTGTAAAGTCGCACCGCGTACGGTTAGCAAATGGTTCGATTCCGGACGACTTATGGGATATCGTATCCCCGGGTCTCAGGATCGTCGAATACCCCGCGATTCGCTGATCAAGTTCCTTAAAGAGCATGGCATGCCTTTGGGTGATCTTGAAGATGAAGCGATGGCCAAGGTGTTAATCGTCGCGCAAGACCAAGTTTTGATCGAAAACCTGAAGCGAGAATTACCGACCGAGCGTTCCTTTAAGGTAGCGGTTGCTGCCAGCGGATTCGAAGCCGGTATTCAAGCGGAAAGTTTCCATCCGGATTGTATCATTGTCGATTTCTCAATCGGGAAAGTAGAATCTCTGCAGATCTGCCAGAATTTGCGTAGAAACCCAGAGTTCGCTGAAACGATTTTAATCGCGCTGTTGCCAGACGTTGGAAGCCCGATGAGTTTCGATCGCTCAGCGATAAACGAAACCTTTAAGAAGCCGTTCGACGCGAACTTACTCGCAGAACGCTTACGCACTCTTATTGGTGCACGTAAAGAGCTTGTTTAATCGCAAATAAACGCGACCAAGAATTTAGAAACGCGGTATGGATTCCCATACCGCGTTTTTTTTTGCGCTATCGTCTTGCGGCAATTGGTTCACAGACCCAGTGTACACAGTCTACAATAAATATCTCCGACGAAGACGACATGCCGGTAATGCGAACTCAATGCAATGAACTCACTAAATCACTTCGATGAAAAAGGCGCACCGCGAATGGTCGACGTGGGGGTCAAGGACGTTACCCTGAGAATGGCGAAGGCACAGGCTACCGTTACGATGGCGGAAGAAACGCTCGATCGCGTTCAACAGACGGCCATTGCGAAGGGCGACGTCCTGGAAGTGGCGCGGCTGGCCGGAATCATGGGAGCGAAACAAACTTCCAATTTGATTCCGTTGTGCCATCCACTTAACGTCGACTCGGTTACCGTGGACTTTGAAGTGGTAGCTCCCACGAAAATTAGAATTTCGGCGGTGGTGCAAATTCAGGCACGGACCGGAGTGGAGATGGAAGCAATGACCGCGGTGAGCGTTGCTGCATTAACGGTCTACGATATGTGTAAAGGTATGGACCGTGATATTGAAATAGGCGAGATACAACTTCTGGAGAAAACCGGGGGCCGCAGCGGACACTATCGACGTAGTCAAGACCAGAAGGGTGGAGTTTGACTACCGCGATGTCCGCTGCAAGATAGGCTGCAATTCGTCAACAAAATCACGAACGTCTTTGAATTCGCGATAGACACTCGCGAAACGAACGAAGGCAACCTGATCCAGATCACCTAAGGCTGCCATGACGATCTCACCAATCTTCGATGCGCTGATCTCATTATTGCACTGGGTGTATATCTGACTCTCGATCTCTGAAATTAAAGATTCAATGTCTTCGGTGCTGACAGGTCGCTTCCAGCATGCTTTAACAACCCCCTGGCGAATCTTGTCGCGAGAAAAAGGTTCGCGAACACCGTCCTTTTTGATTACGCGGATGGATAGTTCTTCCAAACGTTCGTAGGTGGTGTACCGACGCTGACAATTCAGACATTCCCGACGACGGCGAATCGAATAGGCATCGGTACTTGATCGGGAATCGAGAACTCGATCATCATCCTGCTGACAAAATGGACATCTCATTTTGATACTCCGGCAATCCCTGCCCTGCTTGAAATCGATCCGTGGGATGCCCTTTGTGAATTAAGGGCACACAGACGCCTGATATTATGCGCATAAGTCCTTGGAAATTGCGAGGTATTAGTCAGACTAATCGTAGAAAAAGACCAAGGATTTAGGCCGCCTTATGACGTTGAATCGCCGCATCGCTTATTTGGCCTTCTTCATTCACGTCCTCAAAACGAACCGAAACCTGTTTACTAACGCCGGATTCTTGCATGGTGACACCATAGAGCGTGTCGGCCGCTGTCATGGTTTTCTTGGAATGAGTGACAATGACAAATCTTGACCACTCAAGAAAATCCTTAAGGACATTAATGAAACGGCCAATATTGGCTTCATCAAATGGGGCGTCGACTTCATCCAGGATACAAAACGGGCTGGGTCGGAATTTAAAGATTGCCAACAGCAGTGAAACGGCAGTCAAGGCGCGCTCCCCGCCACTGAGTAAAGAAATTGAAATGGAGGGTTTTCCAGGGGGTGATGTGATAATTTCCACCCCTGCTTCCAGAACATCCACCCCTTCTTCCAGGACGATGTCGGCCTGCCCTCCACCGAAAGCCTGCCGATAGAGTGACTGAAAATTGACACGGATACCTTCCAGCGTCTCCAGGAAAAGGCGGCGGCTGTCAGCGTTGATGCGTTGGATGATGCGTTCGGTTGTCTCCTTGGCTGCGGTCAGATCCTGAAACTGATTCGACAAGGTTTCAAAACGCGATTCTAATTCATGGAGTTCACCAAGCGCTTCCATATTTACGGCACCGATATTATTGATTTTATTTCTCAATGTGGTGATTTCCGCCTCAACCTGTTCTCTCTGCTGAATTTCCGCATCGGTCTCCTCCTCGACATGCAGTTCGGCAATCTCGATATCGTAATCCTCGCGCAGTCGTTGTTGTAGCGTGGTTCGTTCCAGCCTCAATTCGCCGCTGGCCAGTTCACGTTCATGTTTTTGCTGCGTTATTTGCTCCGTCGCTTGTTTGCAGTGTGTCAGGGATTCGGATATTTGTTTGCGCTGCTTGGCACAATCAGCGGATTGTTGACGCAGCTGGCTGGTAACTCCATGATGATTCTCTTTTTCCAAATACAACTGTGCCAGGCAGGATGTATCATTCAGAATCTGCATCGTACACTCAAGGTGCTTTTGATCGGATTGCTGCAATAGTGCCGATTGATCACGATAGGCATTCGTTCGTTCCTGATGATCTAATTCAAATTGGTTCAGTTGTGCATTAAGCGTTGCCAGTTGCTGTTCATTCTTTCCTAAATCGACGCGGAGCTGAGTCGCTTTTTGATTAAGAGCCCGTTGCTCGGATTCCAATTGATGTGCATCCGCATTGGATTGGGACACTGCCGACTTGTGTTGGGCGAGATTGTTTTGTTCCCGTCTTAATTTGTCCATCTCGTGATTCAGCGAGTTCTTGATTGTGTGCTGCTGAGCTCGCAGTGATCGCTTCTGGGCATCGAGTTGCGAAGCATGGTCCCGAAGTTGTTCTAATTGCTCCATTTTGGATTGGGTATGAACGTGATGCTTTAATAACGATTCACGATTGGCCGTGAGCTGTTCGAGTGTCTGTTGGCGTTCAGATTCCAGCCGATCGGAACTGGACTGGATCCGTTGCAACTCGGCCGTACTGTCCTGAGCCTGTGCCGTGAGTACATAAATATCCTGTTGTAACCTTTTCAGTTCCATCCGCCGTGAAATCAATTCTGTATTGCTGTTGGGGGGGCCAAGGCTAACGGTTCCATGGCGGTCAATCAATTCACCGTTGCTGGTCACGATGCGGATTTGATCACGATATTGCTTTGCGAGTGCCCGAGCTTGCTCGAGTTGCTGAACCACCCAGGTATCTCCCAAAAGCATGGTGACTAGATTCTGATAATCGTCGTCCACCGTGACCATTTGATCCAATCTGCCTAGAACGCCCGGGTGATCCGTTAAGTCAATCGGCGCGGGTTGTGTCACCACGTCCTGATCATGGATGATACCAATGCGCGTTTTGAGGTTGATTTCTCCTTGTTGGATTTTATGGAGTAGTTGGTGGTTTTGCGTTACGACGGACTGAGAATGGTGTCCGAGCGCAATGTCGAGCCAGCGTGCCGTGGAATGGTCACAGTGGAGCAGATCGGCAACAAGCCCCACAATCCCAAGATCGGATTCGCCATCGGTATTGGAGAGAAGCTGAGTGACCGACTGACTGATCCCTTCACGGCGTTGTTCCAGTTCCGCCAGAACGGTTTCGCGTTCCCGTCGGGCGGTTAAACGCGCATTTAATTTTTCCAGATGTTGCTGCCGACCTTGAAATAGTTGCTTTTGTTCTTTGAGTTCACGTTGCAGATTCTTTTCTTCGGTCTCATGATCATGAATGCTGTGTCCCAGGGATTCCTCGGTTGCCTGTAACTGTTTTAGTTCTGCAGCGAGTGTCGTGACCTGCGCGTCGTGGTTTTCAATGTCCTCTGTGACTTGTTTAAATTGAGCGATATTATCCTGTTGCTTTATTTTCAGGGCATTACAGGCGGATTGGGTTTGGGCGATTTGTTCTGCCAGAGAGATCTGCCGTTGTCGATGTTTTTCGGTTTCTTCGCGGGCCATGGACAGCGCGTCCTGAAGATCACTCATGCTGATATCAAGTTCACCCAGTGCTCGCAATGTCTCGTTGTACTGAGAATCGCGCTGACCGAGAGATTCTTCGGTTTCCTGCAACCGCCCCTGAATCCCGTTGACGGAGTGACTGGCCACGGCGAGTTGAATTTGCAGCCGGGAGATGTTTCCCGACAGTTCTGCAAGTCGTTGTAACTGTTGCTGGTTGGCTGTGACCTTCTGTGCAATGTTTTCCCGGTTGCGGGTTGCCAGTGAATCACGATTCTGTAATTGCTGCTGAAGGTCTCCCAGCTGATTATCAAAATCCAGCAAATCCTGAGTTCCCTGGTCATGAAGACGTTTTTGTTCATTTAGATGCTGTTGAAACTGGGCGATCTCGTCGTCGAAAGACTGTAATTGTTGAGACAACTGGCGCCATTGAACCAAACCAATCTGAGTCCGCAGTTGCTGCAGTCGGTCACTGTATTCTTTGTATCGACGAGCTTTCGTCGCCTGATTACGTACGGCCTTGAGTCGGCCCTCGACTTCATCCACAATATCTGAAAGTCGAATGAGGTTCTGGTCTACCCGCCCAAGTCGTCTTAACGCGTCGAGTTTTTTTGCCTTGAAGCGACTAATGCCAGCAGCTTCTTCAAAGATTTGGCGACGGTCTTTAGGGGATGCGTCGAGCATCCGGGCAACCTTACCCTGCTCGATAATACTATATGCATCCGCTCCGATGCCTGTGCCTCGAAACAAGGTCTTGATGTCCTTGAGTCGACAGGGTTCATCGTTGATTAGATACTCGCCCTCGCCGCTGCGATAAACCCGGCGGGTAACCCGAACTTCATTGATCTCCAGTGGGAGTATGCGTTGAGTATTATCAAAAAAGATAGTGACTTCGGCTACATTGACGTCGCCCCGGTTGTTGCCACTGGGTGTTTTGAAGATCACATCGGCCATTTCCTTGCCGCGGAGGCTTTTGGCGCTTGTCGCACCTAATACCCATTTCACGGCGTCCACAATATTGGACTTTCCGGATCCATTGGGCCCAACCACGACCGTGATTCCTTCCGGGAATTCAAATCGAGTCTTATCGGCGAAGCTTTTGAAGCCGGTAAGTTCCAGTGCGTTAAGCATGGTTTAGGTCACTTCAAAGGACAGGAAAGGAAACGAATTTTAAGAGGTTAATAAGGTTATGTCCGTGGAATCAAAATCCGGGTATCCATGATTTTGCCTGATCAAAATAACTTGGATCGGCCGGTTCCGGTATGGACTCACTACGGGCATCCGAATTCAATCGCGTGTTATTTCGTTGCTGTGTCGTGGTCTCAGATTCCCCGAGTCGATTAAAGAACATTTCAGGGATCGGATTGGCAACGGAAAATCCGGCAGGATCAGCAGACTCAGATTCGTTTTCCACCGCCCGGTTATAGGACCAAACGGGCCGGGGTCGAACTCCGATGAGTATTCGGGCATTGATGACATTTTGTTTTCGTGCGGCCTGAAGGCAATCAACAACTTCGGAATAGCCACCTCCCACGGTGGAAATGCCTCGCACCACATCCTGAAGCTGGGTACTGGTGATTGCAAACCGATCCTTTTCACCCGGTTTGAAACAACTGATTTGGAGCTTTCCATCGCCGTTGTTCTTGATTAGTATTTCTTTGCCGGCATAAATGAAATCATGGGGTGTGATCGTGATTCCCTCGCCAAAGACCACCAACTCCGGACGATTTGCCATGGAAACATGAACCATGGGAGAGGCCGTTGAGGAAATATGATGGTAGGTAAAACCGGGGAAATGGGTGCCGGACACTAAAGGCGAACCGGGATTTCTCTTCCAGAGAGCCGTAAAAGCTCCATACCGGGTTTCGGCACTATTGGATTCCATCAATTCGGTGATTCCGTCCAGAGCACTGACATGATCCATACCGGCCAGAGCGGTGAGTGCGTGCCAACGAAAAGCAATGTGTGTTTCGGCAAGCCGGGTGAGAACCGGTGCTGCTGCTGGTACGTCGAGATAAGCTAGCGATTCGGCAGCATAGAACTGAACTTCCGGATCCTCCGACTCGAGGCCCTGTTCAAGGATCGAAATGGCCTCTTTACCGATCGCTTCTAATTGCAATGCCGCTTCGGCTGCAGATGTCGGTTCCAGCAACTTCGGCAGTAATAACTCCATTCGTGAATGCTGTGACATGGAATGTTCCCCAACGACGATACTGCGGATCACATTCATATATCGCGATACGTTGTTGCGGTAACTGCTGTGGACGGCCAATTCAATGTAATTGTCACGTTTCGCACTGGCCACGCCAACATGAAGCTTTTGGTTGTATTGCAGAAATCTTCGATTGATCGATGCGCTGATTCGGGTACTCGTACGAACACTACTATGGCTGGATTTAACAACCAACCCAAGTGGGCGATCCATTTGGGAGACCCCTCCTCCTAAAACCAGCCCGGTAAGTTCATTGGTTTTGTCCTGATTGCCTCGGAAGATCGAACGCACCAAAATTGGTCCATCCGACAACGCAGCGACATGTCCTGTGTGAACCGACTGATTGACAACTGCGATTTCCCGCATGCGGGATCTCAACAACCACCCGTCACGCAGACTGGACGTATTGGAATGTGCCGGCAATCTGATTTCCACATCGAATCGATCGCCTTTTTGTACTCCAGGGGGTAAGTACCCTCGTGCTAATACGAGAGAGGTATTAGGTGATTTGAGCAATTGGTTAGGGTTTTCAACTTCATGGGTCTGCATTTCATCTACGAGGATGGAACGGTGAACGCCCACCGGCGGAGTACTGCCGGAGTTGTTTAATGCCGTTGCTAAACCAATACTTTCGACTTTTAGGTAGTTCATTCCAATCGGTACCGTCAGGTCACCCACGGAGATCGGAGCCTTTTCTTCGGTACCACCGATAAAACTTTCTAATTGCTGTTTTCCAGGGATTTTGTCGGACAAACTACAACCGGATAAAAGGAGCAGGGTAAAAGCTGATAAAGTGAAGAACCGGTGCGAATAGGCCTCTTGATTGCTTAATAAATGTCGTTTCGCTTGCCTCATACGAGTGTGGCTCCCAGGGGGAAATGGAATTCCCCGTAATTTCGGATTAAACAGCGTGATATGGATTCTTGAGTCCATACCGCAATGCGTCTTTTTGACTTATAGATAAGCCAGAAACGTACTGGTTTTAGGCAATTTAGGTCAACACCAGTCTTCCCCTAAACTGCAAATTCCAGTGCGTGATGTGACTGCTGAATTACACGTGGCGGTTGTGTAGAATGAGAGCTCAAATCATGTGAATCAGGGAAAGTCTTCGCCACCGGTCGACCAGGGGTGGCACCGACAAATTCGCCAAATCCCTTTTGCAGCCCCTCGACAGGGGCCATATTTATTAACGGCCTGAATAAAATAGCTGCTGCAACTCGGGTGATATCGACAATGTTGCCCCAAAAAAGGACTGATCATGATCTGATAAATTCGGACGCACCCTATCAGCAGTTTGCTTAGCAGCGTCGAAAGCCAACGAACGCACCTGGTCAACAGTTTCATGGCGTTTTGGAATGGAGTGAAAGTTCAGTGACCGCCCTGCAAACCAGTTCGCATAGTGAGTGATCGATTTGTTTTGGGCAAAACGTGGCGCCACGTCTTGGGCGAACTACAATATCGAAGCCTGTTGGTAGCTCTGTTTGGTTCAGTCGAAAAGCCTCCCGGATAGCACGTTTCCATCGATTACGGAGGACTGCCCCACCCACATGCCTGGAAACCGACAGTCCCATTCGACAAAAGGGCTGGTTATTGGAAGCAACATTCACGACGAGTGTGGCGTCGGCTTGGTGCGTACCGTAGCTATAGACTTGAGCGAAATCCTCGCTGCGAGTGAGGCGTTGGGATCGCGCAAACATAAACCGTTGGGTCATGGGTCTTACCAGGTAATCTGGTGCCGGGGATTAGGTTGATTCAAGGCGACGATCTGTTTTGTCTGCTCGGCATCTAGGTTATCTGGCAAATGAATTTGTGTGATGACAAACAGATTACCTTTCCCGCGTTTATGAGAGACCCCATGTTGTTTGACTCGAAATCGCTTGCCGCTGGGAGTACCAGGTGGAATTTTCAATGTGATCGTGCTGTAGGGCGTGGGGATTTCCAATTGCGCACCTTCGATGGCTTCAGCCAGAGTTAATGGCATGGTCAGTTCCAGATCGTGTCCGACACGTTTGTAATCGGGGTGAGGGGCGACTTTTATTGTCAGCAGAACATCGCCATTGGGTCCGCCGTTCGCACCGGGGTACCCCCTTCCTTTCAACCGGATCTTTTGTCCGGTTTCGATGCCTGCCGGAATGGTAACCTTGACGGAGGTCGTTTTCCCTTCAGGCGTCATGGTGGCGACGGATGCTTCGCCACCGGTAACGGCGGTTGCAAATGGAATCTCCAGATGGTCTTCAATACTTTGCCCTTGACTGGGTCGTTGGGCATGTCCGCGGCCACCAAAATTGAAGAACTGTTCGAAACCACCGCCACCTTGCCCTCCAAATAAGGATTCCAGATCGGCTCCGCCAAAGGGATTCCCTCCAGCGGCCCCTCCCATGTTTTCAAATCCCGCACCAAACTGGTCATATTGGCTGCGTTTACCCTCGTCCGAGAGGATATCGTAGGCGTGCTGGACTTCCTTGAATTTAGTTTTTGCCGATTCATCATCCGGATTCATATCCGGATGATATTTTCGAGCGAGGTCGCGGTACGCTTTTTGGATCTCCTTTTGAGATGCGGAACGCGATATCCCCAGTGTTTGATAATAGTCGCTGCTCATGACGATCCACGTTTGTATGGAAACCAGAAAGACTTCTTTGTCCGTATCGCTATTCGGATTGTAGAGGCACATCCAGTACACTGACAAGGCGTCACATTTGTTCTTAACGGGTAATCGTCAGATTCACACTCAGACAGGCGGGATTGTAGGGATGGTTGGTTTTTAAAATTCGGTATCACGCAGGAAAATGGCTGTAGTGCATGAATGCTTGATCAAATCCAATGCGGTTTTAATGGCTGCCTGCGTCGACCAGTGGAGTAACAGAGAATCGCGTAATAATATGATTGGCTCCGGGAGGAAAAACAAAATGAGTTGCGATGGCAAACACCGAACGGTTGGCTGGCTCTGGGGGATCTACCTAAGAGGGTTGATTCTGGTTGGTTGTATGCCGCTGATGATTTATGGGCAGGTGGGTGTGGTCGACTTTCAAACCGTGGACTCACAAACGAAACAGCAGATTCCCGCTCGATTTCATATCTGGAACAGCAAAGGAATTGCCATTAAGCCGCCGGGGATGCCCTTTTTCCATGATCATTTTGTATGCAACGGAAAGGTGCGATTGAGATTGCAGCCGGGGCGATATCAATTCGAGATAGAACGTGGTCCGGAATACCGGATCCATCGCGGCTATTTTCAAATGCTGCCCGGCGCAGAGGATAAGAAAGTCATTCCATTAAAGCGAATTGTCGAGATGAAAGCGGAGGGTTGGTGGTCTGGAGATTTGCACATTCATCGCCCGTTGGAGGATATTCCATTGCTGATGCAGGCCGAGGACCTTTATGTTGCGCCGGTAATTACATGGTGGAATAAAAATAACCTCTGGCAGGGAAAAACGCTGCCGGAACATTTGTTGCAGCAGTTTGATGAAAACCGGTTCTATCATGTGCTAAGCGGGGAAGACGAGCGAGATGGAGGTGCATTGATTTATCACCATCTCCGCAGTCCGCACAATATTGTTGCTGCCCAGCGTGATCAACCCTCGTCGATGAAATTTCTACTTGAGATTCATCAAAATCCTGATGTGCATGTGGATATTGAAAAACCTTTTTGGTGGGATGTTCCGGTCTGGATCGCCAGTGGCATGGTCGATTCGATTGGGATTAATAACAATCACATGCAGCGTTCGAAGATGAACAATACGGAAGCCTGGGGAAAACCCAGAGATTTAGATCGTTTTGCTGGTCCGCATGGAAACGGAAAATGGTCTCAATACATCTATTTTCAAATACTCAACTCCGGTCATCGAATTGCGCCTTCGGCAGGCAGTGCATCAGGAGTGTTGCACAGCCCGGTCGGCTACAATCGGGTCTATGTCTATTGTGGCGACACATTCAGCTGGAAAACATGGTGGGAGAATTTGAGGGCCGGTAAGGTGGTTGTTACCAATGGCCCCCTGTTAAGACCTCGTGTCAATGGTGAACTGCCAGGACATGTTTTTAAGGCAGAGGCAGGTCAAACCGTGACACTGTCTTCAACCTTGAGACTGGCGTTCCAGGAGAAAGTTGAATATCTCGAGATCATCCGCGATGGATTAGTTGTCGAGAACGTACGACTGGATGCGTATGCCAAGATGGGCGGGCGGTTACCGGATGTGGAGTTTAAAGAGAGTGGCTGGATGATGATTCGTGCTGTGACCAATCACCCGAAAACCTATCGTCTGGCCAGTTCGGGCCCCTTTTATGTGGAAATTGGCGGAAAGCGGCGAATTAGTGCCGCTGCGAGTCAGTTTTTTGTAGACTGGTTGAAACAGCGTCAACAACGTATTGAATTAACCGATCCGGATGCCCTCGAAGAAGTGATGCAATACTATCGTGGAGCTCAAAGTTATTGGGAAGCAGTGCAAAAGGCAGCGACCGCCGAATGATCTGTCACCGTTGCTGAGTTTCGGAAGTAATTGCTTGAGCGGCTTGAATTTGTGTTATAATGCAGTTTGCTGATGCCTACTTCAGGCGGTGAGTCTTCGTAAGTTTATTTTTAGGTAATAGGGTATTCATATGAGTTTTCGCAATCGACGTCAATTTCTTGAAGAATCAATGCTGGCCGCGGCAACGGCTGCAGCGGCAACCGCTCCGGTTATTTCCTATGGTCAGGAAACACAGAGCAGCAGCCCGTCAGAGAAATTAGGTGTGGCCGTAGTCGGAGTCCGTGGGCGAGGGGGCAGTCATATTGGAGCTTTTGCCGGTCGTAAAGATACGGAAATCCTATATATCTGCGATGCGGATCGCGATGTAGGTGCTCGTCGTGCTGAGGAAGTAGGAAAACGGCAGGGAGGAAACGTCCCGACGTTCCACGAAGACATTCGTAAAGTACTCGAAGATGACCGTGTAGATATTGTCAGTATTGCCACGCCGAACCATTGGCATGCGTTAGGGGCTATTTGGTCGATGCAGGCCGGAAAAGACGTTTATGTCGAAAAACCGGTTAGCCATAACGTCAGTGAAGGACGGCGGATTGTGGAAACGGCTCGTAAATACAATCGCATCTGTCAAACCGGGACACAGTCCCGCAGTAATCCGGGAATGATTGAATTAATTAAGTTCGTTCAGAGTGGCAAGATTGGAGATGTCAACGTTGCTCGTGGACTTTGTTATAAGCGTCGAAAATCGATTGGCGAACGTGGTAAATACGATTCGCCGTCAAGTGTAAACTATGACCTGTGGCTGGGTCCGGCGCCTCAAAAAACGGTTTCCCGACCCCAATTTCATTATGACTGGCATTGGCAATGGGATTACGGTAATGGCGATTTGGGTAATCAGGGCATTCACCAAATGGATATTGCTCGCTGGGGGTTAGGAGTGGATCGATTTGCTGTTTCCACGCTTAGCTATGGCGGTCGATTTGGATACCTTGACGCCGGTGAAACTGCCAACACGCAGGTTGTGTCCCATGGATATGGTGAGAAATCATTGATCTTCGAAGTACGTGGATTGGAGACAGCCGCATATAAAGGTGCGAAAATCGGAGTGATTTTTGAAGGTACCGAGGGTTATGCGGTTTGCCCTTCATACAACTCCGGCAGCGCTTTTGACAAAGATGGCAATAAAATTGCGTCTTTTCAGGGTGGTGGAGACCATTTCAACAACTTCATCTCTGCCGTTCGTGCCCGGGATCCTAAAGTCCTGAATGCGGATATTGAGCAGGGGCATTTGTCCAGTGCGTTGTGCCACCTTGGAAATATCTCCATGCGTTGTGGTGGGCCGTTGAATATTGAAAAAACGGAAAAGAGCCTGAAGAAACATCGTTCGCAAGATAATGTCCAGGACACGTTCGATCGAACGCTGGCACATGCCAAGGCGAACAACGCGGACTTCGATTCGACTCCGTTTCAATTTGGTGAACTGCTTGAGATTAATCCGGAAGATGAATCGATTGTTGGTAATGAAACTGCCAGCTATCAACTGTCACGGGAATATCGCAAACCGTTTGAAGTGCCTGCCGCCGGCCAGGTTTAACAGATCGATATTATCGGTCAGAGAACGCCTTATGACGCCGATCCTTTGCAGTGCGGGGGATGGGCGTTGTTTGTTTTTAACACAAAGGAACGGGCTTGTGCCGGATACGTTACTGGGGGAGATCAGAATATTGTACGAAGAAGGTCCCTGCATGATGGTATGGAAACCGGGTGGATTACTGACGCAGGCACCGCCTCATATCGATAGTCTGGAACTGCGTGTCAAAAGGTACATTCGAGAACGTGACCATAAACCGGGAAAAGTCTATTTAGGGGTTCCCCACCGTCTGGATCGACCTGTTTCAGGAGTCCTGACATTGGCCTTGCATCAGCGGGCCGCGCAGCGCATTTCAGCACAGTTTGAACGGCGGGAAGTTCGCAAAACCTACTGGGCCTGTGTCTCCGGAATGGACATGGAAGATGAGGGAACCTGGGTTGACTTCATGCGGAAGATACCAGGTGAAGCTCGTAGTGAAATTGTTTCTCAGGATGTGGATGACGCCAAACAGGCAATCCTTCACTTTCGCGTTTTACAGCGAAAGGCTGAATTGACCTGGTTGGAAATTGAGTTGGAAACGGGTCGGACTCATCAAATTCGATTGCAATGTGGAACTCGTGGCTTTCCAATCGTCGGGGATATGCTGTATGGTTCGAAGTTGCCGTTTGGATTGCATCATGCCGACCAGCGCCGCAGATGCATTGCATTGCATGCCCGCTTCTTGAAAATACGCCACCCCATGCTCGATCAACACGTGGAAATGACAGCGGATTTACCTTCTACGTGGCAGGACGCGGGGATTGCGTTAAATTGAGAGTGAATTGTGAAAGAAAATACGTTGAAACTGTTGGGCTTCTGGCGGTTCTATTCTTTAGATAACCACAATATAATGTCCGCATAACTTTTTATAATCCCTTGATTAATTTCCAAACGTGTAGAGAAAGTCGATGGTACATAAGCTGAGAATTGGTGCGGTTTCTTATTTGAATACAAAACCGCTTGTACATGGCTTACAGCAGCGACTGCCGACGGCTGAAATCATTTATGATTTACCGGGACGGCTGGCGGATGATTTGTCCGGAGGCGATTTAGACATTGCGCTGATACCTACCGTGGAGACGTTTGACCGATCGGATTATCAGGTGGTTTCCGATGCGTGTATTGCCTGTCGCGGTCCGGTGTTTAGCGTGAGATTGGTCAGTAAATGTCCGTCAGGTGAAATCCGGACTCTGGCTTTGGATGAGGGTTCCCGCACGAGCGTTGCATTGGTACAGGTGTTATTGCAAACAAGGCTGGGGATTGTTCCGGATTTACAGGAATTTCCTATCGGGAATTCGCTGGATGAGTGTGAAGCGGACGCTGTGTTGATCATTGGGGACCGGGCAATGCATGTTTCTCAGGATCATTATGAGGAAATTTGGGATTTAGGTGAACAGTGGGTGGATTGGACCGGCATGCCATTTGTATTCGCGATGTGGACGGCCCGAGCAGGGTTGGATATGGATCTTACCGGGATTGAAGGTGCACTATCCGAGTCACGCGATGCCGGTGTGGCCCATCTGGAGGCCATTGCGTCGGAATTTTCCGGTGAATTAGGTCTGATGCCCCATCAATGTCTCACCTACCTGCGTGATCATCTGCATTTTTATTTAGGGCGTGCTGAACGACAGGGGATGGAGTTGTTTCGGAGTTACGTTGGGGAACTCGCTTCTTTCGCTGGTAGACCAGGGTAACGATATCAACGATGAGCGAAATTCAAACAATTCTTGATAAAGCCGTTGCCGGTGAGCGGATCACGGTCGAAGACGGACTGACCTTGATGCAGTCGCATGATTTGGGTGCGATTGGACGTGCAGCGAATCAGGTCACTTTACGTCTTCATCCTGAAACGTATCGCACTTATAACATTGACCGAAATATCAACTACACCAATATCTGCACTGCCGTGTGTGACTTTTGTGCATTTTATCGGGGGCCCAAAAGCGATGAAGGATGGGTTTTGCCTCGGGAAGAACTGTTGGCGAAGGTCGAGGAGACGGTTGCGTTGGGTGGGGATCAGATTCTGATGCAGGGAGGCTTGCACCATGAATACCGGCTTGATTGGTATGAGCAATTACTGCAGGACATTCACCAACGTTGCCCGCACATCAATATTCATGGCTTCAGCCCTCCGGAACTTCACCATTTCAGTAAATTGAACGCATTGTCTATCGAAGAAGTTCTCGTGAGACTGAAAGAGGCGGGTTTAGGAAGCATTCCCGGCGGAGGGGCCGAGATACTGGTGGACCGGGTTCGGGATGGGATGACTCGGGGAAAAGTGAATTCGGACGACTGGATTAATGTCATGCGGACATGGCATAACCTGGGGGGCGTGAGTACCGCAACGATGATGTATGGGCATATTGAAACGCTTGCCGAACGCATTGAACATTTCCAGAGAATTCGCGAACTACAGGACGAAACGGGAGGGTTTACGGCATTTATTTCCTGGACATTCCAACCCGAGAATACCGAATTAGCGGAGATTACACCGGTAGGATCCTTTGAATATCTTAAGGTTCAGGCGATTTCACGATTGTTTTTGGATAATATCCCCAACATCCAGTCGAGTTGGGTCACACAGGGAATGAAAATTGGCCAGCTTGCCATGCTCTATGGTGCCAATGACATGGGGAGCCTTATGATTGAAGAGAATGTCGTCGCGGAGGCTGGTACTGTTCATTACTTAACCTTGGACCAGATCCGTGATTCTATCAGTGAACTTGGTTTTGAACCGCGTCAAAGAAATGTCAGGTACGAATTAATGAATGAGCAGTCGGAATTAGCGGCTGTAACCGCAAATCGGGAATTAGTACGCCGACGGGAACTTGCTGGCCAGGGAGTTTATCAGCTGGCCTAGACCGGTCTCCTGTATTGGCTCGACATTTGATTGCATCGTTTGCGACTTTGCATGCCTATCATGCAATAAAATTGCCAGCAGGACGTATGCAATGGAGTTGCACTCGTGTCGGATCAGTTTTCTGTTAAGGTGTGGCGATGGAATTACACGTGGAAGTTAGAGAAAGGTTGAGGCTTTGATCGTTGTTGAAGGGCTGGAAAAGAAATATCCGGATTTGCATCGAGGGGAAGTTCATGCGGTCCGGGGTGTCAGTTTTATCGCCGCATCAGGACAGGTGTTTGGACTGCTTGGCCCAAATGGCGCCGGTAAAACCACCGTCCTTAGAATGCTATCCACGATGCTCAAGCCCACCGGTGGTAAAGCGACGGTTGCCGGGTTTGACATTGAAACGGAAGCGGATTCCGTGCGCCGACAAATCGGGTTTGTCTCGGCAAATACTGCGAACTATGACCGGATGTCGGCCTTTGAAATGGTCGAGTTTTTTGGTCAGCTTCATGGACTTACCCCGGATCGGCTAAGTGAGCGGGCTGAACTGGTGTTTGAGCAGTTGCAAATGAACGATTTCCGCGATGTGACCTGTGGAAAAATGTCCACGGGGATGAAACAAAAAGTATCGATCGCCCGAGCGATTGTCCATGACCCTCCCGTTTTGATTTTCGATGAGGCAACGGTTGGTCTCGATGTATTGGTAGGTCGCTCACTTCAAAATACGGTTCTGCAGTTTCGGGAACAAGGCAAGTGCATTATTTATTCAACACATCACATGAGTGAAGCGGAACGTGTGTGTGATTATGTGGCGATTATGTATGAGGGCGATATTCTTGCCGAAGGGAGCCAGCAGGAACTACGAGACCGATATGGTCAGATGAATCTGGAAGATTTGTTTTTTGATTTGATTGAACGGACCGGCGAGGACGATCAGGCTCTGTTGGCCGAGAAGGAATTGTCATGAGCTGGACGAACTTAAGACGAATATTCGTTCGTGAAATTCGTGATCAGCTGCGTGATCGCAGAACGTTGTTCACCACGCTATTACTGCCGTTGATGATGTACCCGATTCTGGGATTGGTTGTCATGCAGGTTGCTCAGTTTGTGAGTGAATCTTCCAGTAAAGTGCAGGTCGTTGGTTCCGAATTTATTGCCGAGCTACCTCCCTTGTTTGAGGAGGAGCAGGTGGTTCAGGAATTGGCAGGGCGCAACGGGGAACTGTTGGATCTTACGTTTGAAAAATGGGATTCCAAACGGACGGCAGAGCAAATCTATGAGTCAGCCGGCACGGCAATCGACAATGACCAGTATGATGCGGTCATTATCTTTCCACCGGGTTTGCAGCAACGGCTTTTGAATTTAAAGACACGAGTAACCCGTTTGTCCAGTAAGCCTGAAGATTCTGAACCGGATCCCGATTCTTCGTCTGCGACAGTTGATAACGAGACAGAACAGCTGAAAAATGGGCCATGGATCGTTTTTAATTCCGTGGATGACAAATCTGAGATCGCACAAAAACGTGTCATGGGGGTATTGGAAAAATGGCAGGTGAGTATTAAAGATTCTCTTTTTCGTGCAGGTAATATCCCACTGGAAATTGCGGAACCCATTGTGGTTGTGCCTCGCAATACGGCACCGGAGGAGAGTCGCAGTGCTGAGATCTGGGCAAGTATTATTCCAATGATGTTACTCATGTGGACGTTGTCAGGTGCGTTTTATCCTGCAGTGGACCTGTGTGCAGGTGAAAAGGAACGAGGGACTTTGGAAACGTTGCTTTGCGGACCCGCCAAAAGAATTGAAATTGTCGGAGGAAAACTATTAACGATCATGACCTTCAGTTTTTTTACGTCGCTATTTAATCTGTTGAGCATTGCCTTCACAGGAGTGTTTATGATCGGGCGGATGATGCCCGCCGGTAGCCCGTTGCATGACCGCTTAGGATCGGTTCCAGGATGGAGTATCCTCTGGAGTTTGGTTGTGCTGGTCCCGCTGGTTGCGATGTTTAGTGCGTTAGCATTGTCCGCCGCGACTTTTGCCCGCAGCAGTAAAGAAGGTCAGTATTACATGATGCCGTTACTGATTCTGTGTATGCCGCTGATGATGATCAGTATGATGCCGAATGTTGAGTTGAATTTAGGCACCAGTCTGATTCCTGTTGCCGGGGCGGCACTGTTGTTAAGGAATCTTATTGAATCCCAGTTTGAAGTGGCCATACGTTTTGGACTGCCTGTGATCTTCAGTAGTATGTTTTGTTGCTATCTGGCACTGCGGTGGGCAACGGCGCAATTCAATAGCGAAAGTGTGTTGTTTCGTGAAAGTGAAAAATGGGAGTTTAGGTTATGGATTCGACAGTATTTCAGGAATCCAAAGGCCGTACCGACGGCCGCCATGGCAATCTGTTTAGCGTTGCTGGTTCTGGTTTTGAGATTTTTTGCCAATGCGATTGTACCGGAACCCACGGATTGGCAGAGTTTTCTTATGAGCAACAGCCTGGCTTTGATTGTTACGGTTGGTGTACCTGCAGTCCTGGCTGCATGGATGCTCACGACGAAGCCCTGGGTTAATCTGAAGATTCGAAAAATATCGTTGCCGGTATTCGCAATCGCTCTGTTATTACCTTTGGCAATCCAGCCACTGATCGGCTGGATTGGCGTCGCTGTTCAATGGTTATATCCTGTGAGTCCTGCCATGGAAGTCGGTTTTACTTCTCTCATGGGAATGTTGGACCAGGCGCCTTGGTGGTGGGTTTTTGTGGCCATTGCTCTCGTGCCGGCAGTCTTCGAAGAGTTGGCATTTCGCGGTTTTATGCTATCGGGACTGCAAACCGAAACACGGGATTGGACCGCCATCCTGATTACGGCTGCATTTTTTGGGATTACGCACGGGATTCTACAACAGTCGCTATCAGCAGGTTTTATGGGGATCCTTCTGGGGTATGTTGCTGTGAGAACGGATAGCATCCTACCGACGATGATGATCCACTTGATTCATAATGGAATCGTGGTGATGACCGATAAGATCACGACAATCGAGTCGTTGGTTAGTCGATTCCAGATGGAATATACCGGTATCGGTTCTATGTATAGTCCGGTTTCAACGGCCGTCGGGACACTTGTCGCCTGTGGTTTGATTTATCTGTTTCATCAGAAGACAAAGGCAACCTGAATCGAACAGGCGTGAGGTGAGATGACTACGTACCGAGCTCGCTGGATTTTACCGATGCAATCGGAACCGCTTGAAAACGGCTGGGTGGAATGTCAGTCAGGCCATGTCATGGCTGTGGGTACCGGACCGGTCGAAACCGAGATCATTGAATTAGGTGACGTTGCTATTATGCCGGGTCTGGTCAATGCACATACCCAT
>JAYZPA010000022.1:0-13392 GCA_036150515.1 Planctomycetota bacterium
CGGGGATCGCCGGTGGCGCGGTTGATGGCGTCGTGCAAGAAGCCATTGCGATCTTGGAGGCCGCGCTTCTTGACCCGGTCGAGTTGGAATTTGAAATGGTAGTTGTCGATGTCTCACCATTTGCCGGGACGATGTCTTCGACGACCACAATAGGTGAAGTGGAATGGGATGTCGTTAGGGATGCTATGATCCAAGATGCCTCTGATGACGAATATGCGTTGGTGTCTCAATTGCCAACCATTGCGGAACTCCAAACCGTTCCAGCTGATGCAGCAGCGCAAACGATGTACATAACCAAAGCAAATGCAAAGGCTCTTGGTCTCGACATCGATTCCATCACATGGGGTAATGGACAAACGTTTTGCGTTAGCACTTGTGATGGTTTCTTTAGGATAGATGATCAGTACGACGATGTGAATTTGCCGAGGGTAGATTTAATCGTTCATGAAATAGGTCACGCATTAGGATTTGTTTCAAGTTTGCGTTTTACAGACAATCTTTCAACCTTAGATATGTTCCGTCTGGAGCCTGGGGAAGGCGGAGTGAATTTTACGGATGCCCGACGCGTAACCGATGAGGGTAGGGTCGCGGTTTTTTATGATGGTCAATATGATCCGATTGCAGCTGGCATAACAGGTGTTCCGGGGATTGCTCTTGGAGAGATCCCGATGTCAACCGGAGCCGGTGGGGATGGAAACCAGCCATCTCATTTTAAAGACGATAATTTAGTAGGAGGGGTTCATCTGGGCGTAATGGATCCGATTATGTCTGCAACACTTCCCGATCCTGTCTTATCTCCCAATGATCTGAGTGTGCTGGGACTAATCGGCTGGGATGTGACTGAGTCGGTAGGTCAGCGTACTTCTCGTCCCGGCGATTGGAATACTGTGACAATTGGTGCCCATGCCAATGATCGTAATGTACAGGCTGTCACGGAAAATGAAATCATTGGTCGTAGCGATGCTTCAAGTCGAAATGACGTTGTCGCTCATTCTCAATTCCTGGGAGCCTTAGCAGGACGAGAATATGCTGCTGATGATAATGAACGACTCGGTTTTGAAATTCATGGGTTGATCGAAAATCCTAACGATGCAGATGTCTATGCGTTTGCCGGGATTGCCGGTACCGAAGTCTGGTTTGACATAGACAATACTTCGGCCGGTTTAGACACGGTCATTTCCATCCTGGATGCCAATGGAAATGTCGTCGCCAGTTCCAATGACTCAGCGGCTGAATCTGCCGATCCTTCGTTGTTAGTGAATAATGGTTTGCAGGCGAATCATGTGAATCCACTTGATAAATCGATGCACGAGATTAAAGATCATTGGACGACCAACCCCAAGGATGCGGGTTTCCGTGTTGTATTGCCAGGTAATCCGGGGGTAGCTGATAAATATCACGTTCAGGTTTCAGGTGATGCCGGACGTGGAAACTACGAACTGCAGATCCGCTTGCGTGAAACCGATGAAATTGCAGGTTCGTCGATTTGGTATTCAGATATTCGATACGGAACAACCGGTGTAACGATTGAAGGTGCACCGTTGCACTCGCCATTATCAGGCGAAGCAGCAGAAGCTAACATTGCCAATGATACTGTCGGTACGTCTCAGAATTTAGGAAACCTACTGGCTACGGATCGAGCAACCTTAAGTACCGCAGGTCGAGTCGATGGCGCAGCCGACGTCGATTTCTACAATTTTGAGGTTTCCTACAACTCGGTGCAGCAGCAAGGAACCGGCGCCGCCGTGATGTTGGATCTTGATTACGCGGATGGTATCGCACGCGTTGACACTAGCCTGAACGTCTTCGATGCTGGCGGCAACCTGATTTATGTGGGACAGGACTCAAATATTGCAGATGACCGCCCTGCACCGTTAAACGGCGCAGATCTGGATGATCTGTCACGTGGAACGGTTGGGCCATTGGATCCTTTTGTAGGCTCGATTGAATTACCGGTTGGAACTTATTCTGTCGCTGTGGCTCCGACCACGCAGATACCGACCGAACTTCAGCAGTTCAATGACCCGGCCGCGGTCAATCCATTATTGCGACTTGAGCCTAATCTGTCGGTGAGCCGTATAGCCGAAGACCATCTGGATGGTGCGTTCAATGTATCCTCAACTTCGGAACCACCGCAGTTCCCTGTCCTAATCGATGATAGTGCGCTGGTACCTTACCATCTTGGTGATGTGGCTTTATTTGTCACGACGGATCTCGGCTTTAATCAAACGGGCGTGTTTACGGTGGATGCCTTTACGGGAACCCGTGAAACAACGGTTCATGATGTACCGGTTCCTTTTGAAACCGGGGATATGGCAATTCGACCCGACGGAAACATGTTTGCCTTTACCACGCAGGGAGAAGGTGGTGCCATCGATGACGCTGCGGCTGGGAACTATATCCAGATCGATACCGGCGACGGTAGTGTCGTCAACGTCGGTGATGATGACGTTGAAACAAGGCAATCCGATGCCGGTGGCGGAAACCAGGCGGCCGATCATGGTATGCATTATGATGCCATGACCTATGGGACTTTGCAGGGAGCCCTGCAAGGTTTCGTGGTTGGTCACCGCCCGAACGACGCTGTTTTCCCTGGTGGTACACCGGATGCAGCGAGTCGACGGAATGTTCTTTATCGCTTTGATCCGGCGACCGGCGAAGTGACCAGTGCACCTCAGGGTGATCGTGACGGAAATGATCAGCTTGCCGGTGCTAACACGGACAAGGTCGAACGTGGAATTCTGGATACCTTCGTGGATGACTTAGGACTTGCTGATAAGTGGTTGTTAACCGCCGACGCGACTTTGATCGATGTTGTGACGGGCCAGACCATTACGAATATCGCAGATGGTGCTCAGTTTGTAATCGATGATGGTAACCCTCTTTCACCGAATATGGTATTCGAAATGAATTCCGGGCCAGAGGTTTACTTTACCGTGGATCCTGCTTCCGGACTCTTTGTGCGTGACGGCGATACGATGGTCATCGATGGTGTTAACTACGAATTTAACACTGGTGAGGTGCTGGTCGTCGATGCAGCCAATGGAGCCCTGGTTGGTAATGGCAATAGTGTAACTTTAGTGGATGCTGCAGGTGATACTGCCACCTTCGAATTCACCAAGGATGGAACGGTTAGTGGTTCGAACCTGCCCGTTTCCATTACAAACGCAACGAATCAGGAAGACATGACGCTGGCATTGGTCGAGGCGATTAATGATTCCGCCTTGTCGATCGTGGCATCCGTTCTGACGAACGGAAGTAATCGCATTACTCTGGTTAATACACACTCGATTGATGGCACAACGGTGGCCGGTACGGCTGTGTCCATTGATGGCGCGATTGGAAGTATTAGTGGCGGAAATGTCATTAATGTGGAAGAAAATAGTACCACCAGTGAATTTGCGGATCAGTTACAGGCCGGGTTTGCTTCGATAGCCACCATTGATCTTGGTGTGAAGGGACAACGTGTTAATTTCGCAGGTGCGACCACCGCAGACTTCTCAGAACTTGTTACTCGCGGTGTCTTTGCGGATCAGGGTTCGGACGGTGATCTGAACGATCCTACTGCAGGGGCTGTCTGGTTCCGGGCAGATGATACGGCTGATGACATAGCTCAAAAAGTCATGAATGCGGTTTCGACCGGCGGTTTTACCGTGACGGCGACGGGCGGCATTGTAGAGTTAGATCCAACAGCCCCCGGTTTGTTTGTTAGTGCAGACTTCCCCTTACGGGTTGGTGGCGCCGGCCCTGGTGGAGATATTACGGGCTTGACATTTATCGGAACCGAGATGTATGCGGTTAGTGATGCCGGCGGTTTCTTCCGTGTACTCGATCCAATGTCCAATACTGCTCGGTTGGAATTTATTGGCACATCCGCCTCCGCGTTGCAGGGAATTCCGTTTGCGGGCTTGACTTCGGGACCTGTCGCTACAGAAGACGGGCGGTATCAGGCCATGCTGTTCGGAATTGACGTCACCGGAAGGCTGCATGCCTTCGATACAGCCGGAATTCCACAGAATGTATTCCGCGACGGAGCGTCCAATGTCATGTCAGGTGCTACTAATATCGAAGGTGTGCACTTCGGTACGCTGGAAGAAAACCTGTGGAGTGTTACAGCTGACCGTGGAGCGGATGCCGGTCACGGTTTGGCGGCTACGTTTGATGGTACACGGGACGCTTCCCTGGGTGGGAACAGCCTTCACTTTGGAACCGGAAGTACCGGGACGGTCGATTTCCCGGGCGGTGCTCATGGTTCGGTGGAATCACGCGAGTTTAGCCTGGTGGGATATACTCCGGAAGATAGACCAACACTTTACTTTAATTACTTCCTGGCAACAGAAGATGCTGCGGCAGTCGCAGACGACGACGGCAACATCCTGGCCACAGCACGAGACACTTTCCGAGTCTTCATTGGTGATCAGGCCGGGCAGTGGAAGTTGTTGAGTACGAACAACGAAACCGACGACCCAACCCATGAAGAAGATGAAGTAGATCTGAATCTGGACGTGCAGGTATCGTTTGATAATACCGGTGGCTGGCGACAGGTGCGGGTTGATCTCGGTGAGTATGCAGGTAGAGATCATCTCAAACTGCGTTTTGATTACAGTACTGCCGGTTCGATGAATGTCGGTGATGCAGATACTGCGGGTTCTGAACTGCGTGTATTGCCTGCCGCTGAGTTGGTGGATGGAGCACAGATCATCGTGGATGGTGAAACGATGGAAATTGATCTGGGCTATACGTTAGAAGCCCCAACCGGAGCCGGTATGATTGATGGTGCCACCTTTACCGTGGATTATGGAGCCGGTGTTAACGGTTCCTTTGAGATCGATAAGGATGGTGTGAATGGCGGCACGAATGTCGTCTCTGTGGCCGATGCTCTAACGGCTGAGCAAGTTGCTGATTTGGTTGCGCAGGCCATTTTGGGCGGGGTTTCCCTGCCTTCGATTCAGGTCAATGTTTCTTCGGCTCTTGAATCAAACGACACACTGGATACGGCGATTGCAGTTAACTTGAATGGACTTCCAGGTCTCTTTGAAGGCAGTCAGGGTAAGATTAATGACAATCCAAATCTGATTTTAGAACCGGATGCTGATGTTGATCTTTACCGAATTAACCTGCAGGCCGGCTCCACGATTAACGTGGATACGGATACAGATGCTTATACCACAGCAGTGAATACATATATTCGTATTTTTGATGCAGATGGTGTCACCCTGTCAGCCAATGATAATGCGGCAGCACCTGGGGAAGATCCCGGAACAGATTCTTACCTGCAGTTCACTGCTCCGGCCGATGGAGATTATTACATCGGCGTAAGTGGAGCCGGGAATGAATTCTATGACCCAACCGTTGCTGAAAGTGGAGTGGCTGGGAGTACAGGTTCTTACGATATTGCCATCAGAGTGAATACTGAAAGTGGCATTGTTCAGGTTGTGAATAATAGGATTAATTTACCGGGAGCTGTCAACGTAACTGAGACGGCCACTGGAATGCGATTAACCGGAGAGGCGGGCGTCACGACCGGAGCGACGCCGATTGTGATTCATGCAGGCATGAATGCATCTGAAGTTGCCAACGCAACAGCGGAAGTTCTGGAATCCATTTTCGCAGGTGGAAATGCCGACATCTTTAAGACTCATAATGAAATTGTACGTGTCATCGCACATGACGTAGAAGACAGTGGGCCATTTGGATTGACGGATGCTTTGCCCGGAGATGCTTACGGTGCATTCTTCCAGAACCTTCGTGGACAGAATAATGCGACGGAGGGTGTTTACGTTGACGATATCGTTGTCGGGTTTGCCGAACGCGGGGAACTAGCAACTAATGCTGTTGCCGATGCAAGCTTCGGTGTGAATGCTAATGCGGAACCTACCGATATCAGCACGGGTGAATACCAACTGGAAATTCGCCGCGGTACGCAGTATGTGGATATTGACGACGAGGGGAATGTCATCCTTGTTGATTCAATGGATACCAATGATCGACTCAGCCAAAGTCTTTCAATTATTGCGTCGGATGGCTTCAGTATCCTGGATGGTGAAACCTTCGAACTTAGCGACGGTATTAACAAGCTGACGTTTGAATACAATGACGTAGCATCATTGAACGGAGTGGCAGCCGGTCATATCGCCATTGACTTTGACGCTTCAGATTCTAACGTGACCTTGGCCAGGCGGATTCGGGATCTTATCAACAGTGATGCAGTTCAGAATGTGCTTGATCTGACAGCGGCGTACTCCGGTGGCGCGGCAACCGATGACGAGTTTGCACTGATTGAACCTGAGGATGTTCGTGTTCACTTGTTTGGCACCGCTAAAGCTGAAGTGGTGCAAGCTGATCTCGTCATTGACTCACCAACAGTCGATGCCAATGCTCTTCGTGATGTCCTTATCGGAGAGGGATTGGTTGCTGTCGGTGATGCTGTATTAACGTCCAGTGATTTGTCTGCAGCAACGTTCTCAGGTGGCCGGACAGTTTTGGGGATGGACGCAGGGATTATCCTAAGTACTGGTGATGTTTCCATCGCGGATGATCCCAATGTGGATAATGGTTCCACAGGGACAGCGTCCGGTGAGAGTGATCAGCAGCTCGACGAAGAGTTTGATATGGAAACTCAGGATACCACAGCCCTTGAGTTCACCGTTGAATTGGAGGACGCAGGCGACTTGTTCCTGAATTTCGTCTTTGCCTCCGAGGAATATAACGAGTTTTCCAATTCAGAATTTAATGATGTTCTTGCCATTTTTGTAGATGATGAAAATATTGCGTTAGTCAATGGAGAGCCGGTTTCGGTGAACACGGTTAATGGGGGTAACCCTTATGGGGCAAATGCCCGAAACCCCGAGTTGTTCAAGAATAACTCTCCCTTGGACGACGGAGAATACCTCAGTGATATAGCCTATGACGGCTTCACGGAAATTCTTACGGCAACGAAGATGGGGTTGGATGCCGGGGTGCATCATATCAGAATCGCGATTTCAGACGTTACCGATTCGCAATTCGACTCGGCCGTCTTTATTCAGGCGAATAGTATCGCCACAACGGCCCTGCCAATATCAACTGGCGGCGTTTTGGGGACAGTCCATGACAAGGTCGGAGACCGAAACACACGCCGTGAGCAGGGGCAGATCGTCATTCACGGAAACCATATTCAGAACCAGCTAGAGTTTGGAATTAGTGTCGACGCTTCGGCTCGCGATGCTAATGGAAATCCCGTTGCTGGTCCTGTCCGCAACCTGCGGGAGCTTAATACCTTTAGCCTCGTACCCGGTGCTACGCTTACAAATAATGTGATTGCGTCGAGCGGCGATGGTATTCGATTGGCGGGTGAGGCCAATGCAGCTGGTCAACAGATAGCTCCTGTATCAATGGCCCGCGTGGTAAATAATACCATCGTGGGTGAAGGAAGTGGTTCAGGGATTGTTGTTTCAGAGAACGCATCACCGATTCTCCTGAATAACGTCGTCTCTGGATTTGCAACCGGTATCGACGTGGATGCAACAAGTACGAGCGTTGTAATTGGTGGTACGGTGTACCATGGTAATACTACCAATACTAACGGGACGGGACTTGGCAGCTTTGCGATTGTTTCCGATGAAAATCAAGCCTTGTTTGTAGGGCCGGAAAACGGCAATTACTATCCATCCGCAGGCTCTGCTGTTATTGATAGTTCGATTAATTCACTACGTGATCGTAGCGTGATGACCACCGTCAAACAGCCGATGGGAATTGGTGCGTCGCCTGTGCTTGCACCGGAAACGGATCAGCTAGGTCAACTTCGGGTCGATGACCCGACGGCGGCGACCCCGAATGGTCTGGGGATCAATGCATTTCTGGATCGAGGAGCGATCGATCGGGCTGACTTTGTTGGTCCGCGTGCCTTAATTGTTGACCCGATAACCTATGACGGCCAGTCTGCGGATATACCGGTACAAACAGAGTTTGAGATTAAGAGCAATGGACTGCCGGAAATTAATATTAAGTTGGTCGATGGCGTGAATCTGCTCGACACCAACTCAGGATCTGGAATAGATGATAACTCGATCGACAGCCGAACGGTCACCATGACGCGAAACGGCAACTTGATGGAGCTTGGTGAAGATTATCTGGCCTATTATGATTCCACTAATGACATTATTAAGCTACGCCCGGTAAGCGGATTGTTTGAGTCCGACAACATTTACACGATTAGCTTGACCAACGTGGCGGGGCATGTCCTGGAAATGGTGGATGGTAGCCAGCAGCCTGACGGAGACTCGTTCGATGTAACGGATCAAGATGGGAATATGGTCACATTTGAGTATGACTCAGGTTATACGATCTATGTTCGACCTAGTTACACGTTAGTGATTCCGGAAAATGGTGGTGCGGGAATTGACGATGGCGACATTGTTGTTGTTGATCATACCGACCACGGCGCTACGACCTTTGAATTTGATCGGGATGGTGTTGTGGCGAATAATAACGTTGCGATTGAATACACCTTGTCTACGACCGCTCAGCAAATAGTTAACAAGCTTGCTCAGGCGATGACGAATGCTAATGTCGGACTTGCTCCGCGTGATCTGGGTGACTTCTATCTCATGCTGGGAAGTACCGAGGAACACACGCTGGATGCTACCGGATCTAATCTGGTGCAATTAGGTTTTGCCTCCAGCGTTAAGGATGGGGAGAGTTTTTCTGCCGTTATTGACGGCGAGTTTCAATGTTTTGAGTTCGATACCGACGGAGATATCACTCTGAATGACAATGAGCCTGGAGCATGTATGGATACTGAGGATTCAACCACGAACGTGATTGAGTTCAACTATTCCCAAACTCAGGATGAAGTCGCGGAAGAAGTTGTCACCGTCTTGAATGAAGCATTTGAGTCACTCGATGCTGACAACTATGAAGGGGGGATTGTCCATCTCGGAAGTGAGTTAGGTATGCACCTGCCGACAAGCTTATACGAATCCTCGCTCACGATCACTGGTCTGCCTGGTACTACCGTTGATTATGGACTTACTGTTGGGTCCGTGGATAATCTGACGGCTGGCCAGACGTTTACCATTTCCTCCGGTCCTAATGCGGCAGAACGTTTCGAGTTTGTGGAGGATGTGGAAATGGTTACCGAAGGGAATTACCCGATCGTTTTCAATCCGGATACGACGGTCGAGAGTTTAGCCGTGACAATCGCGCTCGAGATTGAGAAGACTGACCTCGGCTTGCAACCGGTTCTGCTTGGAGGTGGCAATATTGCCCTACATGGATCGACGACTGCCTATACGATGGACTTGGTCGGTACGACGCTCACGCAATACGGAACGGCCGGTGCCGAAGCTAATGTCGCCTTACCTTTCATTCCCCACGAATCGTTCACAGAACAGGATATGGCTACGATGGTCGCAAGTGTCATCGTTGCAAATGACGATCTCGAAGGTATAACTGCTCTGCCTGTTGATGACACCGTTGAAATAGGAGGTGCTGCGAGTGTAACGGGAGCGACGGCAATAAGTTACACAGGCGTTCAGGATATTGCAGGCAATAAACTGCAAAACAACCAAATCGACGGTACGACCACGTTTACTCTGAATCTGAATTCGGGCATGGATCACGCCGATGCGCTTGGTTATGACAACGCTTCTCACGAAGTGGTCAGTGACCTAAGGCTGGGCGACACCGTCGATGTTGAGCCGGAACCGCTTGCCAACGAAGATGCCACGGGTGACCTGAGCGATGATGGTGTTACCTTCGATCAAATGCTGATTGTCAATGGCTCAGGACTGGTTACTGTTACGGTCAATGGTGTTCCTGTAGACGCTCCGGCCTTCCTCAACGCATGGCTGGATCAGGATGGTGACGGCGAATTTGACGCCAACGAGAAGATTATCGATTCCGCTGCGGTTACTAACGGTAATCAAACCTTCCCGTTTGCTATCGCCGAAGCCGCTGTGTCTGGTAGTACTATCGCCCGCTTCCGATTAAGTACTGAAGAGGCGGTTGGCCCTATAGGGGATGCGGTGTCCGGTGAAGTGGAAGACTATCAGGTTATGATCCATCGCAGTGGATGGCAGAACCCGGCGATTGCCGAAGATGTTAACTATGACGGCCACGTTTCACCGATCGATGCTCTTTTAGTGATCAATCATCTGAATGTGACCGATCCAGTAACATTGGGTCAACCATTGCCGATACCCGAAAATGGGAATGAGCCTCCGCCATTCCTGGATGTCAGCGGAGATAATCGTATAGCTCCGATTGATGCTCTGATGGTAATCAACAAACTTAGCCAGATCGTCGATTCCGGCGGAGAGGGTGAGTTTGTCCCGGCGGTAGTCGCAGCAATCAGTCGTTCGAATGTTGGAACGTTGACAGTGGTGCATGATGTTGTTGCAGAACCTGAGATTGATTTAGAGAGAGTCCGTGAAGAACAGTTCTCAACGCTAAGCTTGCATGGTCCGGAGTTGCTGGAAGACGTATTAACAGAGATTGCTGATGATGTACGACAGTCTGACTTAGAAGATTCGGATGAATTTTTCGCGAACATACGATTCGAATAGCCTTAAATCTTCAGAGTCTCTTAGTTTGCCGTTGAATTAACCTTTCGCTTGCCAGTATCCTAATCTCATCCTAGGATTCAAGGTGACGCGGCACGCAGGTGCCGCTCGTCTGAAGTGGGCAGTCCCGAGGTGGAAGGTTAATAATTGTATGTCGATTACCCGTCGACTCTATGAACGATGGAAGCGTCTGAACCCCGGTTCACCAGGTTGCCCGATGCGCCGTCGAACGATGGTGTTTGAATCGCTCGACCCCCGGTTAGTGCTCAGCGCGTCGCCTTATGGGGCGATGGTGCAGGATACGGGTGAATACCTGCTTGGTAGTACGGCAGTCACCGTTGTGTTAATGGAGTCGACAGGGTCAGCAAGCACAGAAGACTGGAATGCCGATAGCATTGCTGCTGTCAAAGCGAAGATCGAAGAATCACTTCAATGGTGGCAGGATACGCTGATTGCTCAATCATCGGTCCACCGGTTGTCTTTTACGACAGATTATCAGTTTGCGGACAATCCGGTGGAAACCACGGTTGAACCGATTGCTGAAAAGAGCAATGTGTATACCACATGGGTGAATCACTTCCTTGATCACGCCGGGATTAATACCTCCGATGGTATCAGTGCGGACGTGCGAAAGTTTAACCATGCCCAGCGTGTTCACCACGGGACGGACTGGGGATTCACGATCTTTGTGGTCAATGATGCGAACGATGCAGATGGCATGTTTGCTGAAGGAGGCTCCTTTAGACGAGCGTTTGCTTTTGCCGGTGGTAGATATATGGTGGTTCCCGCCAATCGCCCGGCGTCATCATTCGCGCACGAATTAGGGCACATGTTCTGGGCGAAAGACGAGTACCCGGGAGGTGGTTCCTATACCGACCGTCGTGGGTACTATAATGCCCCCAATTTAAATGCTCACGACAATCCCACAGAAGGGTTTGTTCAACAGCCTAGCATTATGGGGTCAGGAACGTTGCTGTCGACAGCCTACGCTTCCAATACTTCCAGTGAGTCCTCTTTTGAAATGCTGGGTTGGAGAGATTCAGATGCGAATGGTGTTTTCGACGTGTTGGATGTTCCGCATACGTTGGTGGGTGCCGGACAGCAAGTAGGTGCTGAATATCATTTTGAAGCGATGGCGACAGTCAACACATTGGTGAACGAGAATAGTAGCGGATTTCACAGCGACATTACACTCAATCAAATTGATGTGGTTGAGTATCGATTTGGTGACAATGAGTGGATTGTTGCTTCGACTCCGGAAGTGCCAACGGCAGAAATTTCACTTGCAGTTTCTATTCCCGTTGGAGCAAGCCAGATTGAAATTAGAACCAGAACCATCGATGATTTGTCGCTCCAGACAATCACATCGTCGGATTCATTCGTGGCCCCTGTAAGTTCCAGGACGGTAGGCGCGGAACATGGTTTAGCCGGTTTTGTCTGGTCGGATATTAATGGCAATGACCTATGGGATGTTGGAGAAACCGGTGTCGTTGATGTGAACGTCCGACTGGTGGATGAAGAAGGTAATCCCCGTGTAACTGAATTGCGGCACGATGCAGATTCCCATGACGACAGCGTAGCACTGAATAGCCAATTTGCAGGCATTCAAATGGCAGCGATTGGAACACATATTATTAATTCCACGGTATACTCCCGCGCTGAGAACCAAGCTTCCACAGGAGACCGCGTCTTCGCCAATTTTAATGCGGCGACGAATTCAGTGGTGAAGACCTGGGGTGCGGATAGTCGGACGCTCCGAATTACGTTTGATTCACCTGAATCGGTGGTGTCGATTGACGCGATCGCCGACGATGACGGAGATGTGGCTCGTCTTGAAGCATACGACGCGTCCGGGAATCTACTGGAAAGAACCACATCAGCGGTTTTGGAGGAAGGTGAAACCGTCCGTCTTAGTTTGACTCGCCCGACCTCCGATATGGCTTATGTGATCGCACGCGCTCACTACAACACTGAGATTTTACTGGATAATCTGACGGTGGGCCCTGCCTCGGAGGCCACCACTGACAGCCGTGGTGTTTTTAGGTTTAACGGCTTGCCGGCCGGTGAATATCGAATTGAGGCGGCGCCCGAAAGCGGCATGCAACTGGGGACGCCGGCAATTGTTGCAAAGACGATTGTAGGGACGCAGCCAGTGACGGATATCGCCTTTGGACTCGATATCTCCCCCTGGTTGAATGGCGCCCATTCAGAGGATATTAATGGTGATGGTGTGGTTTCTCCCATTGATGCCTTAGTGGTCATTAATGATCTCAATGAAAATGGTGCTCGTGAACTTCCCCTGCCGGGCGATGCGGAGGGCCCGCCGCCCTATCTTGATTCCAGTGGTGACGGCTGGGTAACCAGTCTGGATGCGTTACGCGTGATCAATCTACTCAACGCACAGGCAAGTGCTGAAGGTGAAGGTCTGGTAATTCCACCGGTGAGTTCGGCTGATTCGTCTCTAGACCCTAGTAGCGGTCTGATTAAAATTGAAGAATCTGCTTTAGCAGACTTCGACTCTCAACATGATTATTCTCACCATTGTCAGGTAGCCGATTTAGTGCTTGAATTATGGTTTTCGGGTGTCGAGGACGTGATTTCCTCTGACTCCTTAGAGGAATTGGAATTCCAGCAGGTTTAATGTGAATATACTTGTCGGAAGAAATCCCAGGCATTGATGAATACTGAAAATGAACCCAATGTGGAGCTGTTAGATTCCGAATCTGATAGTCATCTGCAAAAATCCGATCGCCGTCTGGCAACGAACACGGTCAATCGTGTTTTTGCGGCCCGACAGGGTCTGACTGGCTTGAGGCAGGAACACTGGAAAGGGCTGCTTCCTGTTATT
>JAYZPA010000023.1:0-7183 GCA_036150515.1 Planctomycetota bacterium
GTCTAAAAAGACCTGACACTAATTTCAGGTCCGGGTCAGCTCTTCCTGGGTCAGCTTCAGATCCCACATCTTGCGACCGTTCATCTGTACCCATTCCGCATGCAACGTTGGGGGAGTCACACAGGAATCCACTTCCAGACGTAACCAGACATTCGGAATCGCTGCACCTTTTACCAAATCCGGATGAGGAACATTCAACGCAGGAATCGTACTGTCATGAATCGGCGAAACAATCAACTGGTGGATTGGATAGCCGACTTGTTGCTCCGTTTTGTAACGTAACAATCTGGAACAATGAATATCACCGCCAATTAAAACGGCGCCGGAAATCTTATTCGTACCCAAAAAATCAAATAATGCCGTACGCTCATGAACGTACGTCATCCAGTCATCTGATTCCGTATTACGTTTGTTATCCCAGATCATTCCGGAAGCGATCAGCTTGAAGGGCGCTGTTGATTCCTGCAAGCTGGTCCGCAGCCAATCCCACTGCCGTTGTCCGAGAAGCGTCGGTTTTTTAGCATCAACCGGTGAGGGTTCGGTTCTGGCAAACCAGCGTGTGTCTAATAAGAAAACTTCCACCGGCCCCTGGCGAAACTTTGTGTAAACCCCCTGGTCTTTTTCCCCGTATGCTTGATTTGCACGATACTCAACAAACGCCTGACGCGTATTCTCTTTGCCCGGTAAATTGCCATCGGAATCATTCCGGCCAAAATCATGATCATCCCAGATACCCCACACAGAACGCTGACGCATAAAACGGGATAATTCAGGAATCGACAGGAACTGACGATGTTTCTCTCGGGCTACCTGCAATACCGTGGAATCGATATAGGGTGTATCGCCTAATAAAATCAGCCCCTCAGCACCACGGTCTGCCATCTGTGTCCACAACGGTAGCGGTTCACTCTTGGCACACGATCCGAATGCTAAACAAACTTTCGATTGGCTATCATCCGATGGAGCCGTCTTGAAGGAATAGTCATCACCGCCGACGATGGTTTTCCCTTTAGACTGAATTTCATAGCGATACTGCGTGGCGGGATCTAAATCAGATATCTCCCAGGTAACACAACGATCGTTATCAGCCATCGCCTGGCTCTTTGCCTGCGTTACCAATGCTCCAGATGCATTACGAACCGTAAGGCTGTAGGTTCCCACTTCACCAGGTCGATACCATAGGATGGCCTGACTGCTAGAGACATGTCCAATCATCGGGCCGACGGGAGCTTCTGCTGCCGTTTTTGCAGCCACGGTGGTTGCCGTTACAATTCCTGTCGCTACAGAAGCACTGAATGTTCGTCGATTCATCGAATCCATAACACACCCTCCGCTAAAGAAACCGTTCACCTTGATCTGGATGACTCATTTTAACACACGGTGAGCATCAAAATGTGTCCCAGGCAACTGCAATCTGAATACTCTATCGATCGCATGAATTCATTCTATGCAGGCAAATTAAACAGACCATACGGGTTCCAACCATACCGTTGCCAAGCCCCACTCAATGATTTAACTTAAACATAGCCATGTTTCGGCAGGCGACACTTCAAACGACCCGCTTTCCATTTTTAAACGATGCCGCATGAAGATCACGATTGCCATGAAAACCCCCATCGCCGTCTTCCTCTGCATCGGGACCTTTTTGACTAGCCCTGCGGCAGATACGAAGATTCCGTTTCGAGTGGATCATGAAGCACCGCTGGATATCACGGAAACCGTTGTCGTGGAAAATACCAATCACATTCAGTTCCGAGTGGAGTTTAATGGGATCGACGGAGATCGCGTTCCGGCGTTTTTGTACATTCCAAAAAATGAGAAAAAGAAACATCCGGCGGTCTTACTGCAGTATGGATCCGGAGGCAGCAAGAAAACCGATTATATCGTTCAGATCGGAAAACAATTTGTCGACAACGGATTTGTCGTGTTAACGATTGATTCGGCATTTCGGGGCGAGCGTCGCAGTCCTGATAAAAAGGACCCTTTTGTGCTGCAGCAAATGGACTACCGACGATTTGAACATTACTGTGCGGATTACAGTCGTGCGGTGGACTTTCTTGAACAACACGATGCCGTTGACGAGAATCGTATCGCCTATGTCGGAATCAGTTGGGGAGCGATTACAGGCATCACGTTTGTTGCGAACGACCCCCGTATCAAAGCGATGGGCTCCCTGGTTGGAGGAGGCGGGTTTCCTGTCTTTTTCACGGCACGTGAATCCCACGATCCTGAAGTGGCAAGGCCTTCACTGGATCCCGCAGATCATGTGGCAAACATTGCACCACGCCCACTGGTCATGATCAACGTGACGCTGGACCTGTTGGTTGCACCCATGTTTGCCAAGGCACTTCACGAGGCGGCTGCCAGAAATTCACATGTGATCTGGTATGAGACGGATCACTACTTCAGCGGTCAGAATATTCCAAAAATCGTACAGGAAGATGTCATTGATTTCCTCCTGGAAAACATGCCCGAACGTCGGCGATACCGATCGAGATTACGTCAGCGTTCCATCCGTTCATTCACTAAAAACCAAACCTGTTTCATGCCCAGCTATTAAACTCAAGGACTACTTCGATGACTGATGCCAGTACCCCTGAATCACAAAAACCCGTCAATGTCGCCATGATTGGACTGGGATTTGGAGCAGAATTTCTGCCCATCTATCAAGCCCATCCTCAGGCAAATGTCGCCGCCATCTGTCGTCGCAATGAAGTCGAACTCAATCAAGTCGGCGACGCGTTGGGAATCGAAAAGCGCTATACCAAGTATGAAGAAGTGCTGGCCGATCCCTCAGTTGATTTTGTCCATATCAATAGCCCCATCGATGATCATGCATGGATGAGTATGGAAGCATTAAAAGCAGGTAAGCATGTGATGTGTACCGTGCCCATGGCAACCACCATCGAAGAATGCGAACAGATCTGTAACCTTGTCTCTGAAACAGGCCTGAAGTATATGATGGCTGAAACCGTCGTCTACAGTCGCGAGTATCTATACATTAAGGATCTCTATGATCAGGGTGAACTGGGAAAAATCCAGTACATGAAAGCGTCTCATCCTCAGGACATGGATGGATGGCCATCCTATTGGGAATCGATGATTCCGATGCACTATGCGACGCATGTGGTGAGCCCCATTCTTGGATTGGTTGACGGCAAAGCAGAATATGTCTCCTGTTTTGGATCCGGAACCGTACGTGATGATATCCGTGAAAAGTCCGGCAGCCCCTTCGCCGTCGAATCATGCCATATCAAGATTGCCAACAGCGACGTCTCCGCTCAGATTTGGCGATTCCTGTATGACACCGCCCGGCAATACCGCGAGAGCTTCGATGTCTACGGAACGAAAAAAAGTTTTGAATGGACATTGGTCGAAGGGGACGAGCATGTGTTACATACCGCGAAAAAAGCAGAGCATGAAATTCCCGAGCGCGTCAGTGTTCCGGATTTCGCTCATCGATTACCCGCGGAAATTCAGAAGTTCACCCAGACGATTGAAGATGCGGAACATCTCTCATTCGTCCAGGGTGGTGGTCATGGCGGTTCTCACCCGCATCTGGTCAACGAATTCATTTCCGCACTACTGGAGGATCGCGACCCTGTACCCAATGCGGTGACCAGTGCGAACTGGACATGCGTCGGGATCTGCGCTCACCAATCCGCCATGCAGGGCGGTCAGGTGGTGCCATTGCCCGCATTCACACTGGAATAGAATCTGCTTTGAACGACCTCAGCCCTACCCATTCAACCCACCCGGATACCCATGAAAATTCGATGCCTAACCCCTGATTTCAAATATGGTACCGGTGGAAACATGGTAACTTCCCGCAGGTGGCGCGAACTTCTCAAATCCATGGGGCATGCCTGTCAGATTACCTCCGATCCGAAACCCCAGGCTTGTGATCTACTGATCGCTCTGCATGCCCGTAAAAATGCTGCGGGTATTCGCCGAATGGCCAAGCAATTCCCACACGTGCCCATCGTTGTGGTTTTAACCGGAACGGATCTGTATCACGATATTGTGGGCAATCCGTCGGCCCGACATTCTCTGGATTTGGCAGAACGACTGGTTGTCCTGCAACCGTACGGAATTCACGCTCTGCCTAAAGAGTATCAGGAGAAAACGGTTACGATCCTACAGTCTGCCAAGCCGCCGGCAGTCTTTTGCAAACCACTGAAACACAACTTTGAAGTGACGGTGGTTGGGAATTTACGTACGGTGAAAGATCCTTTTCGAACGGCCATGGCTGCGCGTCTCCTGCCGGATTCATCCCGAATCGTTGTGACACATATTGGTGCCGCACTGACCCCCTCCATGAACATCCGGGCAAACCGTGAAGAACAATTCAACCGCCGTTATACCTGGCGGGGCAGTCTGGCACGACATGTTACGCTCAAAGCAATCGCTCGCAGTCGCTTGCTGGTGGTCTCCTCGAAGATGGAAGGGGGAGCCAATGTCATCTCCGAAGCGATTGTCGCTGGAACCCCGGTTCTATCGACCCAAATTTCCGGATCGCTCGGCATGCTTGGTAAGGATTACCCGGGATACTTTCCAATCCGGGATACCGTGGCACTGGCCGAATTATTATTGCAGGCCGAAACAGATACAGGTTTTTATAAACAACTGCGTGATCACTGTCTAAAACGGGCAAAGATGTTTCACCCTGACAAAGAGCGTAAAGCGCTTCAACAGCTGGTCTCTGAATTATCCTTATAAGACCAACTCTTGAATAACATGAGCTGGGACGACGCCCGTCAGTTTTTGATCAAGGCCCTGATATTTATACGAAAACTGTTCATGATCGAATCCAAGCAGCTGCATGACCGTTGCATGAAAGTCTCGGATGTGAACCGGATCGTTAACAATATTGTATGAGAAATCATCCGTTTCACCATAAATTGTTCCCCCCTTCGATCCACCGCCCGCCATCCACATACTAAAACAACGTGGGTGATGATCCCGGCCGTAATTGGTCATCGAGAGATTTCCCTGAGAGTAGATCGTCCGCCCAAATTCTCCTCCCCAGATAATCAAAGTGTCATCAAACATACCGCGTTGCTTCAGGTCTTCAATCAATGCAGCACAGGGTTGATCCACATCTTTGCACTGGCTCGGCATCCGACCTGCCACATTTCCATGATGATCCCAGTTGTTGTGATAAACCTGGATAAAGCGAACACCCCGTTCGGCTAAGCGGCGCGCCATCAACACCGTATTTGCAAAGCTTCCCAGTTTTTTGGCTTCCTCGCCGTATAATTTAAACGTATGTTCCGATTCTGTACTTAGATCCGTCAATTCCGGGACACTGGCCTGCATTTTAAAAGCCATTTCATACTGTCGAATCCTCGTCTGCGTCTCAGGATCTCCAACCGCTTTGTAGTTAATTTCATTAAGCGCATTAATACCCTTGATCGTACTTTTCCGGATGGCGTCCGGAACGCCTGCCGGATTATTGATGTAAAGAATCGGATCTCCGGCACTTCGAAATGAAACTCCAGAATGTTCTCCGGGCAGATAACCGGAACCCCACAACCTGGAAGAGATCGCCTGTTCCTGATCACGGTTACTAGGTACAGCCACCAGAACAACAAACGCCGGCAGATTCTCGTTCATCGAACCAAGCCCGTACGAAGCCCATGATCCCAGGCAGGGTCTTCCGGGAACCTGATTGCCTGTCTGCATCGCCGCAATGGCTGGTTCATGATTGATCGCTTCGGTATGCAGACTACGCATCCAGCAAATATCATCCGCTTTGGTTGCCAGATGGGGTAACATTTCGGTATTCATCCACATTCCACACTGACCGGCTGGTGCAAACTTAAATTTGGTAGGTGCAATCGGGAATCGTTTCTGGCCACTGGTCATGGTCGTTAGTCGTTGACCTTTACGAATGGAATCAGGCAGATCTTTGTCATAATACTCTTTCATCTTCGGCTTGTAATCGAACAAGTCCATCTGTGCCGGGCCACCAACCATATGCAAATAAATCACTCGTTTCGCTGTCGGGGGAAAATGAGGTGATATCGCACCCTCACCAGCGGATGCCGACATACGACCACCTAACAGCGACCCTAATGCTGCAGTTCCCAACAGGTTTTTCCCCTGAGAAAAAAACTGTCGGCGGGTCTGATAGGTCTTGTATTCGTCGAGAATGTTCATGATGTTATCCAATCGATCCTTGGTGACCATTCGATTTTTTTGTTTGATGGTTTGATTTATTTATTCAGGACTTCGTCCAGATTCAGGATTTGGTTACAGACCATCGTCCAGGTCGCTAATGTAACCGCGTCCAACGATTCATCCGACTTGGATTCGCCAACCGCAATAAGTGATTTCGCATCATCGGGATGCGATTGATAGAACTGAAGCAAATGTTGATAACTCGATTCTACAATTTCGCGTTCCTGATCAGTTAAAGTCCGACTGAGCACCCGCCGCACAATAAAGTCGATTATCTCCTGATCGTTGTTATTTGTTTCCGTCAGGGCAAGCTGGGCCAGTATCCGTGCTGCTTCAACAAATTGGGGATCATTTAAGGTAATCAATGCCTGCAGAGGTGTATTGGTGCGTTCCCGTTGCACCGTACAATATTCACGGCTCGGTGCATTAAAAGCCTCCAGATTTGGTGGAGGTGCCATTCGTTTCCAGAAATGGTATACGGTCCGCCGGTACAGATTCTCACCCTGGTCCTGCACATAATTTCGTGTATCTCCGCCGGGCAGCCCAACCACATCCCAAATGCCGATCGGCTGATAGGGCCTGGTTCCCGGTCCATACATCTTTTTGGAAAGCAGTCCGCTGGCAGCGAGGGCATAGTCACGCACCATCTCGGCATCCATTCGAAATCGTGGGCCGCGAGATAATAAAACATTATCGCGATCCTTAACAATTTTTTCCTCGGTCAGGGTTGCTGCCTGACGATACGTCGCGCTGGTCAACATCAACTTAAACAGATGCTTTACATCCCAACCGCTCTCCCGAAATTCAACCGCCAGCCAATCCAGTAGCTGAGGATGGCTGGGGGTGGCGCCCATCACGCCAAAGTCTTCGGGGGTGCTGACGATTCCACGACCAAAAACCTCCTGCCAAAACCGATTCACCGTGACACGGGCTGTCAACGGATTAACGGGATCCACAATCCATTGAGCTAACCCCATCCGATTGCCGGGTAAATCATCGT
>JAYZPA010000024.1:0-56340 GCA_036150515.1 Planctomycetota bacterium
TACGGTCGAGGCAACGGCCGAACGGGGATTGGTATGGGGAAGTGAACGACCGGAATTACTCATCACCGAGTCCCTCGTATTCCACGACCGACGTACCGAAGATCTGGATACCGAACAACCCAATCCAGGTGAACAAGCCGGGAAAGTGGGAATGAACGGCGAAACCGACTTTGATCAACGATTGTTACCTCGTAGCGGAGCATTTATCGAGCTTTATAACCCCTGGCAGAGCCCTGCTACTAATCCAGCCGGAGTTCCGGGAACCGGAAGTTGGAATCCCGCTGAATTCTATCGCGGCAATCGGGGGCTTTTGCTGAACCAGACTTCACTTAACGGCGACCCCATGACGTTAGTCTCGTCGCCCGTGTGGAGAATCATTGTCGTCCGTGGTGCCGATCGTCACCATGATCCCGATCACTGGGATCGTAATCAAAGACCCGATCCCGATCATGTGGAACGAGCTATTTACTTCACCGATGACATGGCCGAAATACCTCTTGGCATTGCGAATTATCACGGGAGGGAACAATTCTATTCCTCGATCGAGCCTGCTCCGCTATTGCCCGGTCGGTATGCTGTCATTGGCTCCAGTGGTTACAAAGATGGAGCCGTCTACAAGACATTGATCGGTCGTAGTAACGCGGCCGTACCCGGCGGAGGAATCGGAACGCTGGATTACGACAATACGCGCCGCATCGACCTGACACCCAATATCGATCCAACCGTCCGGGATCAGGTCAGAATCCATAACAATAGCAATCCACCCGGCTATGGTGACCCTGTGGATGCAGGTACCGATGCTCAGGCGCCTGCGATCGCCTTACCCATTGACATGCATATCGGTGCGGGCGTAGGAATGCTGCAATCCCTGAGTATCACCGAACCTGTAGGCGGATATCCCGAACGGATGGCTGCCATGGCAGGGCCGGATGGTGAACCGGAACTATTGGCCAAAGCGGACACCCCTCTGGACAATCAATATCTGGATGACCCGATCCATGCCGGAGATGCCGATCCGGTACTGCAGAGAACAGCTACCATCACCAATGGTACCTTTGTCGACTATGCGGTCATTCACCTGCAACGTCTGGCAAACCCCCTGCAGCCGTATAACGCAAACACGAATCCTTATCGAACCATTGATTCTCATTCCGTTGATGTCACTGCTTTTAACGGGATTGAAAACGATCATCTTGGAGGCATCGGCGGTGTTGTAGCTGGTGATTACCGTTTTAATGCTCATCAACGTGGAGATAATGATGTAGCCGGTATGGGAATGATGCCCGTCATTGGACCACCGATGCCCGGAGCAGTACAAACACGGAACCTCTGGGAACATGAGCCGCGCAGTGCCGTCGTCGTCGCGGGCGACCCATTGAATGACACCCACCCGCTGAATGATCACGTTTTCAATCGTACGCTGAGAACCACATTAGGTTTCCTGAATAAGCCGTTTGGGGCACCCCGGGCGGCTGATGGTGATGTGGATGATTCGACCGGTTACCCCTTTCCTTTGTTGCAGTGGAACAACCGGCCATTTGTCAGTCAGCTCGAGTTAATGCTGGTTCCCAAAAGCCGCTCATCCCGGTTGTTGTATGAATATTCCCATTTCAATTCGGCGGTCGACGTTTACGATGTACCCGCCAACGGTGACCCTCAGGACACCACGTATAATCATTTGTTAAATTTCTTTGAGTCCGGTCGGGATTTAGCAAATTTCCATAGCGTATTTAATTTTACCGAAGTGCCTTCGAGGTTCACCGGAGCTCAAACCTACCTGAATCCCCATGTTTTTCAGGATCCGACCAAAATGGGAACCGACGAGTTCCACCCACCGTTTAATGCGGTTACCAATTATCGCGACCCGGGCCGCATTAACCTTAATACCATCTTTGACCCAATCGTCTTCAATGGTCTGATGAACGGTCATGCCGGTTCAACTTATGCCAACTGGATCGATTCGCGACGGGGTTACGGGGGTGGCGGAACCAGCCAGATCCAATTGCATAACAATGTTCCCACCTTTTTTGCAAATCCGATCCGGCCCGCCGGTAGTGGTGATATCGTGCCCTTATCCCATCTGGAGCGATCCGATGTGGAACTATCGCTGTTGCGCCAAAGTCAGGCAGGTAACCAGCCCCTTTTTCATTCTCATTATTCGGATGCCGCTCGTAATGCAACCCGTAATCCAACCTTCAAATACCAAAGTCTGCAGCGACTTGGAAATCTAACCACGGGTCGGTCGAACGTATACGGCGTGTGGATCACGGTTGGTTATTTTGCCGTTGAACCGGCAGGGAATCCCAACACAAAACGACCCGACGGTTATATGCTGGGCGCTGAAATCGGCGTTGATCAGGGCAAGATCAAACGCCATCGGGCGTTTTATATGATCGACCGCAGTATTCCGGTTGCCAGTGAACCTGGTGAAAACCATAACGTCGACAACGCCGTCATCCTACGACGATACGTTGATTAGAACCGTCGTAACACAGAGAACTTTGAAATTACACCCGCAGCGGACTATTTCCCAACCGCGCTGCTCAATCGCTGCAAACCCTGTTCCACCGTCTGTAGCTGTTCATCTGTAATTTGGCTATCTCCAAAGCGAACATCGTAAAACAGCTTCGCCACCTGAACCGGTACTTCCACAAGTTCCTGTTCCAGAGATTGTTCTGTCAGCCAGTGGGATAAGTCTGCGGCATATTCCTTTTGTGTTTGGGAAGCATACCGCGGATGTCCGCGCCGTGTGAAGAATTTTTCCATCCGTCGATAGAAACTAACGGATGCCTGCTGCGTCCGCAAACGACGGGCAGTCGGGCGAACCACCCGGAACAGTCCGGACCATGGTATCCACCGGCCCACTCGGACCAGTCCCAGAGCCGCGGCAACCACAAGAACGAATATCACCAGAGCTCGTGGCTGAGCCAAGGAGCGCAACATCCCCTTGTCAAAATCAATACCGATGGTTTGCAGCAGCCGGGTGGAGACCCCCAGATCGCGGGCACCGACACGATTCATACCCAGAGCACGTAACGCTTCTTCCTGTTGTTTTGGATCCATCGCCAACACATAGTTGTCCCACAACAACTGCAAATATTCAAAGGAATCCACGACCTCGTCATACAGCGTTCGTTCCAGATTATCCTCTCGTACGGGCGTGGGATCTAATCGAACCCATGCACCGGAGAGACCCTCGGGATCAATCTCCACTTCCTGTTCCTGTACGAATTCCGGTTGCAGAAACATCTCCACCCAGGCGTGGGCATCACTATTACGGAATTTGTAATGTTCACCAATCTCATTATATTCGCCTCCGTGATATCCAATCACCACCCGCGCGGGGATCCCCTGGCTGCGAAGCATCAGGGCCAGCGCACTGGCAAAATACTCACAATGCCCGGTCTTATGATTCATCACGAAGTCAACCACCGGATCCAATGACTCATCTCGCTGAACACCAAAACTGCCTAAGGAGTAGGTAAAAACATCTCTACCGGTCAGATAGTTTTCCAGATCACTAGCGATTAATACCGGACTGCTAACATCCGCCTTCCGTAGGGTTAGCAGATCTTGTGTGAACTGAGTTAAACTCTGAACTTCGTCGGGTAATTCGGATGCTGCCCGGATTTCACGTCTCAACGAGTCCTGCATATCCGGGGTGGTCGCATACACCGGTGTCACCGTTTCTTGATTACCCTGGGAGAACGCGGTCGTAACCACCGAATATCGATATTGATCCACAATCGTCATCGCACCCCGGTTACTCAGGAACAGTTGTCTTGCAAAGGGGTCGTAGCGCACCTCTTCAGGCGTATTACGAGCGGCGTAAACCGGGAAAATTGCAGGCAATAACGGATCGCCGAAAGTCGATCGGGGGTTGTGAACCACTTCCATCGTAACATCCTGTCGTACCAGATCATGCCCGATCGGGGTTTCTATCAACGATTCCAGTTCCCTCACGCTGGATCCAGCTGCTAATCCCGTGGGAAGCCAGTTGGCAACTCCGCGTCGGGGTTCATAGCGAGTTAAAACAGTGCCATTTAAGTACGGATCTCCCGCCAATTCGTATGGTTCATTGATTTTTTCGTCTACAAAGGACACACGCAGTGCGACTCGATTATCCGTCAGAATCTCTCCGACCTTTCCCAACGTGATTTCCCGGGTCATTCCGGTTCGCCCAATTCCTGACAAACCAGGATGATGCCAGGCCGAGCTTCCGGTCCGTGGAATACAATAAAAGAAGACCATCGTAAACACGAGGACAATGATACCTGAGCCCATGAGATACCGAAAAAAGCCACCTTCGACAATCTGGTCTCCACCGGTTTTCAGAGGAACGCCACTACGACCGTAAGCGGTCTCTCTCATCAGGAACCCCCAGCGTTTGTGCTTCGGATTCGATTGCTCATCCTGACGGGACGATTTATGATTCGCTCTTTCCATCACATAAACCTGACGGTAAATACAATACAAAGCTAACGTCATAAACGCCAAAACGGAGTAAACAAACAACAGCGCCCCAAACACAACACCGACGCTCAGCAGGGAGGCGACCACGACCTGTAACAAACTGAAAATTGCCAGATGGCCGTAAAGTCGTGGAGTCTTCTTTTGAAAAAGGATGACAATTTGCACATACACCAACAGATTGGCCACGGCATATAACTGCAACTGGCTTGTGGAGTTGATAAAATCCCCCAGAGCCATAGCGGCAACCGCCAGCATCACGATGTTGGCAATGATTCGGGGCAGACGAATCCATCCCAGAATATCGGTAAACACCAAAGAGAGAATCGCAGCCATGAACATCATCATGGGTAATTCTGGGGCACGTTCTCCGATCCCCAGCAACACGGTGCCATTGACGGCAACGGCCGCTGTACAGATCTGCAAATTGCGTTCCACTCTCATAGAACCTCCCCAACCGGCTGAATTGGATTTGTGGCTGGATCCGATTCATCCGGGGAGCTGATCTCCGCTGCCGTCAGTAATTGATGGTCAGGCGGTTGGAAATAGTTGCGGACATCCTGTTCATTTTGGCAGTCAATCCAAAGAGCATCCTGGAGTGACCAGCCCTGTTGTGTTGCAATTTGTGAGTTTCCGGTTAACGTCTCCAGTTGTTCCAGGGTCTGTTGTTTGCTTCGTGTACTGACGATCACAACGGTCATTCCCTGTTTCCCTTCATGGCTTAACCAATCAAAACTATCCACCAGGGAAGACCCGTCTCCGGGACAGACAACGGCTAAGCTCTCTAATACCTCGCGAGCAACATTTTGCGAGGGAGTTGCCGAGAAATGACTAACCTGTTCTCCGGCAATGGTCAGATTAAAGAAACTTCCACTGCGTGAGCACAAATCGTTCACAATGGTCGCTGCCATACTTACGGCGATCTCTACATGGACGGACTGTTCTTCCCGATCGACCGCTTCTTTACCGTCCCATAGATCCAGCACAATACCAACCGCTCGATCTCGTTGTTGCTCGTACTGCCGCACCATCAGTTCGCCCAGCCTGGCAGTCGTGCGCCAATGAATCCAACGCGTGCTATCGCCCGACCGCCATTGGCGCATGGCATAATAATCACCTTCACTACGACCCTGTCGGCTAAAACTACCGCTTAGGCCCAGGTGGTCGGACTCAATCACGCGACGCCACTGCGGCGTCAGTTTTCCCAATTGCGGACAAACTACCAAGGATTCACGTTCACGTTGGTAAACGCGGGCTCGTATTAACCCAAAGGGAAATCGTGTCTCAATAAAGAGCGGGCCTAGTTCATAAACTCCGCGACGTGCTAAATCCCATGTATAAGGGACTTGGGCGACCGATCCGGCATGCACAAAGGGCGCCAGCAGCTGTATATCTGTAGCCGGTTGCAGCACTCCCTGATTCACAAATCGAATTCGGTCATGTAACTGAACAAACCAGGAACCAAATTTCCAGTTTTTATTTTCGACGAGGATTTCCATCCTCGTCTCCAGACCGGCCATCGTCGGGTTATTGAACTTCCGTGTTACGGAAAGGTTCTTCAGGGTAGCGATCGTCAATCGCCACTGCAGAAGCAGCGGCCCAAACAACATACCGGACAGCACGACCAGCATATTTACTTCCCGCATAATTGCACCCCCAACGATAAACAGGACTACAAATAAGTAGTACCATCCCTGGCTGGTAATTAAGATACGGGGTTTTGCAATCATTAGGCAGGTACAGGAATCTGATTAATAATATCCGTGATAATGCCTTCCACTAGTTCACGCTGGGTTCCCTGCATGAAACCTTTCGCCATCACTCGATGCGCCAGGGTCGCGACGGCCAGTTGTTTGACATCGTCCGGAGTCACATAATCGCGTCGTTCTAACATCGCCAATGACTGACTGGCACGGTACAGATTAATTGCTCCGCGTGAACTTACCCCGACGTGCAGGGCATCACTATTACGGGTTGCATTCACGATCGCCAGCACATAATCTGCCAACGCATCATCGACTCGCATTTGACGCGCCTGCTGCTGCAGAACCAGTACATCTTCCGACGTCAGTACCGGCTCCAGTTGTTCCACGGGCTCTCCTTCACGATGCGAAGAAAGAATCTGACGCTCCGACGATTTATCTGGATAACCCATCGAAATTCTAAGCAGAAACCGGTCTAACTGACTTTCGGGAAGACTGTAGGTGCCTTCAAATTCGAACGGATTCTGAGTTGCAACCACCATAAACGGTGATGGTAAGGGATAGGTCGTTCCGTCAACCGATACCTGCCTGTCTCCCATCGCTTCTAACAGCGCACTTTGCGTTCGAGGCGGAGCACGATTGATTTCATCCGCTAATACCAGATTCGAAAAAACCGGGCCTTTCTGAAATAGAAATTCCGATGTCGTTGAGTTATATACGGTGCTTCCAACAATATCACTTGGCAACAAATCCGGTGTAAATTGCAGACGACAGAAATCTCCGGATATGCTGCGGGCAATAGCGCGCCCTACTAATGTCTTACCGACTCCCGGTACATCCTCCAACAACACATGTTCGCCCGTTAATAATGCAACCATGCATAAACGAATCACATCCGGTTTACCCAGAACCACTTTCCCAATGTTCTCTTCAAGTTCATCCAATCGTTGTATATGGTCTGCAGTGGTTGCCATGAGGGTCACAATCATTTGCTGGAGGTAAAGTTACCGCAGATCAAATCAGCGTCTGCTTAAGACAAGGAATCTACTGTGTTTAATACTAAGACATCGACAAGCAAATGTACATCAACCCATGTGCCCCAAACACCGTCTTTTAAACATTCATTCACAACTTTTAGAGCGGTTTTTCTACCTGGAAATTGGTTCTAACCACGATGAAAATCGAGAATGTCTGGATGAATCCCGCAGAAACCTACAAGACAGAGTCTGGCTGAAACTCCTATAATACAGACACCACTTAAGGACCTTCCATGAACGTTTCTTTTTGTTAGAAGAATCTCTTTATCTGATGTCGACCACCCATCATGACTCGTATGACCTTGTGCCCATGACAGGCCCTGCTGCGCAGTCGGGTTCACAGGAAATGATGGTCTTCTCGCTGGGTACGGATACCCCCCTGCCGGATGTGGAGAGTATCCCCAAAATTGATTCCACACCCAAGACAAAGGAATCGATGGCAGATCATGAATCCACCGTTGAGGAAACGGTCGGTATGAATCCGCACGTTCCGATGAAAGTCGGCAGTATCTGGCTCGACGGTGAGAGTTTCATGTGTAGTTGTCCTGATTGTCAGGCACCAATCACGATTCGACACTGGCTGATGGCGGCGGACTGCTGGAATTGCGAAACGGCCGTACTCCTAACCGCTGAGCAGGAAGCAGCCATTGAGCAGTTGTTACGAAAGACGAAACGGAGTAAGCCGGCAGCTCCAGCGGCACCCCTCTCTAAGCCCAAGCCCATCCTGCCCTATTTTCCCGCGGCAAAACCAACCGTTGCTCAGAGTCGTATTCGGACAACGGTGGTCAATGAACAGCCTCTGCTTTGGTTTCGCCGCGCTTTGAATCAAACGCCAGCGTGGATTATCAGCCTGCTCGCTCATATTTTGTTACTGATCCTGCTGGGACTGCTCGCCGATTCAGACACTGACGGAGATCATTACATAACCCTGTCGGTGGTCGTAGGCGATCAGGACGGCGGTGTCACTACAAATATCACACCTGATGCGGAAGAGAATTTCGAGTTACCACCTCCGGATAATATCGATCCTGACAATCCACTGGAAATGGAGAAGGTCGAAAAAGATCGGGAAATTGCTGAAGATCTGCAACAGGACTTTGATACGGACAACCCAAATCTCCCGGATCTGGACTCCGTCAAACGACGGATCAGCGAAGCGACCGGAACGAACAAGACCATCCTGGCTCGGGATCCCCGTGTTCGCAAACAAGTGGTCTCTCGTGAGGGGGGGACTTCTGCCACTGAAGCTGCGGTCGCACGAGGACTCGTTTGGCTTTCAAAACATCAACATCCTAATGGCAACTGGAGTTTGCATAAATTCAATGACAGCCCCGGATGTACCTGTCAGGATACAGGGCAGGTAATTACGGACATGGGAGCCACGTCGCTCGCATTACTTCCCTTTCTGGGAGCAGGACAAACACACATTACCGGCCTTTACAAAGATCATGTACGTGAGGGAATTAACTATCTGCTGGATAATCAGATTCGGGACGGGGATTTAAGTGCTGGGGCACGGGGCAATTCGCGACTTTATACCCATGGACAGGCCACGATCGTCTTGTGCGAAGCACTGATGATGACCGGCGATCGACGATTGAGAAACCCGGCTCAGGAAGCAGTGAATTTTATTGTCAAAGCCCAGCATTCCGGTGGGGGCTGGCGATACAATCCCGGACAGGCAGGGGATACCAGTGTCGTTGGCTGGCAGGTGATGGCACTGCAATCGGCACATGCTGCCGGATTGGTCGTCCCCAGCATAACATTACAAAAAGCAAATCAGTATCTCAACAAAGCTCAAACCGGTAATTCCCTCTATGGTTATCAACCGGGAAGTGCTGCTTCCCATGTGATGACAGCAGAAGCCCTGTTATGTCGCTTTTATCTGGGATACAACCAAAACTCACCGGGAGTTCAGTACGGAATCAATCATTTGATCAAAAATCACGCGCCCTCCAAGCCTCCGTTTAACATGTACTACATGTATTACGGAACTCAGGTCATGCACCATTACGGCGGAAAACCGTGGGAATCATGGAACGAGCAAATGCGTTCCCTTTTGATTGCTTCACAAAAAACCAAGGGACATCGCGCAGGTAGCTGGACACCTATTGAATCGCACGATCGAGCTGGTGGCCGACTGTATGCAACGGCCATGGCCATTTGCTGTCTGGAAGTCTATTACCGACATTTGCCTATCTTCCGCCAATTGGAATTACAATAGCGGCTTAAAACCTGGGCGTGTCGAAGTATTTTAAGGATCCTGCTGAGCAAACGGGGGCACCTTGAACTCCACCTCATCGTTCTTAGGCTGCGGTTTCGGTTTGGGATTCTGGCCCGCCGCATTGGGGTTCCCTAATTGAATATTATTCATCGGCTGCTTTGGTTTTTCGTTTGCGGGATCGACGGCACCTGCCGGATCTTTGTCCGGTTGTAACTGTTCGACAGGCACCAATTCACCGCTTCGGGAACTAACATCAATCATCATATACCCGGACCAGAAGAACGGATGGGCTGTCTTCGTAGGTTTTCCGTCATCACGCACCCGGGGTTCTGTCCCGGCTGCAGATTCTCCGGTGCGGACTTTATTGACGGCACTGCGCCAGGCCTGCTCGGCCGGTTGCGTGCGTCCCTTGGCAAGAAATTCCGCCATCATCCCATACGTGGACTGGCCTCCGGTGCGCCAGCGGCTGATAACAATCGTCCGTGACCCGCTGGCCATCAGTCCACAGGCGGTAAGAAATAAATCCTGTCCGGTCGCATGACGTTTCAAAGCGCTTTCGGCACCTGTTCTAAACCCCGGCAAACAAACCACTTCACAATGTCCCCAGGGCAAACGCATCCAGTCCGTCAGCGTTCCGCCCTGAGTTTTGGGAATGACCGACCAGTTATATCCACCACTACCCGTCTGAATCAAATCCTGCAACACAACCAGCCGATCCGCCATGCCACTGACATGAGCGGCTGCACCGGGTAATGGATGGGGTAGAATTTCCGCGTCCGGAACGACTTCTTTAAACTCAGCCAGTCGGGCCGCACGCACCGCTTCATCATCGCGTATCGAAAACGGACCATCAGAAACAGCGGTACGGTTCAGGGGTCGCTGATTGCGACCGTCCCCCAGAGCCAGAGATACCGTCGGACTATATCGGAATGAGTGGGTGGTAATCAACGGATCCTGTTTCAGTGGTAACAATTCAAACGGTACATACCAAAGCATCCCGTCCGGGACAATAATCACGCGCTGATTCTCAGCAAAAGGATTCTCGGTGGCGCCTCCAAAAATCGACTCGGCCAGATTCGCGGCGGATTGTTTCCATTCCTCACTGGCCAGCGTCGCTGCCGTGACCTCAACATTGGCCTCGAAGTTACCCATATTGCGCAGTAACGCCTGTAATTGATTTTGGATTTTTGCCGGAGAACCAATACGCCATGTTAGATATTTTTTGTTCGACAGCATAAATGCATGCAATGCCCGACTCGTCCCAAAAAATGAAATGACCACCTCGTTCGGTGCCAGTTGAGTCCGCAGTTTTTTAATGCTGTAAAGGGGAGGAAAACTAAACTCCGCCGGATTGGGTTCTAATGCCATCCGTCGCAATAACCGCTCCTGAGCCACCGTTCCCTGAACTAAAATGGGAAACCCGTCTTGTTGTATTTTTAATTGTTCCGGTTGTTCCGGACTCAGGGGTATATCGGCTAGCTGGTTCTTAACATTTTCGATCGTCTGACGATTTTGATTGTATTTCGGGTAGTTTACCAGCAATTTCTGTCGTTGTTGTAAGGCGGTTGGCGAGAGCGTTTTTTCAGGCCCTTCAAGAATTCGGCGCAAACTCAGAACCCGCCCGCCCATCGGTAACGACTTGTAAAAGCGATGTCGCCGAATTCGATCCGTGATTTCTACGGCACGTTCAATCTCGCGCCGATTCAAAGCCAGTTCAAACCACCGATGCATCACCGGTTCATGATTGGTAAGCAGGTATTTCAATGCATCGCGGGGTGCATAAATCCAGTCCATTTGCGTGGGATCACGTAATACCTTTTCAAATAATAAATCTGCCGTCCGTTCGGTGACCGTTCCATTTTTGTAAAGTGAATCCGCATGGGCAATTTGGAGCAACCAGGCCGATGCGTCGGTCTGAAATGCCATTAATTTTGACATCGCCTGCTCACCGACCGTAATGTTGCCAGACTGGAATTCAGCCAAAGTGCTTACAAATTGTAATCGGGCTCCAATTTCTCCCGTGAACATTTCAGCACGGCGAGCAATCACTCGTGCCTTGTCGACCATCACTCTGGCATTTTTAGAATCGGCCTGCCAAACGTAGTTCTCTGCTGCTGAAACATAGACCGATGCAGATAACCAATCGGATTCCAGACGGGCATAATTGGCAACTTCCACTAAGGGTCGATACAATCCAGGCTGACCGGCCGCGATATGATTTTTCACTCCCCAACGCATCGACTCTTCAAGAATGTCATTGTTACGATAGGCACCGGCACTCAGAGATGCTTCCAGAAAATGTTGTGATGCAGCAGCATGCTGTTGCTGCTCAAATGCCATCTTTCCCAACTCAAGCATGATTAAACCTGTAAGCTCATGGTCTAGTCGGCCAAAGGTAATCGCCGATTGCAATTCCCCAACCGCTGCCTGAGCCTGACCTGCAGAATGCTTGGCCAATCCTAGCATCAAACTAATCCAACCCTGAGACCAGTGATTCGGCGGAGCCGGACGTAACTCCAGTGCCTCGATCACTCGCTGAGTTAATGGAGAGAACCTTGCCGTTAATCCCAACAGCTCCGTTCTGCGACGAATCGATAAGGCCGTACAACGAACAATTTCCCGCGCGTGAACCGGTGTAAGCATCGCCGGTTGAACCGTCCCACCCTGCTGAAGAACGGCAAAATTATTCAGGTTGCCGCGGAATATGGATACGCTGTCAGGTGTCTTTCCCAAAATCATCTGACGCTTGCTGGGACCCCATGTTACCTTTTGCGTCGAACGATAACTCTGAGGTAATACATTGGGAATGTAAAGCCGTAACATCCATTGCTGGTTGATGACAAATAGTCCTAACGCCTGATCGTAATGCTGCAGTGCTAAACGTGATTGACCCATTTGGTAATAACATTCTGCCAACATCGTGTGATGACAGATCGAGTCGATCCACTCGCCGTCCGCGCTCTTGACACGCGAAGTACGATTGAAGGCGGTTGCCGCCGTTCGAAACTCGCCTTCATTAAAGGCACCCATCGCCAACCAATAGTCATTCCGAGGATATCCCGATGTCCCCTGAGCAAAACAACTACTCGCCCAACCCACAACAACCAAACACAATAAATACAACTTCATGATGCGGTGTTCCCAATGGTCTTTTCTGAAAAACGATTCCTACTCAATATCGCCTACTCCCGCTTCCCTATCATCAACCCGGCTGCATCCCTATGCTCATTTAACAACCAACCAGGCAACACCTGATCCTAAGAATAAGTCTCAGTCTGATCATGGACACACTATCTCCTATATCGGTCTTCCTGTCCCCCGTGAACCATCCGCCCTATAGGAATGATAGGAACTGTTACCACATAAATACCAGCCTTTTGACTGTGTATTCACAAGTTGTTTTGCCCACCTTTCCTACAGGCCCTATTTATGCACTCTTATCGCCGAATTTACGGAAACCAAAACAACACTGGTTTTTTCAAAACAACAGGACAATTACTCCAAAGTTCCTTGAATTCAGGGACGATTGGGAGTTTCGTTAAGTCTTAGGGTCATTTTAGATTTCCATGGGATAAGCGATTAATCGTCTTATTTCGATGGAAGGAATCGAAAGTATGTCACAAAAAAAGCAACGAACGGCATTACGTGTATGCACAGTTTTGGCGATTGCGGGTTTCGGATTATTCACTGGATGTCAAAGCCAAATCGGCGGACAGACGCTTCCCAGCCCACACTACCTAACTGATGATGTTCAGTATTTCGCACCGACCAGCAAGATGAAGCTGCAGCGTGAAGCAGCGGTCATGCAGGAATACAACACGCAGCGTAATCAAACCAGTAACTAGTGCACCTGGACCCACAGCCGCACTAACATGAGCCTCGGTACCGTAATTCGCAAAACGGATCTGTACCGGGGTTTTACTGCGCTTTACTTAAAATCTCATGCAGGTGAAAGTGGTATTTTCCCAATTCGCCGCCATAATTTCCTGCACCAATACGCAGAATATTCTCTCCGGCAACGGCTCTTGCCACGGTTGCCATCGCTTTAGCAACCGCATCTTCATTCACTCCATCAATAACAATTTCATAAGCAACTGTGGTATTCTCCAGCAGTTTTGAAGCTACACGGCCTCGCAGTGTGGGACAATAAGCTTCGGAAGTGGAAGCGGGTAAAGCCTTATACACCGAACCGACTTTACTTCCACTGCGGGCTACTCCACCGGGAAACGGTGCAATCACACCGTCACATGTGGCGATCGCTTCGGCACCTCGCCGCGCGGCAGCCAAACCTGCATGCTTACACGAACTTTGCAGGATGATATTGCCACCCCCAACACCTGCGGCCACGTTCAATGTATCCTGTACCAAAAACTCTCCATCCATCACCGGTACCCGCCAATACCGACGTTCACCAATCATTTTGGATTTCTGGAAACCATCTCCAAAAAAACGAATTTGTTTTCCCAGACCAATTCGCGTGCCACTATCAGCGTTCCCATCGTAGACAGCCGTGGAAGGGCAGGTCATCACGCATTGACCTACCCGATTCGGAACTGATTTTTGCAGCGCATCGGCGGAGAACCCAAATATCAGAACCAGAGCTCCCGGACGACCGTCCGGTGTATCCTCTTTGGCAATATAGGATGAAACCCCTGTTTCAGCATCACAGGAAATAACGGAAGCACTATAACCGGTAACCTCCGACAACGCTGCCTCCAACCAATATTCGTCCTCTGCGGTAATAACAAGGCTGACATAATGCATCGGAAAAGCTTCGGCAAATGTCTCCTCAATTTCTGTCTCTCCAATTTTCACTTGCAATCACTCCCATAACGCCCTGTGTCAATTTGTCGTCGCTGCCACATCCAACCAAGACCAGCCGATTTTCCCATCTCCCTAAAAACTCTATGCTAATAATGACGGGCTTTGAATCGCTTGCCAAGTGCAAACGGGCGGCAGAAAACGGCAGCATCTTTCGAAGCAGAGTATATACTTAATACAATTCACGTACGAACTTCATACCACTTTACTCCATTGCTACTTATCCCCTGTCATTGCGGAGTCGTAGACCATGGCACAGCCATTCGATCCTTACCGAAAATGGTTAGGAATCCCAAGTGAAAAACAACCACCCCACCATTATCAACTGTTGGGTATTGCAGAATTTGAAGATGATCCTGATGTCATCGAAAATGCGGCAAACCGTCAAATGGCCCATGTCCGTTCGTTTCAAACGGGTGAACATAGTCAGAAATCTCAGGAATTGTTAAACGAATTAGCACAGGCAAAAATTTGTCTGTTACAGGTGGAGGCCAAGGCCGACTATGACGCCGAACTCAAAACCAAACTGACCCCCGTTCCCCCTCCTCCAACCATATCAAACACTCCGCATCCGGGGATGACCCCCATGGCGACCGCGGCGAACGAAGTTGCTACGCCCGTAAGGCCTAATCCATCCACGGAAAAAGCCGTGCCGGTACGGGCGGTAAATCCGCTGAATGACCTGCCTGGACAATCACGGTCCGGATCCAACCCGATTTCCCGCCGAGCCCGTAAACGGAACAGTAATCAAGCGATCCCGTGGCTGCTTGTTTTTGGTATGTTCACCGGAGTGGCTATCCTGATCACTGTCCTTTACTTACTTTTAAAGACCCCGTAGTTCACTCCAAGTCGAAATTCATCCGGAAAGAACATAGGCATGCCTGGGCTGAAAATGCTGTTAACCGATATCGCCTGGCCCGATTCCGTCATCGAATCCGAGCTTTGCGACTCGGCCGGAGTTAAATTAACCATCGCACCCGATGCCGATGAAAAGACACTCATCCAGCACGCCTCGAATGCCGATGCAATCGTGACCTGCTGGGCCCATGTGACGCAGGCGGTGATCGCAGCCACCGCCGGACGTTGCAAAGTCGTTACCCGCATGGGAATCGGATTGGATAATATTGATGTCGATTACTGCTCAGCTCATCAAATTCCCGTAACCAATGTCCCTGATTATTGTCTACAGGAAGTTGCGGAACATACACTGGCGTCCATTTTTACATTGGGCCGGCAGTTGGCAACCTTCCATCAGCGCACAAAACAAGGTAATTATCAGAGAGACGTTTCGCCACCTATCCGTCGTATTCAGGGGCAGACTCTGGGCATCGTCGGTTTGGGAAATATCGGACAAAGAGTGGCTGCTCTGGCCCAGTCCGTGGGGCTGCATGTCGTCGGCAATCGTCGGGACATGAATAAGCCCGTGCCTGGTGTGACGCTGTTACCATTGCAGGAACTGCTGGCTGTAAGCGATTACATCTCACTTCATTTACCATTGACCGATGGCAATCAGCACATGATCAGTGACTCCGAATTCGCCTTGATGAAGAAAACCGCCTTTCTGATCAATACGGCTCGCGGCGGTCTGGTCAATCACAAAGCTTTAGCGACGGCGTTGCAACAGAACATCATTGCCGGTGCGGCGTTAGACGTACAGGATCCTGAGCCTCCCGACCTGTCCATGCCCCCTTTTAACGATCCTCGGGTCATTATTTCGCCCCATGCCGCATTCGTTTCCGAAGAATCCTTACACGATTTGCGTTACCGAAGTATAGAAAATACGCTAAATATCTTGCTTGGAAATTCCGGCACCAACATTGTAAATCAGCATGCCCTGTAGCGGGCGGTTACTCTTATCGTCCATCAGAATTGATAAACGCCGGTTCGTTTTCCAGGCTGCCTGCCGATGGAAGTCAGATCAGGAGATACGACCGTTTTCCATGCGTGGAAACATACGTGAAAATCGGTTATTCTGATAATAGCTTTCACTCCGGGATTTGTGAGAACATCATGCTTCGTAAGATGCTTATTTCAACCGTACTTGGCACCCTAATCGCAACCGCGATGGGTGCGCCCGCAGACGAAGTGGATTACCTTACCCAAATCAAACCACTTTTGCTGGAGCATTGTGGTGACTGTCATGGCACGGATTTGCAGGAATCCGGTTATCGTGTTGACCGCGGCGGTTTATTAATACGCGGAGGAGATCACGGCACTTCGATCATCGCCGGTAAGCCAGCTGAAAGTATGCTAATCCATGTTTTACAAGGTACGGCGAAGGTACCGCGCATGCCATTAGATTTGGATCCATTATCGGGCGAACAAATCGATTTAATCACAAAATGGATCGCCCAGGGCGCTGTATTTCCCGAATCTGAGAACTCACCGATTCATCAACAAAGAGCGAGCGACCACTGGTCATTTCAGCCGCTTACGCGACCAGAACCGCCGAATCCAAAAAACAAACGCTGGACCCGCAATGCCATTGATCTGTTCATTATGGATCGACTGGAAACCGAAGGACTGATGCCGTCGGTTGAGGCAAATCGAAACACACTGATCCGCAGACTGTACCTCGATCTACTGGGAATCCCACCCACCATTTCCGAAGTCGAACGATTCCTGTCAGATTCCAATCCGGATGCCTATGAGCGATTGGTGGATAACATCCTCTCCTCACCTCGCTATGGCGAACGCTGGGGCCGACATTGGCTGGATCTGGCCCGGTATGCAGACTCCGACGGATTCACCATTGATGGTGCCAGAGAAATCTGGAAATACCGTGAATGGGTCATCAACGCATTAAACCATGACATGCCCTTTGATCAGTTTACCGCCGAACAAATGGCGGGTGATTTAATGGCCCAGCCGACAACCCAGCAGTTTATCGCAACCGGTTTTCACCGCAACACGTTGATCAATCAGGAAGGCGGAACCAGTGACGAGCAGTTCCGCGTTGAAGCAGTCGTCGACCGTGTAAATACAACCAGTGCCATTTATCTTGGTCTCACGACCGGCTGTGCTCAATGCCATCAGCACAAATTTGATCCCATCTCGCAGCGAGATTTTTATGAATTGTTTGCCATCTTTAACAACTGTGAAGATAACAACGATGCCGCAGGTTCCGGTCCCAAAATCAAGGTTCCCTCGGACCACCAAATTCAAATAGGGAAGCAACTTCAGAACGAACTTGCCGAAGCAGAGAAACCACTTGCCGACCATGACCGCAAGTACATCGCTGGTTTTAACCAATGGAAAGAGGATTTGGGGAAAGCGGAAGAAGTCCAATGGACGCGACTTGATCCCGCGAAATGGGAAACGGCCAAAGGTGCCGTCCTGAACAAAATCGATGACGGTCAATTACTGGTCGATTTCAGTGTCCCTGCAAATGACATGTACACCGTGCACTACGACCTGCCGCTGGAAAACATCACGGCCATTCGTCTCGAACCGAGGGCACACAAGAGCCTCCCGTCCGGAGGGCCGGGCCGAGCGGGAAACGGGAATTTTGTGTTAACTGAATTTCACGCGTTCCTGACATTGCCCACAGGTGAGCCACAGGCAATTCCCATATCCCGGGCGATCGCCGACCATTCTCAGGCAGGTTATCCGGTCTACCATGCCATCGACGGCAATGACAAATCAGGGTGGGCGATTAATGTCAAATCGGGCAACCCGAATGTTGACCGCGAAGCGATCTTCTTTCCTAAACAGCCCGTCCTGTCTTCCGATAAGGCGCAGCTTACCATCACCCTGAACCACAGCATCAATACAAACTATCTGGTCGGCTGTTTCAGCCTGTCCGTTACTGCTGCCGATCCCGTCCTGCTCGAAGTGCCTGCAAGCATCCAGCAGCTCGCCATGAAACCGGAACATACAGAAGAAGAACTTCAGCAACTGGAAGCCGCTTACAAACAAACGGACCAAAAACGTACCGCGTTGGCCGCCGCAGTGGAAACAATTAAAGCAAAACTTATCGCTCATGAAAAATCCATTCCTTCCACCATGATCCTGCGTGAACTCAGTAAGCCCCGCACAACGCATATTCAGATTCGCGGAGACTATCTCCGGCCCGGAGCCGTGGTCCAGGCAGGGGTACCAGCCGTCTTGCCCCCTTTAGTCAAAGAACAGGGCAGCATCAATCGACTGGATTTTGCTCGCTGGCTTACTGACAAAAGCAACCCGTTAACTGCCCGTGTCACCGTCAACCGTTACTGGCAGCGGTTCTTCGGTCTGGGAATTGTTGAAACAGAAAATGACTTTGGCGTCCAGGGGTCGACTCCGGAACATCCGGAACTGCTGGACTGGCTGGCCTGTGAATTCCGCGACTATCCCTGGAGCGTTAAATCCCTTCATCGGTTGATTGTAACATCCGCTACTTATCGTCAGGTTTCTTCCGTCTCGGAATCACTCTACAACCGGGATCCTCAAAACCGGCTCTTGGCCCGCCAGAGCCGTGTGCGGCTGGAGGCCGAGTCCATTCGGGACTCCAGCATTCAGTCTGCAGGTGTATTATCCACCAGAATTGGAGGCAAAGGTGTCTACCCTCCTCAGCCAGCGGGTATCTATACCCTGACACAACAAAAAAAATCATGGCCGGAAAGCCAGGGAGAAGATCGTTTTTGCCGCGGGATGTATATCTACTTCTGGCGGTCCAGCCCTTATCCCATGATGCCCACGTTTGATGCACCCGAAGCAAACGTAACCTGCACTCGGCGATCCCGCTCAAATACACCGCTGCAGGCACTCACCCTTGCCAATGACAGGGCATTTTTCGAATTCGCTCAAATCCTCGCCGAACAAATCCTTAAGTCCGCTGGTCCAACGGATTCCCAGCGGATGGTTTATGCCGTTCAACGTACCCTGTCGCGTACCCCGACCGATTTTGAACGATCCCGTCTGCAGGATTTTCTTGAGAAACAGCGACAATGGTATCAGACGCACGCGGAACAAGCAAAAATCGCAGCACCTCCGTATATTCCCCCGGACAATACCGTTGCGGAGGCGGCCGCCTGGACGGCCGTAGCCCGAGTTTTGTTAAACCTTGATGAGTTTATTACCAGAGAGTAACATCGGCCTATGTCCCTTCACGAACAATTCGTCCGCGAACAAACTCGACGGCATTTTTTTGGAAATGCCGGTTTAAGTCTCGGATCGCTGGGACTGGCTTCGCTGCTGGACCAGGATGGTTTACGGGCACAAACCCGGGAAGATTCCAATCGGCAAACCAATCCACTCGCGCCGCAAGACCCGCATTTCAAGCCGCGCGCCAAACGTGTGATCTATATGTTCATGGCCGGCGGACCCAGCCAGCTGGAGCTGTTTGACTACAAACCTAAACTCCAGGAAATGGACGGTCAAGTCATTCCTCAATCCTATGTTGAGGGGAAGAACTTTGCTTTCATTAAAAAAGATGCCACGCTATTGGGAACCAAACGAAAATTCCATCGCTGGGGGCAATCAGGTGCCCAAATATCTGAGTTACTACCCCATTTGTCGACACTTGCCGATGACATCGCGATTATTCGAACTATGAAAACGGATGTCTTTAATCATGGTCCAGCCAAGCTGTTTATGAATACCGGATTTCAACGTTTTGGACGACCCTCGATGGGAGCCTGGGTTACGTATGGCATTGGATCAGAATCCAACAACCTACCCGGATTCCTTGTCATGCACTCCGGGCCACGTGGTCCCCGCGGTGGAACACCACTCTGGGGTAGCGGATTTCTACCAACGACCTATCAGGGTGTCCCTTTATTAAACGGCGCCGATCCAATTTTAAATCTCTCAACACCCAATGGCATCTCGCCGGAAAGCCAGAATGCATTTGTCGACACGGTCAAAGATCTGAACTCGGCCCGATTGGCCCAAATCGGTGACCCGGAAATCGCCACCCGGATTTCAACCTTCGAAATGGCCTATCGAATGCAGTCCAGTGCACCGGAATTAATGGATCTGCAAAGTGAAACGCAGGATACGCTCGATGCCTACGGGATCCGGGATACGGCAAAACCATCCTTTGCTCGTAATTGCCTGCTCGCGCGACGATTGGTGGAAAGGGGCACACGGTTTGTCCAGCTCTATCACACGGATTGGGACCATCATGGAAATGCCGGTACCAATCTGGGCAAGCCACTGGAACAACGATGTGCAGAAACCGATCAACCCGCGGCCGCTCTGATTAAAGACCTGCGCGCACGGGGAATGCTCGATGATACCATCGTGATCTGGGGAGGCGAGTTTGGGCGGACACCTCAAGGTGAACCAAGGGATGTACCGGGACGCGATCACCATATCGAATCTTATTCCATGTGGCTCTGTGGCGGGGGGATTCAGGGTGGCGTCACCGTTGGTGAAACCGATGAACTCGGTTATTACGGCGTACAGGATGTCGTCCATGTGCATGATCTTCAGGCGACCATCCTGCACTTGCTCGGACTAGACCACAAAAAACTAACGTATCGATTTCAGGGACGGGATTATCGGCTTACCGATGTCGGTGGAAATCTTGTATCCAAAATCCTTGTCTAGACTTATTTTCCAGTAGATAACCCACTTAAATCGAATGATGCCCCACTTCCTTTCCTGTTTCGCGATCATGCTCACCCTTGGCTTTGCCGGTTTGGTCAAGGCACAAAAAGTACCTGAGAAACCAACCGAAGCGCAACTGGCTTTCTTTGAAACCAAAGTGCGTCCCCTGTTGGTAAAACACTGCTACGAGTGTCACAGTGCAAAATCCAAGGAACTTAAAGGAGGCCTGCGGGTCGATAGCCGACAACGGCTGCTAAAAGGTGGGGATTCCGGTCCTGCCATCGAACCCTTTAACGAGAAAAGCCTGTTCATCGATGCGATTGAATATGGTGACCTGTATCAAATGCCGCCTAAGTATCAACTTGCGGATTCTGATGTTAGCACGTTCATTCAATGGATCAAAATGGGAGCACCCTGGCCACCGGAAAAAACGGAGAGCCCGGCCGCCGTTGTCGAATTTGACCTTGCCAAACGGATGGACGAACACTGGATTTGGCAGGGGCCCAAACTGCCTCGGCCACCCCGTGTTAACCAAAAAACCTGGCCTCAACAAGAACTCGACCGATTCATCCTGGCAAAACTCGAAGATCATCATCTGCAACCCAGTCAACAAGCTGACCGCGTAACATTAATCCGCCGTGCCTATTTTGACGTCATCGGATTGCCGCCCACGCCCACGGCGGTTCAGGATTTCATTAATGATCCGGAATCCACAGAAACTGCCTTTGAAAAAGTCATCGATCAACTACTCGCTTCGGATCATTACGGGGAACGCTGGGCACGGCACTGGATGGATCTCGTCCGTTATAGCGAATCCTACGGACACGAGTTTGATTATACGATTCCCCATGCCTATCACTACCGTGATTATCTTATTCGGGCCTTCAACGAAGATATTCCGTATGACCAGTTTATTACAGAACAAATCGCGGGCGATCTCATGCCATCGCCGCGCCTGAGTGAAAATCAAATCAATCAATCTCTCCTGGGCACAGGTTTCTGGTGGATGGGCGAAGCGGTCCATGCTCCCGTTGATGTTGTTCAGGATGAAGCGGACCGAATTGACAATCAGATTGACGTATTGGGCAAAACCTTTCTGGGCGTAACGGTCGGATGTGCCCGCTGTCATGATCATAAATTTGACGCGATCTCCACAAAAGACTATTACGCCCTGGCCGGATTTTTGCAGAGTTCACGCCGGGATATTCGTGCACTGTATCCGGAAGGCACGATCAAGTCATTGGTTCAGCAAATGACCCGGTTGCAGATGGAGTTATCCGCGGAGGTCGCTTCCAAAATTTCGGCCAACACCGTTTTGGACGGCAAGGAATTTTCCCGGTTTCTCTTAGCCGTTCGGGAAGCACACCGGCGAAAACTACAGTTTGACAAGGCGCCCGATGAAACAAAAGCAATCGCCGAAGTAGCTGCAGAATTCAATATCGCTGCTGACAAACTACAATTGTGGTTTCCAGCAGTCATCTCCAAAGAAACCGATCCCGTCCAGCACCCGCTGCACCTCTGGCGAAAGACGATGGATGTGCCTGCCAAAGACCTCAACGGCCATTTGCTGGCAGCGAAAAAACAGAGTACCGATGGACTTCGGCAAACCGCGGATATTTTGAAAAACAGTCCTCAACTGGACGGCTTTGAACAGTGGGCAACTCAGTGGTATATCCAGGGAGAGTCATTTCCGATCAAACCGACACCATCCGGCACGCTGGATCTGCGCGGAGAAGTGCTTCAATTATTCAAAACAGGCAGTATCCACTCGGGACAGTTATCCAATAAACTCCAGGGCTCTTTCCGCAGTCCAACATTCGATTTAAATCATAACGCCATCCAGATGAAGCTCCGGGGTAACGGGGTGGAATCACGACTGATCGTCGATGGCTTCTTCATGTATCGTTTCAACGGACTGCTGTTCCGTGGATTCTCCACAACAGCAAATTCACCAGATTCTTCACGCTGGCACCGTCTCCAGGGTGATATAAGCCGCTATAAGGGACATACCGGCTATGTTGAATTTCTGGACCAGGGCAATGGCAGTATCCGTATTGATGATATCCGTTTTACCGATGAGGGCAGTCCACCGGAAATTCCCACACCGTTACTGCAGAAACTGGTCACGCCAGAAATCGACAATCACGAGGCCTTCGCTCTGAGCTACGGCCGACAGTGGGAAAACACTCTGGAAAACTGGCATGCAGGTCAGCTCAATGACGAAGATGTTGACCTGATCAACTGGGCGTTCCAACACAAGTTGATCGAAGTACCCGGCGATATTCATGCCCGTATAAACGAACAGTGGCAACATTTTCGGAAATTGGATAGTGAGATCCCAAAACATGAACACGTTCTTGTCATGGCCGATGGCAATGCGGAGAACGAGAATATCTTCATCCGTGGAAACCACAAAGTACCGGGGGAAACGGCACCGCGACAGCTATTATCAGCCATCGTTGGTGAAAAAACAACGCAATCATCCGGCAGTGGACGATTGGAATTAGCCGCTGACATTGCTGATGCCAATAACGCTTTAACTTCCCGAGTCATGGTAAACCGGATCTGGCACCATCTGTTTGGCAGAGGCATCGTTGCCTCGACAAACAACTTTGGTGTACTGGGACAACGGCCTACCCATCCCAAACTGTTAGACCATCTGGCTCGTCAATTTTCCGACGAACACCAATGGTCTGTAAAGGACATGATCCGGGAAATTATGCTCAGCAGCACGTATCAGCTCAGCAGTATCCCCAATTCCAAGTATCGTGAATCCGATCCCAACAATTTCCTACTCTACCGACAAAATATCCGCCGCCTTGAAGGGGAAGTGATTCGCGACCATATCCTGGCAGTTTCCGGACGTCTGGACAAAACAATGTATGGTCCCAGTATGCCGGTTTACCTTACCCCATTCATGTCCGGACGCGGGAGACCCAAAACAGGTCCATTAGACGGAGCAGGGCGGAGAAGCATTTACATCAGCGTGCGTAGAAATTTCATCTCCCCCATGATGCTCGCCTTTGACACTCCCGTTCCGTTCAATTCAATTGGCAGACGAAATGTGTCCAATGTGCCAAGTCAGGCTCTGATCCTGATGAATGACCCGTTCGTGATTGAGCAATCTCAGGTTTGGGCCAAACGCCTGTCGGCCAATGACCAACAAACTCCCGGGGAACGGGTCGATCAGATGATACGCGAAGCGTTTGGGCGCCCTGCAACTAAAACAGAATTAGCCGATGCCGCTGATTTCCTCGAAATCCAGCGCGAGCAATACGCTATCAACGCAGAGAATCTCATGACAGACATTCGTCTGTGGGCAGATCTGGGACATGTCCTGATCAATTCAAAACCATTTATCTATATTGACTAACGCATAGGTTCCGTACATGAACTCTCCTTGTAACCAACCAGAATTCACTCTGTCGCGTAGGCAGTGGCTACAACGCAGTGCGTCTGGATTTGGCACCCTGGCTCTGGCCAACATGCTGACCAACGATGGGTTTGCGGCAGATGAGGGACGACGTGACACAAAAAATCCCTTTGTACCCAGAGCGACGCATTTCCCGGCAAAAGCAAAACACATTATCTACCTTTATATGGACGGTGCACCCTCCCACGTCGACATCTGGGATCCCAAACCACGTCTGGCAAAAGACAATGGCAAACCATTCTCGATGAAGATTGAACCGACTCAATTCAATAACATTGGAAATACACTGGCAAGTCCCTGGAAATTTCAAAACTACGGGGAGAGCGGGATTCCATGTAGCGATTTGTTTAAACATACCGCACAACATGTCGATAAATTTGCGGTGATTCGGTCGATGACATCGAATTTTTCCGAACACACCAATGCCAATTACTTTCTGCATACCGGAATTGGCGTTCAGGGACGTCCCAGCATGGGAGCTTGGGCCGGGTATGGACTTGGTAGTGATTGTGCAAACCTGCCCGCCTATGTCGTGCTCAACGGGGGTTTGACACCACCGGGGGGACTGGACAATTTCGGCAGTGGATTTTTACCGGCAAGTTATCAAGGAAGTGTGTTTGGTGCATCCAAGGAACCGGTGGCGTATATCCAGCGTCGGGAAGCTTCCGCTGAATTACAGGAAAACAAACTGGCATTACTCAAAAAGATGGATCAGCGTGATTCTGAACGACTCAACCGTGAGGATCAAATCGAATCGGCCATTGCAAATTATGAACTCGCATATCGGATGCAGAACTTTGTCCCGGAATTGACTGACTTTGGCAGTGAATCCGAAGCCATTCAGAATTTGTACGGTATCCATGCCAAAACGAAAGGAACGGCGATTTATGCCCGCCAATGCCTACTGGCTCGACGACTGATAGAACAGGGTGTTCGTTTTATTGAACTTACCTGTCCGAATGTTTCCCATGACCGATGGGATCAACATGGAAATCTGTTTGCCGGACATACCGATAATGCCATGGCTGTGGATCAACCGATCGCGGCTCTGATTACAGATCTGGAGCAACGGGGACTGCTGGACGAAACCCTGATCATCTGGTCAGCAGAATTTGGAAGGACTCCCTTCGCTCAGGGGAGCAATGGCCGCGATCACAATCCGTTTGGATTCAGCCTCTGGATGTGTGGTGCCGGCATCAAGGGGGGTACGATTTACGGAGCGACCGATGAATTCGGCTATAAGGCAGTTGAAAACAAACTAATGATCCACGATCTGCACGCAACCATGCTCCACCTGATGGGTATGGATCACGAGCAGTTGACTTTTCGATTCAGCGGCCGTGATATGCGGCTGACCGATGTCCATGGTGAGATTATTCACGACATCCTCAGCTAAAGTGCAGCCAACTGCGCCAGTACTTCTTCCAGCGGCGTCACATCAGCAATATCAATATCCATATCCAGTAAATTAACGGTGTGCATCACTTCGCATCGTTCACCCACGGCTTCTTCAGGCACGATCACACGCATGCTGTCCACGGCATCGCGACAGGTTGCATAAACGCAGTGACTGGTGCTGACGCCGCAGACGACTAACGTATCAATGTCAAGGGATGCGAGAATTTCACTAAGAGCCGTTCCCTTGAATGCCGATGCAAACCGCTTGCGAATAATCATTTCATCCGGTTGCCGATTCAGCCTGTCATCTAATTCAAATAAATCACCCTCACCATCATCCGACACATCCCACTTGAGTTTACGGTTTTGAGGAGTTTCCGGAAAAGCGGGATCCCAGTCCAACGTGGTAAATAGAATCGGACAGCCTGCCCTGCGTGCTGCATCCAGCACGGATACGGTTGCCTCCACCACACTGTCAAGCGTACTGCCGGTTGCCACACTGTTTCGCAACCAGTAGTTTGCCAGATCAATCACGATCACCGCCGGCCGTGTACCCCAGCCCATTCTGGTTCCCCAGCCCCGTTGAAGGTACTTTTCCTTTAAATCCGCCAGATGCCGGCGTAACTCTATTCGCAAACTCTCGGACATTTGCAAGTCCTCAGATCCAAATGGCAGCGGGTCACAGTTAATATTCTCCATGGATCGTTCACTCCTATTAAAAACCACTAAGCAATTACAAACGTCGCATCACCCTGACGAACCATGGAAAACGTGTGGATAACAACCACATGACCCGCCTGCTGTGAAATAATCGATTCCGTCTTTGATCCATCCATACTACGGACCGTTCCCAGTACATCACCGGATTTCACCTGATCACCCAGCTTGAAACAGGGGGTTAACATTCCGTCCAGAGGGGCGGGGTTGCAAACCTGCATGTGTCCGGATCCCTCCGTATCATCCTCGATCGTCAACTCAATCCGACTCTCCGGCTGTTCATGTTCAATCATCTTTAACATCCCCATCACATTCTTACATCCCTCCACATAGGCTGCCGTACCCACGTCCGAACGCTGAGCCGATCCTAAATACTCGGCATAAATAGCCGGAATCCGATGCTCACAGGCAATCGACATGGAGCGGCCTTCGAGTCGCCAGTCGGTTCCCCATACGAATGGCAAATTAAACGACTGAGCCATGGCCCGACTGCCCGCCAATGCCGTTTCGTCCGGATTGAGTGGATATCCGGTCAGTGGAAAGACTGCCATTCGCGTTCCACCTGTATGGAGATCAATATAATAGTCTGCTGAACAGATGAGCTCGGTCAACTCATGAGCAACACGCTCGGTCAAACAACCCTCGGCATTACCCGGACAGGTCCGGGCCAGATCCAGGCCATCCGATCCTGTCCGTTGCCCCAACAAAAATGCCTCTTCATTGATGACAGGAACCAGAGTTACTTTGCCTGTCAATAAATGCTGAGGGACCCAGTCCAGGAGCTCATGAACACACTGAATCGATTCAAATTCATCCCCGTGAACACCAGCCGTGATCACTAAATGAGGACCCGAACCACCACGATCACATACGGTTGCAGAAAACAGACTCATAAAACCCTCTGGCCTTTTTGAAATATTATTTCTGGTTTGATGACCTGACTCCACCGTTGATTGCCAGAGCAGTCGGTCAGGATTTGTTCTTCGCTGGAAATCGTAAATACAGTACAGTCGGCCGATTGTCCCGTTTCAAAGGCTGCTGCTGGTTGATACGGCAAGATCATTGCAGGACCACGGGTAATCGCCCGGAGTACGTCTACCAGAGGCATGCCTACGGACATCATCTTACTCGCAACTAAAGGCAAGGTGTGAGTAGGGTGGAATCCTAAATGACCCCGCTGCAAATCCGTCGAGATGGTATCCGGTAAAAAACCGGATTGAAATGCTATTTCAGCTACCTCAAAGTCGAACGACTGACATCCGTGTCCAACATCAAAGCAAATGCCTCGTTGTCGAGCATCACGAATTTCCGGTAAAACGCCGTCGTCGGTCACGATACAGTGAGGTGTACGGCGAAAACAATAAGTGACAATATCACCCGCTCGTAATAATTCCAACTGCCGGGCCAGTGACCAATCCGGATCCTGTCGCAGACCATAGAGCAGCGGCAACTGCAGTTCGGTAGCAACATCAATCGCCCGCCGGAGAACCTCTTGCGGGTCCGCATTCACACAACTGGAGCAGCTCGCATTCACGCTGATGGCCACGACATGCTCGGATTTGCGGCGAACGGCCTGGAGGCACAAATCAACATCGGCATCCTCCAGATCCTGAATCGCACCTCCGTGTCGTGTTTCTCCAAATTTGGAAATATTGATGGCAAGCCCGACCTGGGTCTTTCGGCCCTCGACAACCCGCTCGATAAACGAATCCAATGCCAAAGCACCGGCATCACCCTGTGAAATGACTCGATGAACACCACTGGGCAAGGAGGTGGTATCCGGATCCACTCCAAACACACTAAGGTACGGGTCAGGGTGAGCATGGAGGTCGGTTACTCTGCCAAGTAAAATGCCCCCGGACTGAATCGTTTGCCTGGCTTCCAAATCCAGAGAAGAACCGCTCGCTACATACAGGCCGTCCTGAATTGCAACTTGGAATGGTGAATCATGTAAAATATCACCGTCAAACCAACGTTCGACCTGAATGATCTGGTCACAATCGCTGTCCGGAATTTGAGCGGTCACAGCAGGACCTCTTTTTTCTTTTCGATTTCATTACGATTGACAAGTTAGTATTCAATATAATACGAATAGCTATCCAACCACGGTATCTTTTCATTTTTTGGTGTAACGGCATGTTACAGATTCCAGGATCCATCGGTCAGACAGGAAACGCAACATCGCGCCGGAGGTTCCTCTCCATAGGCAGTTTAGCACTGGGCGGTCTCTCGTTGCCCCACATTCTTCAGGCCGAAGAGCAGGCAGGTGTGAAAAACAACGGTAAGGGTGTCATCATGGTTTTCCTGCCCGGGGGACCATCGCATCTCGACATGTTTGACCTTAAACCTGATGCACCTGAGGAAATTCGCGGCGAATTCCGACCGATCCAAACCAATGTACCCGGCATCCGGATTAGTGAGTTAATGCCGCGAATGGCGGCCATGATGGATAAGTTCATTCCGGTGCGCAGCCTGGTGGGTGCGATTAATGATCATAACGTTCATCAGTGTGTAACCGGTTGGGACTCGCATGCCGAACAGACCGGCAGTAAAGAAATACCCGGTTACCCTTCGGGTGGTTGGCCGTCATTGGGAGCCGTCATTTCCAAAGAACTGGGGCCGCTATCGTCGGGTATCCCTTCCACCGTTGACTTTTCACCGGATTACTATGACGCCCGGTTTGTGAATTCCACTCGTCTGGGAACCGGAGGATTTCTGGGCAACGGACATGCAGGGTTTGAAGTCTCCAGCATCCATCATGATAACTTTGAACTATCCGGCACAGGACTCGATCGACTCGGCGACCGCAAGCAGTTACTTGCCAGCTTCGATCGATTTCGCCGAATCACAGACAATGCAGGAGCGACACGACGCATCGACCGCTACAATCAACAGGCTTTTGAGGTTCTGGCATCCCAAAAACTGGCCCATGCACTGGATCTCCAGCAGGAATCAGCGGCATCCCGTAAAGCGTATGGTCTGGATGAATCACTGCCTCCCATGCGCGGCGGCGGAAAAATGCTCGACCAGTTCCTGCTCGCCCGCCGAGCAATCCAAGCCGGTGCGCGATGTGCCACCATCGTCTTTAGCCGTTACCCGTTTGGACGTATGTTGAAAGGAGACTACAACTGGGATTGGCATAAAGACAACTTCAGTGAAGCTCGCGCGACCCTGCCTCTGCTGGATATCGGTCTCTCGGCACTGATTGCTGATCTCGAGCGTCATCAGTTGCTGGATGACATTTCCGTTGTGATGTGGGGCGAGTTTGGAAGAACACCACGTATCAATAGTAATGCGGGACGGGATCACTGGCCTCAGGTGTGTGGTGCGCTGCTTGCCGGAGGCGGTATGAAAACAGGACAGGTACTGGGAGAAACCAATAAATTTGGCGAGCATGCAAAACAACGTCCTGTCCACTTCCGCGAAGTCTTTGCCACACTCTACCAGAATATGGGAATCCATCTGGGCGGTAAGACATTTGATGATCTGGCCGGTCGTCCCCAAAGTCTCCTTGGAGGCTACCGGCCTATTTCGGAAATCTGCGGTTAATCAACGGCAATTTCCTCAAATGGGTACATCGGCCGGCGGCGATGCTGATACGCCAGATGATTCATATCCGCGGTGGTTGCCCCCGGCGTATTGACCTGGATCACATGCTGGCAGACAGGTTCGTAAGCCGCAATCGGGGCATTCACCCCTTTGGCAATCAAAACATGAAACGTGGACGGGTCCACGTTGAATGTCGTCAATTGATGTAAGCTAAAGGGGGGTTGTCGACGCGATGTCAACATCATGGTTAGCCCGGAATCGTGGCGAACAACGGTTGTCGCACCCTGATCACAATGTGTCGCACCTCCATGCCGCGGTTGAGGCTCATGAAATTTACCGTCAAACCGACCCAACAATTCCACTTCACCCTGCCAGGGCTCTCCATGTAAATCGTCTGTCTTGCCGCCCACACAGACCGCCGTACGCCCGCCCACCGGGATCTGCTTTAGATCCTCGACGGCCGACGGATCATATAAACAAACAAAGGTATTATGAATTCCTCGTTCGTCGCATGCATGCAACAGGATCGTGCTGTCAGCAGGCGATCCGCCTCCGGTATTGTCCCCCATGTCCAGCAGGCAGATGGGACCCTCCAGTTGAGAGCAACGATCTAATGTCTCCGTCACCGTTTCCAGATCCGCCTTAAATGACGCTCGATTTTGCATCATATAATCTGCTAACTCAGTAACACATTGTTCAGCCAATGTGCGATCATCATCGGTCACTGCAATCAATGCCGAACCCATCTCAGCGACGTCCGCATAGGGAAAACCAAGCATGATACTGTTGGACAGAACCTTATCCTGACTTAATTGAGCATTTGCCCTTTGATAAAGCGAAAGACAGGGTTCCGTCGTTGTTTCCTGTTTTTGAATGTTGATCGCGACAGGGGGCGTGGCAATTGCCATCGTGGGACGTATTTCTCCACGAACGGTGCGGACGAGGATATCTGCCGCTTCACGACCTACCTGAAACTGATCCAGATGGGGATTACTGCGGTAGGCCACCATCGCGTTACAGGCAGAAGCCATGGCGTCGGACAAATTCCCGTGCGGATCCAGCGTCGCCACCATGGGTACGTCCTTTCCAATCACTTCCCGAACCTGGCTCAACCACTGACCGTCCGCATCAGGGTACGTTTCAGAAACGGTGGCACCATGAGGTGCCAGCAGCAGCCCATCGAGAGGCAACGCCTCCTTTAATAACTCGATCATGCGGCTCGTGATTCGCTGAAATGCATCTGCAGTAATGGTGCCATAGGGCATGGCACGGGCAAACATGATCGGCACCGCTTCAAATTCAGTGTTCTGTTGCTCCAGATACGATAGAAATCCTGCAGTTTCGTGATGGGTCCCCCGCATCTTCTCTTCAAACGCGGCGGCTTCGACCAAACCATCATCCAGGAAATGCTGGTAGGTTGTCGGTTTGGAGATAAACGTATTGGATTCGTGTAAGAATCCAATCATCCCAATTCGTTTTTTTGCCATCGAATCCTTCCTACAGTACGCCATACTTACGGTAAGCGGTCGTCGCGAGCATCCCCTTGATGATGGCATCACGAGTGATGTTTTCATCATGGACTTTTTGCCAGGCATTCATGATCGTTTGTTCTTCGATTTCCTGAGGCACGACAACCACACCATCCTGATCCGCGACCACCAGATCACCAGCGCGAAACGTCACACCATCAATCTGTACCGGTTCATCAACCGCCGTCACCCGTTGTCGGTTCAGGCTGTCATAAATACAGCGTCCTGCCGCAAAAACAGGAAATCCCATCGCCTTCATTTTGCTGATATCCCGCACGGCGCCATCGATAATTGCGCCCACGCAGCCTCGATTCTGCGCTGCCGTAGACAATAACTCACCCCAAATTCCGGAATGCATGGAACCGTCCGCTGCACAGATCAATACATCATCCGGTTCACATGTGTCCACTGCCTGTAATTCCAACTCATAGGGAGCAGGATCTTCAAATTCGATATTCTCCCAGACGGTCGTACGACACCGTCCTACCAGCACCTGATCCACGGTCAGTGGTAATAACTGCGTGCGAGGAGATTGATTGGTAAATCCCAACGCATCCAGGGCATCACATACAACGGCGGCGTATAGGGATTCCCGCATCATCGCGAGTGTTATTTGTTCCGGTGCGGACATGGCAGCTTTCCTGCGTGAGTTGTGTGTTAGATATCTACTTTAGTTTACTCGTGACTCCGTTCCGATGCATCCGAGCAGTCGTCGCTGACCGCATCCATCAATCCTCGCATGTATCCCCAGGCATGCAGACGACCGAGCTGAGTGTAACCCGGTTCACCCTCATGTTCCCCGTACAACTGAGGAACATGATCAGGACGAATCGAACCCTGAAACCCAATCTCCTGATAAGCGCGCATGGCAGCCACCATATTGGTAGGCCCGTTATCGTGAAAGGTCTCCGTAAAATGGTCATGCGTTCCCCGCACATCCCTGAAATGAACGTATCGAATATGCTCACCCAGCAAATAAATCGTCTCGGGAATCGGCGCTCCCATTTCCACAAACGATCCCTGACAAAAACAAATTCCATTACGCGGACTGGGAACCAATTCCACCAGACGCTGGAATCCCGCCACCTGATTCATGATCCGACTGCGACCCATGAACGATTCCAGCGGTGGATCATCCGGATGCATTGCCAAATCGATCCCTAACTGTTCGGCACGTGGAATCACCTGCTCTAAAAAATAGGTCAAATTCTCCCAGAGTGAATCCGCGGAAAGTACTTCATGCTCCAGCGACCGGGAAGCATCATCCAGCGATACGGCCTGATCGATTTCTGCCAGATTAAACTGAGTCACGGAGGCGCCACCTCGTTCAGCAACATCGACCCGCGTGCGTACCCAATCCGTTCCGGCCATAAAGTTGTAACACAGTACTGGAATTTCCAGATCCGCCATGATCTCCAATAAGGTGATGATGCCACGGATTTCCGTATCGCGACCCGACGTACCACAGATAATGTTTTCCATCGCAATCGCATCTTCCACCGCCGCGGGCTGTAACCCCACGGAACGTATCTTCTCCAGTGCCGGCTCCCAATCGGATTTTTTGGATCCCTGGTACCTGATCGTAATGGTTTCCACACCGGTTTGAGCAGCCAGCGCAAGATTCTCATCGGACAACGGCGTTAGAACAGATGCGATTTTCATAGATGTGACTGTTGGATTGCAGCGATACACGCTTCGGGATCGCGACACGAAATCAAATAGGCACGACCTTCTTTAAGTTGAATTCCAACCGAAGGTCCAAGATTGACAATGTAGCCAATACGTTTATTTTTCATGCTGATTCTCCAACCAAATCCAAAAAATTCTGAAAACCGGGCCTGGTCTAATTCAACCTTTTCGATTTGATCGACGTTGCACGTCACATTCCACCAGCTATATCCGAACCGAACCATGTCCCCATCCACCGTAATAAAATATTTCCAAAATACGATCGTACACGAAAACAGAATTGTTTCTGTAACCACGCAAGTGAGGATGCCGATTATGTACCCTGCCGACTCCTGCTCCAGAACTTCAGGGGTTGCCGACTGCTGAAGATGGGAATATTCCATGATCGTTGCGACGAGGCCACCGGCAACGGCGAGCGTCATCACCACTAAAAGCCCGGTCCACCAGGGAATTCTTTGTTCATGGTACATCCAACTGGCCTTTCAAATGTAAGTCTTCGGCGTTGTTACGCATTCCTGATCATAGGATCCAATCCAACTCCTCAACCTCTTATTTGACAATTCCTTTCGTCACGCCATCCCAGGAATCGGTTCGAAAGGAGGTCGCGGGCAGATGCTCTTTATTCTGCAGATTACAGATTGGATTTTGAGCCCAGGCATAGCGCACGGCAACCGGCGTGGGTATGGAATCATCCCATACCTCAACCTGATTCGTCCCGACAATCCGTGCCTGAGCGTTTACAAATTTCTGATCTTCACCGGCAATCGCAAACCCACGAACCTCGCGAACGTCAAACGTGTCCAGTCCACCACCAACATGATCAAACGTAATCACCATGCGGTTGCCCTGAATCTGATGAGATTGATAAATCGGGCTGCGATAGACAATATCGATTCCATAGTCTTTTGCGAGAGCCCAGCGCGCCAGGCGTTTGGCAACATCCTGTTTGTTGCGTGGATGGATATCGTGAGCCTCTCCAAGATCCAGGATAATCGCCTCACCCGTATTGGGTAACTTACTCATGACCATGGTTTGAGCTTCACGTAGTTCAGCCCAGGTGCTACCTGTCGGTTCAGCCACTTCATCCTGAAAATCGGCAAGGGAAACCCAGTAAAAGCTGAAGTCACCCTGATTCCATCTTTTTCTCCATGTCTCGATCATCAGTGGAAACAGATTTCGATATTGATAGGCACGCCCCGAATTATGTTCACCCTGATACCAGATGGCACCACGAATTCCATACCCGACAATAGGGTTCAAAACGCCGTTGTATAAATTTGCGGGACGGTGCTGACCTGTAAGAATATTGCGGGGCGGACGGGGTCGGCGCGGGACAGGTTTCTTGTCTTGAAGCGCCTGAGCCATGGCAAGTTTCCAGGCTTTCAGTTGCCGCTCGTATCTTTGAGCGACCGCGGCGGGATCATACGCCCTGGCGGCGTCATCCCACTTAGCAAGCAACTCCTGATATTCACCCGCTTCCTCCAAAACATCACGGGGTACCCAGGCTTCGCAGGCCGACCCTCCCCAGGCCGTGTCGATCAGGCCAATCGGTACATGCAGCGTCTGATGAAGTTGTCGGCCAAAAAAATAACCCACCGCAGAGAAACTCTTCACCGTCTCGGGAGTGACCGTTTCCCATTTTCCCTGAAAGTTATCCAGAGGCGTTTGGCTGCCAATCTGGGGAACCGAGATAATACGAATTTGAGGGAAATTCGCTGAAAGTGATTCCAGATCCGGGTCATTTGCAGAACTCACGGCAAACGCCATATTGGATTGTCCGGAACAGACCCAGACTTCACCGATAAGAATATCGTTAATTTCAATTCGGTTGCTTCCTTCAATCACCAGTTGGTGCGGACCGCTGCCGACTTTCAGTGCAGGGAGTTTCACCCGCCAGTGCCCCTCCGGATCGGCCTGAGTCTTTGCGGCATGACCAGCCAGGACAACATGTATCTCTTCCTCAACGGCGGCAGTGCCCCAGATAACCACCGGTATATCACGCTGGATCACCATGTGGTCCGTGAATAAGCTGGACATCGTCACTTCGGCAGACACAGCAGACGTCATCAGCAAAATCCAAGTCATGGACGTTAATAAAAGTCTTCTGTCGTTGAACCGGTTCATGGATGAATCCCTCTATCTGGATATTAGTTTATTAAGCCCCGTAGGCTGGTCTCATTGCTATGGAACGGTCGTGCCCTGACGGATGATTGCAAATATTTTATTCGCGATGCGGTGATTTGGATTCACGGTTTGACGCATGAAAACCATACAGAGATTCGCATCAGGAATGACTGTAAACCGAGTACTGGCGTATCCCCCCCAACCATATTCTCCGAAAGTTTTCGCTGTTTCACCCTGTCCAAGTGATACCTGGTTCACAGAAAAACCTAATCCAAATGAATTCCCGCCATCCGGGCCGACCTGATCCTTAAACATTTCCTGAAGTGTCTCTTTCTTAAGAATACGAACATCGTCCAACTCACCCCACTGGGCTAGCATCTGCGCAAATCGTCCGTAATCCAATGTCGTACTGACCAATCCGCCACCGCCGCTCAAAAACTGAAATCCTTCCAGATATCCACTTTGATTCCATTTATCCACAACCACCAACCGGCCTTCGCTTGCGGTGTGACAGGAAGAGAAACGCTCCCGCTTATTTTTAGGAATATTAAAAAACGTATCTTTCATTCCAAGAGGTTTCAGGACCGATTGATGCATGTACTTGTCAAATGGTTTTCCTGACCAGACTTCAATCAGTGCCCCCAGAATATCGACGCTTAGGCCATAGGTCCAGCGCTGACCAGGTTGATGACGAAGGGGTATCTGTGCAAGTGCATCCGCTGCCTCACGAATGGACATTTTCGGCGGATACATTCCATGGTGCGTATAAAACAGCCCACGTTTTCTGTATTCATCTCCAAAAGGCGTGCCTGCCGGACCACTATATTCATAACCTGAAGTATGACGCAGAAGATCACGAATGGTCAGCGGCCGATCCGGTATTGTGCGCACGAGTTTGTCCTGCTCGACCACACCCACTTCCGTCGTTTTAAAGGCAGCGATGTATTTGGATACCGGATCATCGAGCTTAAACTTTCCCTGCTCCCATAATGTCATAGCCGCGACCGAGGTAATCGGCTTGGTCATCGAATAGATTCGCAATAACGTGTCCGGCTTGAACGGAAGCTTATCCTCTAAATCATGAAGACCCTGAGTATCAAAGAGAACTTGTTTGCCATCGGCGATAACCAGGACGATCCCGCCCTCAATTTCGCCCGCTTTCGTGGCACGCGCGATTTCCGCGGAGACCGCCTGTAACGCAGTATCACTTACCGAAGTTTCGGCCCGGGCAACCGGCGTCAGCCAGGCCATGCTGGCCAACAGAATGAATACAAACTGAAATGTCTTGCTGGGTCGGTTCATATTATCACTGCCTCCCGGACCTTGGATGTCATCTGTATTTTATAGTTTCTTAGGATTGATCGTGACATGTTTGACGGTTTGGCGCCGCCAGGTGTAAGCGATGTGGATCGTCCCATTGGCAGCCTGGATCACAGCCGGGTAGGAATACTCACCCTGATCGCGTTCCAGAGTGATCACAGGTCGCCAGGTTTTACCATCGTCGGACAGGGCGATGTTGAGCATATTACGTCCGGCGGGGAAGGCTCCGCGCCGAATCGTATGGTTATAAACCAGTAACTGACGGCCATCCTTAAGTGTTACAGCGTCGGTACCCGCATTGGGATTAGGAAGATGTGTGGCACTGGGTTTTGACCATGAATGGCCGCCATCTTTTGACCAGCTTTGAGCAATCCTTCCCTCCTGCGTACGACACATGACCTGCATCGAACCGTTCTTGTACGTCAAGATACTGGGTTGAATTGCATTGAATTTAGAACCATCGTGAATCGGACCAATGATTTCCCATGTCTTGCCTTGATCCGTGGTCCGTTCAAAATGGACTCGCCAATGATCATGCTCGCTGCTGGAGGGACACAGGATGGAACCATCTTCCAATTCGATTGGCTTATTTTTGACCGGGCCAATGATATGCCCGATGGCAGGGTCTTTGCCAAGTTTCCTTGGTTGATTCCATGTCTTTCCTCCGTCGTTGGAGGTCATAAGCATACCCCACCATGTACTGGGAGAGGGTCCGACCTTATAGAACAACATGAGCGGGCCGCTACTCGGCTGAAACAGAACAGGGTTCCAGCAGGGATGCCGCAGTTTGTCAGATTGCACGCCGTTGACGACTTCATTCGGCCTGAGCCATTCGCCATCTATCATCCGGGAAACCCAGATACCCACATCCGGATTTTTCTCGTGTTTACCACCAAACCAGGCTGCCACCAACCCTGTGGGTGTACTGACGATCGTCGAAGCGTGGCACTGGGGAGTTTGTCGGCCTTCCAATGGGTAAATAAATCTACTGGTGAGCAGCCCGTTGGTCCCCACCGGAGTAACTTTAGAGAGAACCGCATCCGGTTCTGCGGAGATGAGCGTGGGTATGAATATTACAAACGCAGCAAGGGAATACAGCAAGTATCGAACGTATTGCATAAAGTCATTTCCTGTGACGGGGAATGGGGTTTTTGCCAAAGGATGCATTGTAACTTGGCTTCAGTCCGGATGCGAGCAGACCGTTCGTCTCGCCGGATTTACAGTTGGCTTAGGATAATGGTGAGCACCGTCAGGCAAGCGGCTCCTGCAGATATCAGCACAAACGCTTTGCGGACCGATGTTTTTGCCGCGATTTTCCCAGCGATCAAGGGGGTTACCGCCCAGCCAATCCCGCCAATGCAAAAGAAAAGACCAATCGCCCTGCCGACTAATTGCGGATATTTGGGGCTAACATGTTCGATCAACTGTGCGATCAGAATCGGAAAGATGGGTCCCATGATTCCACCCAAAACAATAATCATCGCCACGGTTGCCAGTTTGATGCGGCTTATCGCTAACCCCATCGTTAAGACGGCACAGATTACAGCCAGTGTGATCACGATGATATGATCCATTTCTTTGGAAATCGTTAAGGCAGCAACGAGACGGGAAAAGGTAAAGGTCAGCCAAAATACGGAAAGCAGGGTAGACGCCTTTCCGTCGGTGACACCTCGATCTTTCATGAGGGTCGTAGCCCATAAAGCCACGCAGGCTTCGGTAGGCACATGAAAGAAAAATGCGATGCAGCAGACGAGAACAACCGTATCGGATAACAGAACCGTAAGCCATGATTCAAGTGCTTCCGTGGACTCAGGACGCAGCGGTTCCCACCGAACGAAGAAAACAGAAACTAATGCCAATGCAATCAAAATAGCAAATCCGGTAAATGTCTTTTTCAAACCAATTTTTATAAGTAGATATGCCGTAGCGATCGGCATCACAAATGCGCCGGCTCCAAATACAAAGTCACCCAGATTCATCGCCGATGAGAGAGGCGTAGATTCATCAAAAAACGGCAGAAACGCGGGGCCCTGCAAAGCATTGAGAACATTGACCAGAGCGGACCAACCCGTACCCAATAACAAAACTGCGATGACGGCTGCAAGATAGGTCTTCGCATTGGCCAAAACCAATACACTGCAGATCATCACACCCAATGCAATTCCAAGCACCAAATCACGGCCAAATTCATCCGCCATGATCCCCGCAGCAAACGCCATCGGAATCATGGTAAATCCAAATGCGCTTACCAGCGCACCGACCTTGTCTTCCTGAATATCCAGTTTCTTTGCCAGGGGGACTTTGATACTACCCAGCAGTGAATGACACATTCCACCAATTGCCAGGCCAAGAACCTGCATCGTTGTAAGGTAACCATCCATCAAAAGAGTCCTTCGTTCGTTGAAAGCGGAGTTATTAATTTTTGCGGGCAGACTATATGTTAACGATTTACGATTGGTCAAAGTGAATCACGGGTAAACAAAATCCTCGGTTTATCCGTATTAGCCAACGTCGGTCACCCAATCGCTGCAGGGGCTAATCCAGTTCAATGTGATATAGTAAGGATTATGAACAAGTTTTCTGCAACAAGTCGATTTGCGCCGGTAACATGGAGTCGGGAACGCGTACGCCATGTTCGATGGTTAGCCTTGAGCCTGGCCGTTGTCGCGGTAATCGGAGCGATCCCGGCTGGCCACAGTTTGCTGGCGGGGTTCCAATCCCGGGATGCTTCCGAATTACACCGCTGGGTACATTTGATGTTGTTCGTCGCGGTCCTACAAATGGGTTTTGCCGGATTTATGGTTCTGTTCGCAGACTGGTCATCAATGTGGACTGCAACGATTGCCAATCTCTTTTTTGTGGGGATCTATGCCGGCTTATTTGCAATACGCGTGCTAGCCGAGCCCTCCAACGAAGTTATTTCGTTTTTGCAGCTGGATCTGGAAGAAGCCCCTGCAGGCAAACAGGCGATGTGGTTTATGATCACGATCGTCATGTTTGTAACCCAGAGTTTTTTTACCGGGCGATATGCCCGACGCTGGAAACGAGATCGTTAGACAATGGATATTCTAAGAATTGTAACACTCGCAATTGTGCAGGGGATTACGGAATTCCTGCCCATCAGTTCGTCGGGTCATCTGGTCGTCATGGAAGCCTGGTTTGAGAAGGAAGCCGTTATATTTTCCGACCTGACAGAGCTGACCATCGCCTTACACACGGGGACATTGCTTGCCGTCATTCTGGTTTATTGGCGGTCTCTGGTTGAGCTTCTGAATCAAAAACGGTCATCGCTCATGCCGTTGGTTGTGGCTACGATCCCGGCAGCCATCGCGGGAGTGCTGGTGATATTGCTGGATGGTGGAAAGTATTTGATGGATCCGCGGCTGACCGGTGTGATGTTCATCGTAACGGGATTTGTCCTATGGATGGGTGAACCTCAGCAGACGGACACCGAGAACACGGACCAGATCCAGACCGTATCGATTCGACAGGCTGCATGGATCGGCCTGGCTCAGACATTGGCCATTGTGCCCGGCTTGAGTCGCAGCGGCCTAACCATTGTGACAGCTCGGCGCATGGGTTTAACGGGTCGGGAGGCTGCAAGATTTTCATTTTTGATGTCGGTGCCTGTGATTGCCGGCGCGGCGATGGTTCTCCTGATAAAGCGATTCGCAGGATCCGAAGAAGTGTCGACGGCAAACATGGTGCCTTGGAGTTTATTATTCACAGGCGTTGTGGTTTCTGCGGTCGTTGGATATTTTGCACTGCGATGCCTATTATTTGTACTGGAAAAGGGGCGATTTCACTGGTTTACGTTTTGGTGTATTCCGCTGGGAGTTGTATTGCTGGTATACTCAATAAACCGATAGTGTTTTAGGAGTTATTCCTTAAACCGTAACTTAACATGGGGGGCGACACTGGTATCGACCGGATAGCCTGAAGTGTAAGTGGCGTACCGTGGTTGGTCAGTTGGCCACGTAAAAAGCTGACCAAATAATTTTAATTGCTGAGAATAATCTCGCATTGGCTGCCTAATTAAAGGCAACCCGGACTTTAGGGCTTCGCTGGTTAGCTCTTCTAGTCTGTCACAAATCCAGATCGACTTTTGTCACGCCGGACACGCAGAAGTTTAAATTTTGTTTCGGGATCGCGAACTATAAATCCTGTCGACTGGAGTTATAGATCGCTAAACCTAAATAATCGACTACGTACGTAGAAGCTTGCATGGAAATGTCTCGGGACGCGGGTTCGAATCCCGCCGCCTCCACTCAGTCGGGTTGCACAACCCGTCTCAAACCAACAAGGCTCGCCAGTAACTGCTGGCGGGCCTTGCTGTCCGCTGGACGTTTCAGATTTTACTTTGGAGTCACGAATCCGACTCTTCCTCCAATGGTCTCTCTCCCGTCACTGTGATACTATTCTGAAATAGGGTATCGACAATAGTTCTACATGAAAGGTCATCCATGTCTGGAAACCAGCGAATGATCAGATATACCCTTTTTTTCGCAATTGCGATTCAATCTTTTTTTTGTGGGCAATCGTTGGCTAGCGAAGGCTGGGATCTGTGGAGCCAGGGCCCGTTCGAATTCAAGCGGGGGCGTGATAAGTGAAGAAACAATTGAGAAAGGGATTGTTGAGTGGATTGCTCGCCCTTGTCATTTTTGTATCCGCCATGGAAGCCGTGAGCAGTAACGATAAGTTTACTGTACCTCGTAGCGCCATCCGTATCCTGCAGCATCGCTGTATGGAATGCCACCATGGTGAGTCGGCCGAAGGTAACGTACGATTCGACACATTGGCGAACCTCAGTGAAGTAAATCGCCTTGAACTGTTGAACAAGGCTCAGGAACAGCTTTATTTCAGACGGATGCCGCCCGAGGATGCTGAATTACCAAAGGACGCTGAACGAGAGTTGTTGCTCGAGTGGTTTTCCAGTGAATTGAACAAGTTCGGCATATCGACGCTCGAGGAAAAACTTCGCAAACCGGAATACGGTAATTACGTCGATCACGACAAATTGTTTTCCGGCGAGTTTAAGCACCTGAAAGGTTTCACTCACGATCGCCGCTGGTTAATTAGCGAATTCATTTTTGATGCCAAGATCAATCAATTGATAGATCATTCAGGTGTAAGAACCATTGATGATGTCAGGATCAACGTCCTAGGCGACAACGGCGTCAACATCAGTACAAGGTTTGGCGGCCACAGCCTGCGGCAAAGCATCACAAACCCCTTCCTGCTGCCAACGAATATCGGCGTGCGTTATTATGATACGACTACGCTGTCGGGCGGCCACCTGTTAACCATGATATCCAATGCCAAAAAAATGGCTGCCTACATGTCCTCCGAAGAGGCCATGAAAACGCATTATCCCGTAATGTATCGCATCATGAAATTGGAACTGGAGCACCGCAACATTCTTGAATCACGTGAACGTTTCCTAAACAACTATATCGAGAACGTCGTGCAGGATCTCTATCAGGACAAAAACGAGACTCTGCTGCCAGAGTTTGTCCGGGCCGAGGTAGATGAGGTCGAGGAGCTTTTGGATGCGAAGGGCAATCCGAGGCCCAAACAAGACAATCTGGAATTACTGCGTACACGATACGACCGGCAGGATATCCAGGCGATCTACCGCGGCATTCAGCAGTACAAACGAGATAACGTTTCCTACGAGAAGGTTATCGAAAAGTGCGAGCAAGACTGGTTTCACTTCGGGATCCATGAGAAACGGATCCGAGACCGGGTCTCCGTCATGAAAATCATAGGCAAACACTGGAATATGCCATTGATTTACGAGGATGTGAAAAAACAGAATATGGCGCTGCCGCCATATCGCCCACTCTCCAAAAGCGAAATGCAAATCATCGCCGCGACGATCAAGAAGCACCGCGAGAAAAACGATCGTTATAAACAAATTATTGAAAAATGTATCTACGACTGGGAAACATCATTCACGGCCGAACGTGTCCAAGCCGGTCAAGCGGGCGAACAACAGATTGGCGATCTGGTGGATGAACTCTTTACCAAAATCTATGAACGCCAACCAACAGAGCAAGAAGCCAAAGAAAACATCTCGCTGACGATGACCTACATGCAGACCCTAAGCAATCAAGAAGCCATTGCTAAATTGATTGAGACGCTCATTCTCAGTTCGGAAGTCGTGTACCGTACAGAATTCGGGCAGGGTCCGGCCGATGAGGACGGACGCCGTATGATGTCACCACGCGATGCCAGTTACGCACTGGCCTATGCACTAACGGACAGCAGTCCTGATGAAAAACTGGTCGCCGCAGTAAAGGACGGTCGGCTTAGCACGCGTGAGGATTATCGCCGCGAGGTCATTCGCATGCTCCAGCGACGGGATCTGTACTACGTCATTGACGAAGCTGTCCAGAAATCCGGATTCAACGCCAGCATCACCAATACTCCAATCCGAAAACTGCGGTTTTTTCGCGAATTCTTTGGCTACCCCAAGGCGATGACTGTTTTTAAAGACGATGCACGATTTGGTGCAGGACGACACGACGGCACGGTTGGCCGCCTGATTGATGAGGCCGACTTACTGGTCGATCATATCCTGCAAAATGATAAGCACGTCTTCGAAGAGCTGTTGACCACTGAGAAATTCTACGTCTACCACTCAGGCAACAATGCCGCAATGATGTCAGCAGCGAATCGACTACGTACGATTTACGAATACTTTAAGGCATATGATTGGGAAAACTTTACCGCTGAACAACTGTACGAGCATGAGCCTTTCATCAAGAAGATGAAAATGCGGGGAACCGTGTTTCCGGATTTTGAAACCAACGAACGCCGCCGCAGTGACTGGGTCAAAAGTTTTAAGAGGACGATGGCCAGCCTTGAATTACGATTTGCCAAAGGTCAAAAGAACGCCATTCCCTACGACGAACTTCCGATGGCCTACTGGCACAAAGGCAACGCTACCGGCCGAACCGGTCAGGTAATGCGTGGTCACGAGGTAACCACCTACTTCAATATCGACTACCGTGACTGGGATTACCCCACCACGCAACCGGCCAATATCCCCAACCGCAAGGGCATGCTTACGCACCCTGCCTGGCTGATCGCGCACTCGCTGAACACCGAGACCGACCCCGTGCGCCGTGGTAAGTGGATTCGTGAAAAACTGCTCGCGGGCACAATCCCCGACGTGCCCATCACCGTCGATGCGGTCATCCCCGAAGATCACCACAAAACACTGCGGCAACGACTCGAAAAACGTACCGGCGACACGTACTGCTGGAAATGCCATCAGAAAATGGATCCGCTGGGTCTGCCATTTGAAAGCTACGATGACTTCGGCCGCTACCGTACCGAGGAACGGATTGAGCATCCGGAAAACCTGATCACGCCACAGAAGCAGGCTCCGCGCATCGACGGCCTTCAGCTTCCGGTCTACAAAGCACTATCGATCGACGCCCGAGGTTCCCTCACCGGCACAGGAGATCACGATTTGGACGGCGAGGTCGAAAATGCATTCGATTTGGCCCAGCGGCTGGCAAAAACGACACGAGTACGGCAGTCCATCATCCGCCACGCCTTCCGTTTTTTTCTAGGCCGTAACGAAGTGTTGTCCGATTCAAAAACCCTAATCGAAGCGGAGCAAGCCTATCTCAACAGCGGCGGTAGTTTTGACTCGGTGATCGTTTCGCTACTGACTTCCGATTCATTCATCTATCGAAAAGCAGTCCCTTAATTGTTATATTGGGTATGCTTGCCCATCTCGCAGAAGGAAACACGTGTGACCATCAATCGAAGAGAATTCAGCCGCACAACGGCACTGGGAACCGCAACCATAGCGCTTTCACCCTCGTTTAACCACCTGTTTGCGGAAACAAGCCCCAGCCAGCCTCCTCACCGTTTTATCTTCATCAGAAAATCGAACGGGAACATTCCCAGCCTGTTTACACTCCCCACATTCTCAGAAGAACAAAAACAAAAGGAACAGAAAAAGGAAGCGTTTGAGGCGGATCTTGATAAGCACGAGCTGCCACAGTGGCTGAACGTATTAGACGACCACAAGGAAAACATGACCATCCTGAATGGTATCTCCATGGCCGTAAGTGGTGGCGGTCACTATTCATTTTCCGGTTGCATGGGTGCCTATAAGGCAGGCCGTAATACGATCAGCGGGATCAAAAGAACGACTGTTGATTACGAATTGGCAAAGCTGTTTCCCTCGCCGTTCGGCCATGTTGAGTTGTCGTTGGCATCCGGTTCCGGGACGGTCGCATTTCGAACCGGTATCGTCTCCGGTTTCTCTGCCCCGGCAAAGCACCAGCGAAATTTCTGCTACGCCGACCCTCAAACTGCGTACGATGAACTCTTTAAGTCCGTGACCAATTCCGATGCCGTCGCGTCGGACAACACACTTCTGGATTACCTGCATGAGCAAGAAGGCCGACGACTCAACGGACTTGATGGCCAAGAGCGGAAAAAAGTACGGAACCATGTCGAGTCAATCCAATCAATCCGGGAACGAAATGAAAAAGTGGCTTCGCTCTCAGAAGTCATTTCGGAGAGTCTGCCCAAGCTTGATCCAATCCACGTAAACGGCGGCCCAAACGCCAGCCTCATCCAAAAACAGGAGGCTTTCACCGATGTGATGCTCGCGGCACTGATCTCGGGTTTAACAAACGTCGTGACCTATACCATCGATGACCTGGGAACGCCGATCACAACACTTCCCGGCAATACGGGGCGAGTCGATCTTCACCGGTTGGGGCACAGTCAGGATACGGATCTCAGAAATATCGTTAAAGCCAGCCACATGGCTCAAATCAAAAAAATGGTCACGAAATTAAAATCCGTTCCCGAAGACAATGGGACGATGTTCGACAATACAACCATCATCTACTTTCCCGAGACCGGTGCCGGTCACCATGGGCCTGATACGGAAGCCCCGATGATCGTCATGACAGGCAAGAATTCGAGGCTGGATTTGTCGGGTCGATTTATCCGCCTGCCATTCCATGCCACCGAAGGCCACAAGACACTGAGCAACTGGTACACGACCCTGCTCAATGCCTACGGAAATCCAATCAAACACTATGGCGATCTCGACCTGGAAATGACGCGTAAAAAGATGGATCAGAAGGGGGCAATCCAACAGTGGATGACCTAAATCGCCAATGTAAATATCCTGAATGTGGTAGCCTCTGATCATAGATTTACCAGTAGACACCGAGCAAGCAAACACATCATCAAAATACAATCACGTACCTGTGTTTCAAGCTACGATGGAAATCACCATGAAATTACTACTACCATGGATATGGACGGGCGCCCTGTTGCTGCTGGGTACTTCAATCACCCCGGCAGCAGACACGCCACAGTGGATTTGGGGAGAAGGGCAGCGGCATGGAGAAAACCACGTCGCACTGCAAACCACGTTCCAGATATCCGGGGATACCCGGCAAATTACACTCTGGCTGGCCAATGCCTACTGCGATTGTGAGATTTTTCTCAACGGCCAGTCAATAAACAGAATCCGTCCGTTTCATCCATCATCGAATCTAATCCTCCTGCCGCGGCAAGGCGAGAACAAACTTGGCTTTATCTGTCGCGGCGTTCAGGGTCCGTCGGCTCTGGCTGTACGTCTGGAGGTAAACAAAACCTCCATCGTTTCGGACACGTCATGGCAAACCACCGAAATTACTAAACCGGTTCAATCATGGAAGGATCTCGCCAACGCCTCATGGACACAGGCAAAGTCCTTTGGACGCCTCTCCGAGCAGGCCTGGAAAAGCGTAAGCGTGACCACCCATGTCGCCGATGACTACACTCAGTGGAAACGGGCACTTGAGCAAACCGGCTCGACGGAAGCTGATCAACTCCGGACTCAACCCGGCTTTCAGGTAGAACGGCTCTATTCAGCCGGTGAAGGCGAAGGATCGTGGATCTCGCTGGTTGAGGATCCTCAGGGACGCTGGGTCATCGGTCATGAAAACGAAGGACTGGTACGAATCACGCTTCAGAAAAACGGCATGCCGCAGCTGGAGCCAATCCACGTGCCCGTCAGTGAATGTCGCGGTCTGTTGTTTGCCCATGACAGTCTGTATGCCATGGCTAACAAAAATCTCTCCTTATTTCGCCTTCAGGATACGAATCATGATGACCAGTTCGACAAGATTGAAGCACTCAAGAAGTTTAACGGAGGCACAGGCCATGGTCGCAACCAATTGACTTTGGGCCCCGACGGAAAGGTGTATGCGATCTTTGGCGATGCAGTCCAGCAGCCGGCCGACGCCAAGTACCTTCCACCGATTGTCCCCAATCCTGATCCTATCCAGAAAACACAGAACGGTTTTGTCGCTCGTACCGACGCCCGGGGAGAGAACTGGGAAGTCGTCGTGCGAGGCCTACGGAACCCGTATGGACTGGATTTCAATACCGTTGGCGACCTTTTTACCTATGATGCGGATGCGGAGTATGACATGGGCAGTTCCTGGTACCGTCCTACACGGGTGCTGCATCTGCTCCCCGGCGGCGACTATGGATGGCGGCAGGTGACAAAGCGGTGGCCGCCCTACAATCCTGATACCGCTTCGATTCCTCAACCCACGCTCGATATTGGTCGCGGGTCACCCACATCCGTCGCGTTTACTGCAGGAGATAATTTTCCTGCATCTTATCGTGATACCCTGTTCGTACTCGACTGGTCATACGGACGAATTCTCGCTGTCCACTGGCAACCCTGCGGGTCCGGCTATGTAGGAGCAACCGAAGTATTTCTGCAAGGCTCGCCGCTGAATGTGACCGACGTCGAGTTCGGCCGCGATGGGGCTATGTATTTCGTCACCGGCGGCCGCACCACCCAAAGTGGACTCTACCGTGTACGATATGTGGGCAAAGAAAACTCCACAGCACAGCGCAGCCCACAGCAAGTCGAGATCACCAGACACAGCGAGTCCGCCAGAGCAATTCGTCGCCAACTGGAATCGTTGTATGGGGATGCATCGACTGTCGCGCTGGAAAAAGCATGGCAGCATCTCAATGCCGGCGATCCCTGGATCCGTCACACTGCACGGACGGTTATCGAATCCCTTCCGGTCAAAATGTGGAAAATAAAAGCGATGGAGGAATCCGATATGGATCGGTTTCTCGCTGCGGCGCTCGCCCTGCAGCGATTTGGTGACGACCATGACCGCGAACAATTAGGACAGCGGCTCGCCGCGCTGAAGGCACACACACTGCTTCCCTGGCAGCAACTCGAGTGGGTTGATTTGGGACTGCGCCAGCTGGCGACCAGCAATGGGAACGATTCCAAATGGGATCCTCTGTTTCACGAACTACGCCAAATATTTCCGTCCGATCATTTTCCTCTGACCCAGAAAACAAGTCATTTACTGTCCAAACGTGATAACGGTTGGCTGGTTCCCAAAGCGGTTGAACTTCTTGAGGAAAGCCGCAACACGAACAACCAGCGTCAGCAGGTGCACTGGCTATTTATTCTGTCAACCCAAACGCTGGGCTGGACCGCTGAATTGCGTGAGCGGTATTTTGCCGGACTGCTCGATATGGATTCGTTCGAAGCAGGAGAAGGGATGCCGACATTTCGCCGCCTGATCCGCGAAGCCGCACTCGCCAACCTACCTGAGGAGGTTCATGACTCATGGAAACAGCGGTTTAGCAAGCAAACCACTCAGGCCCTTCCGGAACTTCCACCGGCCCGCTCGACCATCGTAAAACAATGGACCATGCAGGATTTCCAGAATCTGCCACAGGAATTGGCAAAGAATCGTGACCCACAACGGGGCAAGAAAATGTTTGCCACCGCTCGCTGTGTGGTTTGTCATCGCATGGGCACCGAAGGAGGTGTCCGGGGGCCGGATCTCACAACCGCGGCAGGTCGCTACTCGGCTCGGGATCTGCTGACGTCGATTCTCAAACCCTCAGCCGTCATCTCGCAAAAATATGCCAGCACCACGTTCGAGTTGTCCGACGGTCGTATATTCAGTGGTCACACACTCGTAACCGATTTTCGCTCACCTAATATTGAGTTGATTCCCGATCCACTCGCCCCGCACAAGGTCGTTTCTTTCTCCAAGCAGGCGATTGTGGATCGTCGTATTTCTCCCGTCTCTTCCATGCCCAAAGGCCTGGTCGACGTCCTCGAGAAACAGGAAATTCTTGACCTACTTGCTTATTTGCTTGGCAAGTAAGCACGATTTGATTACCCGTTTGGAAATCATCCGTCGATGGATGTCAGCTCGTGCAAACTAGAATCTCACGACGGACGTTGCTAAAATAATCAGCGGTGGCTTGTATCCAAATAACGAATTCAAAACAGAAATGAGATCCCATGCGGTATTTTCCTGCACCATTGACTCTTCTTCTTATCACGATAGGTCTGGCGTCCGGTACGCTGCAGGGCAAAGATACTCTGGAAGGTCCTTTGACACCCCATCTGAGAAAACCACAGCTTGAAATGAATACGGTTTTTCAGGGGGAACGCTTCCCTAATATTGTGGTTACGCTCAAGGGTACGCTGATTGTGACCTGGGGAACTCAATCGGTTCAAGCTCGACGCAGTGAAGATGGCGGAAAGACATGGCAAGCCCCCATGACGATTCGCAAACCCGGATTTCAGTGTGGTGGCTTGACCGTTGATGAATCCAGCGGTGACATTCTGGCGTTTGTGGAAGATCATCATCCTCCCGCGCCGCTTCACGTGTTTCGTAGTCAGGACGACGGAAAAACATGGACAGAACAAAAGACCACCATCAAGCCGGATTCTCAGGGAAATATGCCCTCCATGCATATGAACGAACATGGGATCACCTTACAACACAGTCAATATCAAGGCCGTCTCATTCGCCCTTCGCGGTACTACGCCGGCAAGAATGACCGCTCACTCTGGCCAAAACATTTTACCAACGCCATCTACAGTGATGATGGTGGCAAAACCTGGCAAACCAGTGAGCCTTTTCCGGCAAACGGCACAGGGGAAGCGACGATTGCTGAGTTATCCGACGGAACCCTTTACTACAATTCCCGCCGTCACTGGGCACCGGAAGGTGAAAGTCCATTACGACGCTGGACCGCTATCAGTCAGGATGGCGGAGCGACCTGGAAAGAACTCACGTTCTGCAAAGCACTTCCCGATGGCCCTCAAAACAGCAACTATGGTTGTATGGGCGGGCTCACACGACTCGCCGTTGAAGGTCATGACATTCTGATTTACAGTAATTGCGACAGTCCTACAGGGCGTGATCATGGCACGGTCTGGGCGAGTTTTGATGGTGGTCGGACATGGCCTATCAAACGACTTGTCTACGAAGGAAGACATGCGTACTCGTCACTCACATCGGGCCGTCCCGGCACTCCAACGGAAGGTTGGATTTATTTGAATTTCGAAGGCGGACCTCAGGGAGGGTCAACCGTTGCCCGATTCAATCTCAGCTGGATTCTCACCGGTAAACTCACCGGCGATGGTACGGTTCCGGCTAAATTCGCTGGAAAACCGCTGCCACAGTGACCGTCATTTCCCGGTACCGTCCGCCATGCGTCCATGCGAAAACACATCCCGGGAAATCATCTGTCGATACGGATCCAGTCGATGGCCACGGTGGTCCCCGGCTTGCTGGATAAATCAAGCTCCAGATTGGTAATGATTCCGGTCCACGATGAATCGGAAAGCGGAATCTTATACTCCGAATATTTGTTTCCGGATTCAATCACAACTTTGCCCACGAGATTACCATTGGCAGATACCGTCAGTCGCGTCTTTACATCGCTGCGCATCCGAATGACCAGCGATCCCGGATTTCGATCCGCTTCCAGCTTTAACCCCGTTCGCGTCAGTGCCGCTTCGCCGGAAAGTAACTCAAAGTCCAGAAATCCCTGATATCCTGCAATATTCGTAACCTTACCATCTGCCTGCCAGCCTTCGGTTTGCCAGCCACCACAGTCAAATGTAAAAAGCAGCTTTCCATCGTTCGGATCTCGCTGGTTTACTGTCTCCCATTTATCCGACAGACCATCGCCATCGGTGTCCTCGCGAATCCGCTCATACTGATAATTGACGCCGACGCCCCATTTGCTGTTTTGCCCGTTACTCGCCAATTCCTGATCCGGCTCATCGGTGGCGCCCAGATCCCCTTTTGCCAGCCACGAATCCAGCAGGGATCGATGCTGCTGTAAAACATCAGCGAAATCCGGATCCCCGGCCAAATTGTGAACCTGTGCCGGATCCTTGACAACATCGTACAGTTCCTCGGCAGCACGTTCACCAAAATAGATCTCGGCTAGTTTCGGGGCCAGAGTACCCTCCGCATAGGCACTTCGCAGTGCCTTAAGATAGGGCTGAGGGTCACGGTATTGGGGTTGGAGTAGTACCCGGTCCAGAAAATAGTTCCGCGTATAACGATACTGTTCGGTTCGTATCGTTCGTACACGATCAATCGTATGATCGAGACGATCCTTAGCACTGGCAACAAAGGTGCGTGGTTGGAACGATTCGGAAAAAAGATCCTGACCTTCCACCCAATCCGGGATCGTAATCCCCGCCCATGCCAGCGAAGTGGCTGTCAAATCAAGCGTACTGATCAGATCCGTTCGGACGGTGCCTGGCTCACGTATCCACTTTCGGGGACCCCACACGATAAAAGGAACATGCAATCCACCTTCGGTCGGCATTTGCTTATGCCGAACCAGATGATTTGCGCCATGATCCGAAAAATAGACAACGATCGTCGAGTCCAATAGCTCATCGGCTTTGAGACGATCCAGAATACCACCAATCACGCCGTCATCACTACGGATGGCATCATGGTGTTGAGCGACCACCTGTCGATACAAAGGAGTCTGGGGATAGTCGGCCGGAACCGTGACATCTTCGGGATTCGTTCTCTTGGCGGCCGGCCAGTTTCTCGTATTTGTCTTTCCACCTTTAAGTTGAATTTGACCAAAGAAGTTCTGACCCTCGGCACATTCACGCCACGGTGTTCGGGTATTTTCAGCAGATATTTTCGAATAGATTCCATTACCCGCTTCAGAAAAGTTGTAATCCGTCTTACCCACATTAAACGTAAAATAACCCGCTTCACGCATCAGTTCAGCAATCGTCTTGATTCCCCCGGGCAAATACGTTTTGGTTGGCCCTCGTCGCGAACGATGTTCATGAGCACCAAAGCGAATCGCATTCGCGCCCACAGCCATCGAAGACCGACAGGGTGAACAAACAGGAAAGGGGACAAACGCTCGGGTAAACCGTACACCCTCGGCGGCCATCTGATCGATGCGAGGCGTCCAGTCGTCGTTAACGGTACTGCCATAACAGCCCATCCAGGGTGACGTGTCTTCCTGAAAAATCCAAAGAATGTTGGGTCTTTCCGCAGCCAGCGAAACGGCCGGCCTCAGCAGGCTAAAAACACAGATAACCATCAGACCATATTTAAATCGCATGGTGACTTCACTTTCGCTTACACGTTAAAAATGCAGAATCGACAATCCCACTTTCTACTATTGAAACTTGATTATAATCCATAGATAACGCTTCCATCAGTCGGGAGCGACCCGGTTCCAACAAAATCAAACCTGCCACAAACTTCATGAGGATATCCACGTTGAATCGGAACAAATTGAATCCGCAACGACTACACGGCCATACCATGCGATACAATAAAACGATCCAAATCACTTATTTTACAGAATGAAACTGTTCTGATTCTTCCGGAGTACGATGATGTTGCGAATCGTTCAGATCTTTGCCTTACCCCTGCTCCTTTTCACATCTCAAGGACTGACTGCTCAGCGTTTGGATCCATCTCCACCCGCGGGTGAGCGTCTATTGGAACGACTCGATCGCATTTTTAATGAAACCTCACCGCCCCTGGGAGCCAGGCTCCCGAATCTCTCGCTCTATGATGCCGGCGGGAATAAATTTCGCCTCCGCAACCTCAAAGGCCAACACACGGTACTTGTCTTTGGCTGCCTAACGTGACCACCATTCTTAAGAAGAGTCCCCAGTTTGGAGGCGATCGCACGAGACTACTCGCCCAAAGGCGTTCAGTTTTACTACATCTACAAAGCGTTAGCCCATCCGGAGTCCGAACAATACATCCAACCGGAAACGATTGACGAAAGATTGATGCATGTTCACGAAGCGGAAAATCGAATCGGCGGTAGTATCCCCTGGCTTTGCGATACCATGACGAACGATGTAATGCACGCACTGGGAAATGCTCCAACCTCGGAATTCATCATTTCCCCTGCCGGTCGCATTGTCCGTAAACGAACCTGGGGCGACCCACAGCAGCTTCGGAAGGACCTCGAAGAACTTGTCGGCCCGGTGGAAAATCCAACCGATCCCCATTCCCTGAACCTGATCATTTTTCCCCGACTGAAATCCGCGCCTGACGGTGTGGTCAAAAGAATCAAAGTCCCACAGGCCATGATCCCTCTGGTCAGCAAACCCACCATCAAGCCGGGGGATCCACCGTTATATGCAAAACTCCGGGCAGACACCGATCAATCTCTGTTTGAATCCGGAACGGGAAAACTCTATGTCGGTTTTCACCTTGACCCCATCTATCAAGTCCACTGGAACAACCTCACCAAGCCAATTCATATTGAATTTGATCTGCCACCCGGGGTTCGTATGCCTGACACGCTTGATGGCCCTCAAGTCTCTGCGGAAGCAGATATTGACCCGCGGGAATTCCTTATCGATGTCCAGGGGTGGACGACCGACAAACCTATTCGTTTAACCGTCGACTATTTCGGTTGTTCCGATCATCCTGCGTTCTGTATTCCCATAACTCAACACTATACGATCTATCGACAGCTCAACCGACGGGCTGGTTGGATTCGCGGACGGATCGAACCGACCGGCCCATTTCAAACAGCAAAGCCAAAATCCATTACCGGTGTCGTTCAGTCCATGGATAGGGCCGATGGAACATTCATTGTGAAGACACCTCAGGAGGAAATCATAGAATTTCAAACCAGTGAGTACACCGAGTTATTTCTCAATTCAATCAGCCGCCCACTCAGCGATCTAAAACCGGGCCTGTCCGTACAGATCGATTTTTTCCATCGATCCGCGGGTCCATTCGCACGTGACATTCGCGTTCGTGACTAATGATTTTTCCATGCCCCTGCAGGGAATCACCTAGTCGATGCGATCCAGACCATAGGCCGATACAAAATGGCCTTCGACATTCAGTTCATCCATCCATTGGCGCACGGTCAGCGTCGCCCAGGGTCCTGACCCTTTCCCGACCCCTGAATCGTTATCATACAACCAATCCGGAGTGGGCCATAAACAGAAGCGAGGCTGCACAGCACGATAAAAATCCATATCAACACCTGCCTGACCGTGATGGGCCATTTGCACATAATCCGACTGGAGCCCCCTGGCAAAACGGGTGGTCAGCAGTTTACGCCCTCCCTCCACACCCAAATCACCCAAAAACAAGACTGATTTGTGCCGGTCCGAAGCCCGCATCACGATGCTTGAGTTATTGATTGCGTTTCCTGTAATCTCCGGATTCTTAATCCCCATGATTTCGATTTTGATCCCGTCCATGTTGAATCTCTGTCCCAGCGATAATTCCTCCACTTTCAGGCCGCGACCAGCAACGGCCCGGTTAAATTCCCGGACGGAGTTTAGGTGGGTTGCTGGTTTGGGCTCATGCTGCATAATCCAGGATTCTGCAGGTATCGAACCATAGATGTGCTCAATTCTCAGCGATCCCGGGGCCTTGAGCAAAACGGTGAGCGCATCGACATGATCCGGATGCGGATGTGAAACAAACCAGGCAGCGACACGGTTGCCCAACGGAGCAAGAAATCCCCGCAGATACTCAGCATCACCCTTATTTCCACCGTCAATAACAAGAATACGACCCCGATGCGTCCGCAGAACATAGGACATGTTCTGAGAAGCCGTCTGAGAAGGTAGTTGCCATAGGGTAAATGTCGTACGCCGCCCCATTCCGAACTCCGCAGCGGCGCCATCAAGACCAGACAAAGCCAACAGCCAGCTCAAAATCACAACGTATCGGGTAGCGAACCTGAAAGAGAACATCATCCGCCTCCTGTGACGCAACGGAATCAAACCGAGATCCAGAACCTAACCTTTCAGAACCCAATTTTGATCGGGGCCCATCAAGCCATTTAAGGTTTGCCAGGAAATGAATTGACGTATTGAATTTTGAAATCCGGAAATGAATTCACAATTTGAATCTTATAATCCGGGAACGAATTGACCATCTGCCATTTCCCCGGTTTGTCGGGAAACGAATTCACAACCTGAACTTTCAAGTCCGGAAACGAATTCACAACCTGAACTTTGTAATCGGGGAACGAATTCACAATTTGAATTTTCCCGTAGATTTTCAATACATCGACGGTCAGCGCCGTCGCTTTTACCTGATTCAAATCATCATCCGCCAAACTTGCCGGTCGCGATATTACAAAACTGATGCCCACCAGCATCAACGAATACAGAATACGGTTATTCATGGCAACCACCCTCGAATACTTACAATCAATCAGCGAATTCTCTAGTTACATTATAGCAAGCTTCTATACAGGGAAAAGTAAAAACAATGAAGCCCTCGGGGCACGCAGCCGGTAACCCCTGATAAGACCAATACGATCAGATTTCAGAGGTTCAACCTGTTTTCGCCAGGCTTTTATAAATCCAATCTGAAACTTTGGGAATTTTGACAATACAATAATAACCGGCCTTAACCGAGAGATAGGCGGGATAAACGCAGACGGCAGCAAGCATTAGCAATCCCCATTCCCCTTCAAACAACGCGCTGCACACACTCAACACAACAATACCAACCATGCTCAGGGAAAAAAATATTAATGCAAAGTAGCCCGACAGCACTAAACTCCACACAAACAAGAACTGCACTGTCTTGCTGCCATTAATCAGCACAAATGCCGTTAAAACAAAACTTGTCATAACGCTGATCAGCAGAAAGACCAGCACGGTACCAAGAAAAATATGCTTGGGATCTTCTCCGGACAGGAGATCACCGTCGTTGATCAGATCAAGAATCCCCTCTTCCAGGATCCCCGGTAATTCAACCACCAGACTCAACAACGCCACCATCAGACCCGTGGCAAATCCTGCCATCCAGATCTTCAGCCACGGTAAAGAAATTACCTGTTTTAGATCTTCTTTAAAATCTATTCTTTCAACCACTGGACAACCGTGGGAATTAAATAGTGGAGTCCGTCAGTGAGTTCGGGGTGCGGGCTAAAACAAAAGACCCGGCCCTTGCCGTATTCGCAGCGAACCGCCGCTGATGTGCCCTTCATGATTCCATTGGGAGCCCCGTTCTTGGCAATCTCGGATCCATAGATGGCTAGGCTCTCATAGTCAGGCGTTTTTGGATCATCCCATTCCCGGCGACCCAGTAATGGCCCCTGACCGTAAAAAATGTTCAGCTCACTGGATTTAGCTTTAAAGAGGTCCTGTCCAGATGCTGACAGTTCCAGTTGCACCGTGCCGTTACCCCGGGCCCAATGTTTGCGATCAACCACCTTAGCATCAATGAGATTCAGCGACCAGGTATAGTCATTCGTTGCCAAATAGGCTCCGGCACAGACTCCCAGAAATCCGCCACCCTGGCTGACGAACTGTCGCACCTGCTGGCGTCCATCTTCTCCCAAATCATTACCCTGCTTGCTGCCACTTCCACCCGGGTGGATGAGCACATCAAATTCATCCAGCTTTCCAGCAATAATCTCTGCCGTGGTAATCCGTGAAACTTTAAATTGTATCTTGCTGGAACTATCT
>JAYZPA010000025.1:0-8112 GCA_036150515.1 Planctomycetota bacterium
TGCGGGATGCGATGATTCAAAAGTTGTTTGCTTTCCTGGTTTCGACCCAGCGAACCTACCTGACGGACAATCATAAGCTCAAGACGCATATCAAGATCATGGCGGGGTGGCACTAATCGACCTGTCACCGCACCTCCAGCCCGGGGAAAATTCGAACGGCCTTTCCGGCAACCGCTGGCGACAAACACTGCGACGGCAACTGTTACGGTGGTACCGCTCCCACGCGCGGGATCTGCCATGGAGACCGGCATCGGATCCCTACCGAACCTGGATCAGCGAAATCATGCTGCAACAGACACAGGTGGCGACGGTGGTTGAGTATTATCCACGTTTTTTAGAGCAATTCCCGGATGTAACCACACTCGCCAAAGCAGCGGAACAGCAAGTATTGCGTTGCTGGGAAGGACTGGGTTATTACCGACGCGCTCGTCAACTCCACCAGGCTGCGCAGATTGTTTGCGAACAGCATGGAGGTGTTTTTCCAACGACCTATGAAGAAGTGCTGAAGCTGCCCGGTATCGGCCGCTACACAGCGGGGGCAATCCTCTCCATCGCACTGCAGCAACGGCTTCCCATCGTTGAAGCCAATACCACCCGACTCTATGCCCGACTGCTTCATTGGGAAGAGGATGTGACAAAAACCGCATCGCAGGACCGGTTCTGGGAATTCGCTCAGTGGATCCTGCCGCACCGACATCTCAGCGAATTCAATCAGGCTTTGATGGAATTAGGCAGCCTCGTCTGTACTCCCAAAACACCTGATTGCGATCATTGCCCGCTGCAAAAGCTGTGCCCGACCTGTTTTGATCAGTCCTCGGACCGGATCCCGCGTCCGAAAAAGAAAATGCAGTATCAGCAGGTACAGGAAGTGGCGGTTGTCGTAAGACACCGTGACGGAAATCGCATACTACTGAGGCAATGTCAGGCCGATGAACGGTGGGCCGGACTTTGGGATTTTCCACGGTTTGCCATGGATATTCAAACCACCGACCAACTAACACCCCGCGAAGAAAATAAAATCGTCGCCCACACCCGCAAACTGGCAAAGGTTCGTGTTGAACAACTCGAACTTCTGACTCGCATCCGACACGGCGTGACCAAATACCGGATCACACTAAACTGCTTCTCGGCCAAACTACAACGTGATCAAACACGTCATGAACAAACACGGCAGTGGATTCATCCTGATGAGCTTGAAACGATTCCACTGAGTGTGACAGGTAGAAAAATCAGCCGGGTTCTACAGACTGCACCTCGCTGAATCAGAGACTGCATTGCCCTAAATTAGCGATCCCTTCTATAATTGCCGCAACCAATTGCAAGCTAGTTTGATGGGAAGGTAAACCATGAAGCGGATTTTAATGACCATCGTGATCGGAGTGATGTTCACCAATTCCTCATTCGCGGCCGAACCACCGATTCCGATCCAGGTGGAAGGGGATCCGTCTGAAAATCAACTTACGCCAAATCAAATTGAACAAATCATACGGTTAAGAAAAAAAATAGGATCCTCATTGAGTGGGTCCTTCCTCGAAAAAGAGCCACTTCAAACCGAAGTAGAGTTTCGCGAAGCACTCTACCAATACTCACAGCAAATCCAGACTAACGTGACAGATTCACCTGAAATACGGACACAAACTGATTCTGTCTTACGGTGGCCTACCGTCCCTGGTGCAGATCCACTGGTGCGTGCCCTTCGCCACACCAGCCTTTTACTGGAACAACGGTCCCATCAGTTGCAAGTATCTCAAAATCCAGAAAATAACCGGGGGTTACGGCGGCTGGCAAAACGATTGCGAAAACAGATCCGCGTGATTGAAACAAACCCGCTTTTCCCGTCAAATGACCCTCCGTAACCCCAAAGTGCACTGTATCAATACCATGGATAACCGACCTTTTGTAGTAAACAACCGAAACCTTTAAATCGCAATGAATCAATTGACAAGCTGTAGGCGTGTGAATCATCATATATATTGTGATAGGACTCACATTTTACTTATCTATTCGGAACGAAAACAGCCGATTTAAAGAGCATACTCGCTGGGAAACCGAGTTAGATTGATGCCATCGGTCAGGCGTAGGTTCAATCCATGCTTCAAAACGGCATTTGAAAGACGATTTAGTAACAAAACAGGCGTGTTTTACCGTAATTAGAGAACACGTATTTGATTCCGATTGGAAACAATTGGTTCGTTAATACACCTCAGGAACACTTGCGGATAACCTATGGCATCACAAGCAAGCGAATTTGTCGACGTTCTGCTCAGACGCAGCGTCATTAGTCCGGATCAGGTCACCGAAGCGGATCAATTATCGCGGACCAACAATATTGGCCTGGGTGAAGCACTGATTTCACTGAATTATGTAACGGCCTCGGATGTGTGCCGGGCAATGGCCGAGCATCACCAGCTGGACTACGTAAATCTGGATGAATACAAGATTCCGGAAGAGATTATCGAGTTGGTGCCTGAGACGATTGCCCGTGAAAATGCGACGTTACCGTTAAGTCTGGAAGGCGATGCATTAAAAGTATTACTGACAGATCCACTCGATGTTGAGACGATTGAAAAATTGCGTTTCATCCTCAACCGTCAAATCCAAATCGCCTTAGCACCCCGCGAGAACATCCTTGAGTCGATCAACCGTTACTACGGTCAGATTGACGGCGAATCTGCTGACTCGATGTTACAGGAGTTTACGGACACGGCGATTGACTTTACGGAGACCGAAGACAGTTCTGAGGCAATGGGTGAGGAAGACGACAGTTCCGGTCCGATTGTTCGTCTGGTTCACCTCATGATATCGGAAGCGGTTCAGTTACGAGCATCGGACATTCACATTGAGCCGTTTGAGGATCGCATTCGGATACGCTACCGCATTGACGGCCGTCTGATTGAACGGGACAGTCCGCCACGGCGTCTGCTGGGCGCCATACTTTCCCGAGTAAAAATTCTGGGCAGGATGGACATTGCCGAACGTCGCCGGCCTCAGGACGGCCGCATCAAGATTACTGCCGGCGGGAAGACGCTGGACTTACGAGTAAGCGTACTGCCGACCAATCATGGCCAGAGTGTGGTGATGCGTTTATTGGATCCGGACAACATTAAGATTGGTGTGCGGCAGCTCGGATTAGGAGAAAAGGATTTTCGCACATTTACGGAACTGATCAAGCGACCCAACGGGATTGTACTGGTTACCGGTCCGACCGGATCAGGGAAAACCACAACGCTCTATGCTGCTTTGAATGCCATGAATCGCCCGGACCGTAAAATCATCACGGCCGAGGAGCCGGTGGAATATTATTTGCCCGGCATCAATCAAACCGAAGTCCGCCACGACATTGGTTTGGATTTTGCCCGCATTATTAAGTCCATGTTACGGCAGGCACCGAACATCATTTTAGTGGGGGAAATGCGTGACCATGAAACTGCGTCGATGGGCATTCAAGCCTCGCTGACCGGCCACCTGGTCTTCAGCACGCTGCACACGAATGACGCGCCGAGTGCGATTAGCCGTCTTACCGATATTGGGGTACCCGGTTATTTGGTTGCCTCCAGCGTCATCGCCATTTTAGCTCAACGGCTTGTGCGGGTTACCTGCGATCGCTGCAAACAACCGCACGAGTACTCTGCGGAGGTCCTGGAACAGGCCGGAATCACAGCGGAGATGCTCGAAGGAGCGAAAATCATGAAAGGCGAAGGCTGCAACCACTGTAACCGGTCTGGTTACCGGGGACGAATTGCCGTTTATGAAATTATGCGGCTGACACCAACGATCCGGGAGCTTATTTTCCAGAATGCTTCCACCTCCCAGATTCGCGACGTTGCCATTGCCGAAGGCATGACCACACTGTTTCAGGATGGGCTGTTAAAATTATTTGATGGGATTACTACATTAGAGGAAGTTTTTCGAGTTACGAAACGTACGGAACAGGACGACTAGTCTCGTTTTCAAACCCGTTTTTTTCATCCTTCTCCTATAAAAAAGATTATTTATCATGGCAACTATTCTTATCGATAAGCTGTTGAGCGCCTGTGTGAAACAGGGAGCAAGTGATATTCATATTACCGTTGGCCAACCCCCGGTCTTCCGATTGCATGGCCGAATGCGTAAACTCGAAACCAAAGTGCTTGATGCCGACGACACCGTTTCGTTAATGAAGAGTATCACCCCGGATCGTTGCCAGCGGGAATTACAGGAACAGGGTTCCGCCGACTTTGGATTTGCGTTTGGGGATGAAGCAAGATTTCGGGTTTCCGTTTTCAAGCAGCGCGGAAACATTGCCATGGTCCTCAGGCAAATCCCGAACGATAAACTGACTCCCGAACAACTCGGACTGACCGATGCCATCATCCAGTGCGTAAATCGTCCCCGCGGGCTGTTTTTGGTAACCGGCCCAACCGGATCAGGTAAGAGCACTACACTGGCCAGCCTGGTTAATTATCTCAATGAAACGGTGGATCACCACATCATTACCATTGAAGATCCAATCGAGTTTTACCACGAACACATCAAATCAACCGTCAATCAACGCGAGATCGGGGTCGATACCCCTTCGTTTTCCGATGCGATACGCCGTGCATTGCGGCAGGATCCCGATGTGATTCTGGTTGGTGAAATGCGTGACCTGGAAACGATTGAAGCGGCAATTACAGCAGCGGAGACCGGGCATATCGTCTTTGGTACGTTGCATACCAACAGTGCTCAGGGAACCATTAACCGTATTATTGATGCCTTCCCGGGGAATCTTCAGGATCAAATCCGGACCCAGCTCTCCACTTCCATTATCGGCGTCCTGGCTCAGACCCTGCTCCCTAAGATCAGTGGTGGGCGTGTTGCTGCCTATGAAACGTTGCTGGTGACACCGGCCATTGCCAATCTGATCCGCGAAAACAAAACCTTCCGAATCAATTCTGCCATTCAGACCGGTGCCAAATACGGCATGCAACTGATGGACGATGCGCTGTTTGAGCTGTGGCAAAACCAAGTCGTTGCCGTCAACGATTTACTACAAAAGGCACACCGACCCGATGAACTGGCCAAGCGGATTGTAGCGGCACAACACGGTCAGAGCGAAACAACCGAAGGTGCTCCGACTCCCGCGTAATATTTGAATTTTCCGATCCTTATAATATTTTGAAATACCTTTTTTAAACCCAAACGAGCAACACGATGGCACGACAACTTGGCCAAATTCTGGTGGATATGGGATTCATTGACGAAGACCAGCTGGAGATGCTGGTTGAAGAACAGGCACAACAGCCCGGTATGAAAATCGGGAAAGTTGCCGAAGATATGGGTCTGGTCGTCGACACACAACTTGTGCAGGGACTCGCCGAGCAATTCGACCTGCAAATCGTGGATCTGGGCGAGATTACCATCGCCGAAGAGGTCTTGCAGGAAATCAGCGAAACGATGGCACAAATGTATCGGGTCGTGCCGGTGCAACTGGCGGATAATCTGCTCACGGTTGCCACGTCCCAACCGGAAAATATCACGGTCGCCGATGAATTACGTACCTTTTTGGGACGGGATATTCAACTGGTCGTTTGCACCGACATGGAAATCGATAATATGCTCGAGGAGTTTTACGACTCCAAACGGGAGACCATCGAGCGGATTGTTGCTGATTTGGAAGAGGACATGGAGCTTAAGGAGCAGATTGAAGCACTGGCCAGCGGTCCGATTGACCTGACAGGGGCCGAAGCATTAGCCGATAGTGCTCCGGTGCGGAAACTGCTCAATATGGTACTGTTACTGGCAATTAAAGACCATGCATCCGATGTCCACTTTGAGCCCTTTGAAGATGAATTCAGAATTCGTATCAAGGCCGATGGTGTCTTGTACGAAATGGTTCCCCCCCCACGACACCTTGCGTTTGCAATTACCACACGCATTAAAGTAATGGCCAGTCTGGATATTGCCGAACGACGGTTACCTCAGGATGGTCGAATTGAACTGGTCGTTGGCGGACACCCAGTCGACTTGCGCGTCAGCGTCCTACCCACCATGTTCGGTGAATCCGTGGTCATGCGGGTACTGGACCGAAGTGTTGTTTCTCTGGAACTGGAGAATGTCGGAATGGATGAGGAAATCATTCAGGCCTTCCGCAAAGTGATCGAAAAACCAAATGGCATCGTGCTGGTTACCGGCCCCACCGGATCGGGAAAAACAACCACTCTCTATTCTGCACTCTCAGAACTCAACCAAATCGAAGACAAGATCATCACAACCGAAGACCCGGTCGAATACGATATTGATGGCATCGTTCAAGTCCCCATCAATACGGACGTCGGAGTTACATTTGCATCCTGTCTGCGGGCCATCCTGCGTCAGGATCCGGACAAGATTCTGGTCGGCGAAATTCGGGATCTGGAAACCGGTGAAATTGCCGTTCAGGCTTCACTCACAGGCCACCTCGTGTTCAGTACCCTGCATACCAATGATGCCCCCGGCACCATCACACGTATGAAGGATATGGGAATTCCCACTTTTATGATTACCGCGACGGTCGAAGCCATTTTGGCACAACGACTCGTCCGACGCATTTGTAATCACTGTCGCGAGGAAGTCGAAGCCACCGAAGAATTAATTGCTCAACTCGACCTAAGCCCGGAAGACCTTAAGGAACGGGTTCTGTACCGGGGAAGCGGATGTGACCATTGTAATAACACCGGTTACCGGGGACGGGTCGGTTTGTTTGAATTGATGATCATGAATGATGACATTCGTGAGCTAATTATGTCCAATGCTTCGACCGATGACCTACGAAAAAAAGCCGAACATTACGGGATGGTGACACTCAGAGCCGCCGGGATGCAGACCATGTGGGAGGGAGTGACCACCGCCGAAGAAGTAATCCGAGAAACCATTATGGATGTCTAGGAAGCAGGGTTCAGGGAAACAATTTTATTGTCCCCGGTTCCCGGTAATGCATAGAATAAGACAATGGAATTCCAGCGAAAGTCGCAGTAAATAACCGAGTAACAATATGCCAACGTATCAATTCGAAGCTCTCGATCCCACCGGACAGGTCATTAAAGACGTTGTCGATGCGCCTACCGAAGATGACGCACATACGACCATTCGTCAGATGGGATATTTTGTTACCAAGCTCTCGGTTAAACGCAGTGCCGCACAAACCACAGTGGGTAGCGGTAAACGAAAGAAATCGCTGGCACTCGGCGGCGGGGGGATGAAACACCTCACGACCTTTACCAGACAACTCTCGATCCTGCAGGATGCCGGGCTCCCCATTCTGCGAAGCCTGCAAATCCTCGAAGAACAACAAAAAGGTGGAAAACTCAAAAATTCCATTATCGATACCTGTGATTATATTGAATCCGGGGATACCTTGTCCGAGGCCATGGCGAAATGCCCTCGCATGTTTGACCGCCTTTATATCAATATGATCAAAGCGGGTGAGGCGGGCGGGGCACTGGAAATCATTCTGCAAAGACTCGCTGAATTTAAAGAACGGTCCATGTCGCTGCGGCGCAAGGTGATCGGCGCGATGATCTATCCGGTGATTGTGATCATCGTCGCCATCGCTATCCTGGCGTTTATTATGATCATGATTGTTCCTACGTTCGAAGAAATGTTTGTCGAATTCGAACTCCCCCTGCCACCACCCACCGTGCTGTTGATCGCCATTTCCCATGCAATATTTAAACTCTGGTTCCTCTTCTTCCTGATCCCAATAGGACTCGTCATTTTTGTGGTTTTGCTCAGGCAGTTCAATTACGGACGCGTCGGCTGGGACCTGTTCATGCTCCAAATTCCGGTTATCGGAAAACTCGTTGAAAAAAACTGTATGGCCAGAACCACCCGAACGCTGGCAACCCTGATCGCCTCCGGTGTACCTATCCTCGAAGCCCTGACCATCTGTCGCGATACAGCCGGCAATGGCATGTTTGAACGGCTCTATTCAGAAGTTGCCTCGGGGATTCGCGAAGGAGAACCGCTTGCCGTACCTCTGGGCGAAAATGCCTGCGCAACGTTTCATCCAATGGCACTGTTCTTCTGGCTGTTTTTCGGCGCACTGCCCGGCTTAATCGTTATGATTATCCCGGGACAAGATATGCCGACTCTCGGTATGATGTTTTCTTCCAT
>JAYZPA010000026.1:0-23660 GCA_036150515.1 Planctomycetota bacterium
ATCCTGATCGGTGACGCCAGGGACTGCAGGGGTCAGATCAGGATCGGTAATCAGGGTTGGCGGGCTTTCAAAGACCGCTTTCTTACGTCGCGAAAACGGACGGGAGGGACTGGTTAGAGGAAGGATGTCCACGACCTGTAAATCGATGAAATACTCTTCGGTATTTCCATGGGTTGTTTCCGGTTGGAAATAATCAATACGCAACCAGTCACCCCTCTCCATTTGCAGGTCATTTGCCAGCCAGTCGGAAATGACGACTTCCTGATCCCCAACAAGGATCGGTTCCCCTTTACGGTTGGTCAAAGGCCCTAACGCCGCATTGGAGTCCACCGCGGTAACAACCGAATAGGGGACAATCGTACCGTAGGTTGTTTCGTCGCGTTTGCCGGTGACCATACCTCCTTCTGGTTTTGGAGATTCCCCGTTGGGAACTTTCATGAGCGCATTTGCGAGATAGGTCAGTACGGGCTGGGCTTGATTCTGAGTTGCGGTGTTCGCCAATTCTACGAATTCGTCCGCCAGCATCATCCGCTCACTCGAGAGACTGTAATAACGGGAGACCGTCACCTGACTGGACGGCCCGTCTTGCTCCTTACGTTGATATTGGAGATCGACTTCATTGAGCAACAATCCATAGTCCTCGATGGTTGGTTTCAGTGCCTTCTGTAGTGCCTCGCTGCCGATGGCATCGGGAGGTTGGTCCTGCTGGCGGGATGATACGAGAATCGCATTAACGTTGCCACGCTGCCGTAGTTCCTGTTGCAGCATTTCCAGGTCGAGGTAGGCATTGAGAGATGTTTGCTGTGAGGGGTTGAGTGAAAATCTTCCCAGTCCTTTCGCAGGAATAATCGCCGAAACAGTTAATCGTGGAATGCTATGTATGCGATCGTCTTTATTCCCCAGTGGGCTATCGGCACTGACCTGTTTGTTTTCCGGAAGCCGCAGGGTTACCTGATCGCCCACCTGCACCTGCAATTCGTCAGCAAGCGTTTGATTGAGAACGATTTCATTTTGTCCGGGATGAACACTGCCTGAATGTTCCGTTAAGTCGAACTGCCAGTAAAGTTCCCGGACTCCGAGAAGCAGAACATTTCCGGCGACATGGACGTTGTTTTGATGCGAGTCCGGGGTTTGCGCTGGCACGTCCGAATGAAACTGTAAGGTTCCCTGCGGAAACAGGATCGCCCCAGTGGCACGGTGATAATGTTGTTTGAAATCAGGGTTTGTCTGGAGTTCATCTACGAGTTGTTCACGGAAAAAGTGCTGCGTGACCAGCAGTTCATCGATCGTTCCGAGTCTTCCGAGTGTAAGGTCCCGGAGGCTGCCTCGCATACTGTCTCCGATCAGCAGAGCCCCGGTGAGGACGGCAGTGGCTGCCGCAACACCCAGACCGACCGCAAGATTAATACGCCAATGGTGAAGCAGGCTACGTCGAACAAAGTGTCGGGTGTTCATGATGAATTGATCCGATCCGTCATGTTTCAGAAGGGCGTCAATTTGCCTGAGGTTAATGTAAATTTCTGGTCCAGCTTGCTGGCGAGTTCGGTACTGTGAGTGACCACGACCAGAATCATTTCTTCCTGACGCTGTACGTCTAATAACAATTCACCAATTTGTCGAGCATTGTCACTATCCAGATTCCCGGTTGGTTCATCAGCCAGCAGTAACGACGGTTGTTGAATCAGTGCTCGGGCAACCGCGACGCGTTCCCGTTCTCCTCCGGAAAGTTCTGCGGGCCGATGGTGACTGCGGTCCGTTAATCCCACTCGCGCAATCAAATCTTCGGCACGTTCCATATCGGCCGGCGTTGGTTTACCCGTTGCCAGCGTAGGTATGAGAATGTTCTCCAGTACGCTGAGTTGAGGTAACAAATGGTGTTCCTGAAAGATGAAGCCGATACGTTGGCTGCGAAATTCAGCCAGCGGTTGTTCAGCCAGCGCAAAAGGATCCTGTGAATCCAGCAGAACGGATCCACTGGTAGGTGTGTCCAGCGTACCCAGAATATGTAGTAACGTACTTTTTCCAGAACCACTGGGACCCACAATCGCGGCATTGTCTCCGGCAGACAATTTCAGATCCAGATTTTCAAGGATTACCAGCGGTTCACCCCGTGTGGGATAATGCTTGGACAGATTTTGGACAATTAATTCAGCCATATTACCAGTCTATCTCTGAATGGGTTCATGCTCAATGATTGGCATGGGGTTGAAGCAGCGCGATCGTTCCCAGACCATAAAACGTATATTCGACATCGCATTCCTGATCCCATGCAGCGCCGTTAAATCCACCGGTTGATCGTTCCAGACTATGAGCATATCGTAAAAGCCGTTGTTTATCGATTTCGGTATCGGCGGCAAGGTCCTGCAGTGTCAATAGCCCGGTAAAAGAGCTCAGGATATCCGCGATCGGGATTCGGGTATTTGCTCGTAATCCCCCCTCGTCGTTCTGCATATCAGCAAGAAATGCCACGGTCCGTTCGCATACCGCTTCATCCACGGCGTCCATGATTTTGAGGATGCCAATAGCGGCTGCTGTTGGATTGGTTCCTCCGCGTTTTTGAACCTGAATTTCGCGGAACCCACCTTCCGGGCTCTCCTGAGTCATGACAAATTCCACAAATTGATCTGCTGCCGGCAAGGGCCTTTCGATCAGCTGCCGACATAACAAGACCAGAAAAGAGTTGTACGTGCTGCTACTGCCCCCTGCCTCCGAACGAGCATACCCGCCATCATCCCGCCGTAGGGTTTCAAAGAAATCCGAGCATTGATCCTGCCAGCCCGAATGGGCCTGGTCAAAGATCTGGATTCCGGCGGCATTTTCCAACAGGGATGCCGCATAGATTAAGGATGCCAGATCGACAATGGATTCCTGGCTGGTTAGCCGGGAGGACAGAAAATGACCAATCTGGTCTGCACGTTCCCCGTAAAGTTCGCCTGTCATGGCGAGCGTCCGCAGGGCAAAGGCGGAGTAGTAGAGGTCGCTGCCACCTTCGCGTCCCGTGAATCCACCGTCCGCTTGCTGTTGATTCCAAATCCATTCGGTGTGTCGGGTACGCGTGGGCGCAGGGACTTCGCTTAGTGCAGTAGCCAGGCGGATCGTAAGGTCCTGTAGATACGCGGGCATAACGATTGGGGGATAAAAGGAAGGATTATTTGGCGAGCGTTGGATCCAGGTACGGCGAGAGCTGGTTCCGTAATTGCGAGGGAATGTCACGTGAACTCAGAGCTTGTTCCGGATCAATACAACAACAGACAGCAGTGATTGTGCCGGATGCAATCGGCTTGGCGTCCAGCAAAAAGGTGTGCTGATAGGTAACGCTGCGCGTTCCCAATCGGCGGATACGAACCTCAATTTCTATGAGATCTTCAAACTGGACCGCACCATGATATTCCGCGGTTGCTGCGACGCGAGGCCAGCTTAGGGTTTCACCGCCCGTTTGCTGGATGACGCTGGCTCCGAGACTGCGCAGCAATTCATGCTCAGCCTCTTCCATGTAAGTGAAATAGGTTGAAAAATGCATGATCCCCGCGGCATCGGTATCACGGAATTCAACACGTTTCGTTGTTTTAAAAACTTCAGCCATGCTCGCATTATAGTTTGGAAGTGTCGATTGCGGGGGAAGTTCAGATACAAAAAAACACACGGTCTTATCGAAGATCGTGTGCTTGTATTGATCTGGTTTGGACGACGCTCGTCTGCGGGGATATCAGACGTCTTCGTAGGGCAGTAAAGCCATAAAACGTGCACGTTTGACCGCTTGTGAGACGGCATGTTGACTAGCAGCAGTACAGCCGGTCTTGCGGCGACCAACGATACGACCATGGCGGTTGATGAGTTTTTCAAGCAATTCAACATCCTTGTAGTCCACAAACATAGGACGTGGTCGGACGCCATCGACAAAGATAGGATCCCGTTTACGGGACCGAGCTCGAACTTTACTGCGCTTACGCGCTTTATTACCTGCAAAACCTGCCATGAATCTTTACTCCTGAACGCGTCAGATGTCTGACGGTTACCATACGTTCGTTACCTCCCCGGGACTCGGTTCCAGTCCCCTGGACTTACCCACCCATGTGGAGAATGGAGGAGGGAAACCATCAATTCTAAACGACCTCTAAGCCGGGACAAGGCCTAAATGGCCTACTCTGCCCGGATTTTTGGCCCGGAACATCACGATGTTTCTTCCGTAACCTTGAAGAATCGTGATAGCGTTTCTGTGGAAGGAGGTTTGGTTGCCAGAGAGACCACAACCAGGGCAACTAAAGAAGACAGGAATATCCAGACGACCGGCATGGTTTCATAACCACCCACCTTGACCGAATAAGCGCGATTCCCGCCCCATTCAGCCTGACTAAAGAAGTATAGCCAGGATAAGGCCGTTGCAATGATCGAGGCATAGGCTCCTGCTGCCGTTAGACGTTTCCAATAGACGGCAGCAAAAATTAATGGGAATAGCGCTGAAAAACCGGTAAAACACCAAACACCCATCGCAAAGACACTGGAAGGTCGAAGGAGACTCAGGCCATAGGTGACAGCAACAATCAGAATAATAAAGCCACGGGCAATCAAAACCATTTTCTTATCATCCTGCTTGTCCTCCTGAACAAAGTAATGTCCAACGATATCGGTGGTGAACATGGTGCCCAGACATAAGAACTGGCTGTCTAAAGAAGACATGATTGCTGCCAGAATCCCGGCGGTCAGGAATCCACCCAATACCGCACCCACTTGTGTTTTAACTAAAAATGGCAGAATGGCGTTGGGATTCGTAGGGATAGGAGGCTTCCCTGGAATCAGTGACGAGGTCGCCCAAATTCCGATTAAGACACATGGCACCCAGACGATCATAATGAAAATTGGATGGGCGATGACGGGCAACTTGAAACTCTCGGCACTCTTGGCGGTTAACCAGTGCTGGAACAGGTGTGGGAACATTCCAACGGACAAAGGGATCAGCAGATAAGTAAAAAATTTCGTTTTACTCATATCACTTCGGGTAACTTTGTCGTGATGCTCCGCGGTCACTGTTTCGGCAGCATGTTTCAAACTTTCCATCAGTGTCTCGCCACCACCAAGTTTCATAGCGAGCAGGTAAAAAGTCACCAGACCCAAAATCATGAAAATGACGGTTTGAAATGCATTTGCCCATGCTGTACCACGCATCCCGCCAAAGAAAACGTATGACAAAACGACAAGACAAATTACAAGTGATCCCAACCAGGGAGGAATTCCACCATTGGTCGCGACGGATTCCGTTGCAAACATCTCCGGAAATGCCCCTGAAGTCATACTTTGGATTACAACTCCACCGGCCAATACTCCAATTAAGAGATAGGGAATCACCAATCCAACGAGAATGGGAAACAGAACAAGTCCAATTCGATCGTTATCCAGACGATCCCGGAAGTACTGAATCTGGGTTGTGTATCCGTATTGATGACCGAGTTTCCAGAGTTTTACACCAATAATAAAGAAACAGAGAGAGTGAATGATACCACTGGAAGAGGCCAGCATTCCATAGACACCGATTCCCTCTTTGAATGCTTCGCCACTGGAACCCACTAAAGCGAAGGCGGTCATGGTCGTACCAAACAGGGACATTAACAGCAGAAAGGGACCAATCGAGTGACTGGCAAGCATATAGTCTTTTTTAGAGCCAGTGAACATCCGACTGGCAAACAGACCCAACCCAAGCAGCAGAAGCATGTAGATGGAGATAATAATTAGTTGAGTCATGATATTTTTCCGAGAACAGTTTCTACGATGCTTCTGATGAAGTAGGTTCTATTTCCTGAGTCGGGGCGTCTCCGGGCCATGCTATTTTGGTGGCTAGCCACCAGGTCGCAGAAGCTGCTATGGAGATACAGGCGTGATAGAACAAACCCATAGGAATAAAGCCAAAAACCAGCGTGTTGTTATCCCAATTCCAGTTGTCCTGGTGCAGGATCACCAACAGGATAACAAGTCCGATGATGATCCACTTACCTGTTGATTTGTTCATTTTGAGTTTCAGTGTCTAGAGGCATAACTCGGAACGTGGGCATAACCCAACAGTATCAAACCACCAGTGTAATATTTTCCGCTGTGATATGCCACTGTAAGACAGTGGATTGCCTTGCTGGGTAGAACACCGTGATGCCGGGCAGATCAGTGATTACTTGTATCGCTAGGATTATGGAGTTTTTCATCCATTTTTAGAGCATCCTGGATGGCGGGATCCAGGTCGTCAAAAATACGGCCGGCCTCTGCATGAAAAATACGACCGATTAAGAGATCGGTTAGAGCGCCGGTATACTGCGGGTGTTTCTTTAGGAACTGGCCGAAGCTAAAGGGGTTAGCGTAATAAGCATCGACGAGTTTTCTGATCCATTGTGTCCCATCGCCATAACCGGGAATCCAGCTCCCCAATTGTTCTGCAGATAAGTCATTGTTTTTCAGTCCGGCCGTGATTGCATCCGCTGCAAGCTCACCTGACTTCAATGCAAAATAGACTCCGGAGCTGTAGATGGGATCGATAAAGCCGAAGGCATCTCCCACCAGGACCCACCCCGGGCCGCTTTGCCTGGATGTTGTATAGGAAAATTCGCGGGCAACACGGTATTTGTCACAACTTTGGGCCTGCACCAGCTTCTCCTGCATGGCGGCACATAAGTTCAATTCAGCAGCGAAGATTTCTTCCGGACTGCGTTGTCCCTGCAGCAGATAATCTCGATCCCCCACCACTCCGATGCTGGTGATATTGTCCTGTAGCGGGATAAACCAAAACCACGAGTCTTTATGTTCGGTATGCAGAATGATCGTTGCACCACCATGCGGGCCGGGTTCGCGGGCAGCATTTTTAAAATAGGACCAGACGGCGATTTTTCGCAAATCAGGATCGTCTTGTTTGAGGTCCATTTTGTTTGCCAGCAGAGCACTCAAACCGGTGGCATCCACGACGACTTTGCAAGGGATGGAGAGTGTGTCACCGTCGCTTGTTTGCAGTTTCACTCCGTTTGCCTGGTCATCATCAAAGAGCACATCCAACACTCGGGTTTCATCTCGGCAATCCGCGCCGTACTCGGCAGCATGATCGAACAGCATTTTATCGAATTCGCTGCGTTCGACCTGCCAGGTGGTTGAGTTTTCGCGGGGGTCGTGTTGTTCGAAGAAGAACGGATTCGATTCACGCCCACTGTGGCTTACAAACTGGACGCTTTTCTTCCGGATAAACGTACTTTCCCGCATTTTGTCGAGAAGTCCCAATCGTTCAAAGCACCAGTACGCTTCCGGCATCAGGGATTCACCGACGTGGAAACGGGGTAAAGATTCCCGTTCGACTAACAGCGTTTGAAATCCGGCTTCCGCGACCAGCGCCGCGGTTGCACACCCGCCGGGCCCGGCTCCAATTACAATGCAGTCATAATGTTCTTTGAATGTCGCGCTGGTCATGATGCATCAGGGATCCGTTTTTGCAGAGTTTTCAGTAGTGGCTTCGGGAGTCACTACTTCCAGTAAATCAATGGCAGGTTCGCCGTTACAGTAGATTCTGGCGGTACGTCCATAGACGGTGGTACCGGATTGAATTGAAAATAAATCAGCCAGGTCGGTTCCCACCTGGATTTTTAATAATTGAGCAAGTTCGACTCGGCGCAGGACATTTTGATTGATCAGAATCCGGCCCAAAGGTGTCGTTTCAGCAATAATTTCCTGTTGGACATGTGTCTCGAGAAATTCGAAATTGAGTCGCACAATTCCAAACTGTACGACGGCTTGATCCGTTTGCCTGGTCAACAGAATTCGCCGACTGTAAAACTGACCGTCAAACAGTGTTTCGAGAACTTGTACATCGACCGGGCTTTTATGGTGAGCTTCGACCGTAACGGTCATGTGATGTTCATGTGCGAGCAGGTGTTGAGGGATCGTAGGCAATGCGTCCCGCAAAACGGTCGTTACTTCGCCAAATTCGGTATCATCCGGATAGAACAGTCGAAGCAGGGTATTGAGATCGGGTGCAGGTGGCGTTTGCGTCACAATCGTTAGTCCCTCAGGTGGGCAGAAGGCGGCGGGAATGAAAGGGATTCTGCAGTTATTCGGTTTGGCCCTCGACTGTGGTTGGTACGGTCACAGGCAAAGGATCTTTCACAGGAGCTAGGGTCGTTAACGCTGGTTCGGTCGTTGCAGGGCGATCCAGAATGGAATCAATCAGAAAATACAATAATCGACGGAGATCTTCCGGTTGAATATTATCCGCAACCGCTTCAGCGCGGGCTTGATGTTTGTCGATAAGTCGGTGGGCAAGTTCAAACACACCAGCCTGTAGATAAAGTGATCGAACGCGTTCAATACGCTGAGCCGGTGGCAGCGTTTGGTCGGTGGTTAATTCCAGTAGTTCTGCCTGTTGAGCCGCTGGAAGCACTTCCAGTGCGAGTGCATGCAGGATGGTAGGTCGGCCGCCCAAGGTATCGCCACCGGCTTCCATTTTGTTGTAGTCATCGCCTTGCCAGTCACCCAGATCGTTGAGAATCTGAAAGGCGACTCCCAGATTGCGGGCAAACTGTTTTACTGGTTCCCTGTATTGCTCAATGGGCTGAGCCAGACGGATGCCGGATAGCATCGCCGCTTCAAACGCAGGAGAAGTTTTTAATGCATAGATCTTGAGAGCATCGATGGGCTTAAGGCGTTTGTCCAATGCGTCACGCCACATCAGTTCAGCACCCTGGCCTTCGGACAGCCGGGTGTGGGCGTCGGCTAAAATATCCAGAATATCCGATGTCACCTCAGCTCCCAGAGTTTTCGATTCTGTGCTGACAAAACGATATCCCATACCAATCAGATAATCACCAATATTGATTGCGGTGGGCGTGCCATAACGATGATGGATGGTTTTTTCACCGTAACGGTAAGGATCATCATCTTCGATATCATCATGAACCAGAGATGCTTTATGAAAAGTCTCAATGGACATGGCTGTTCTTCTAATGGAATCGTTCCATTTCTCAATGGCCTGCTCCCCTTCACCCAGTGTCGCATGGCCACCGGTAAGCGCATCGTACGTGGCCAGCGTGATAAAGGGGCGGGAATGCTTGCCTCCTTTGCTCAAAAAATCATAGGCTACCGCTTCCGTCGTGGCGATGGGATCCATCGAAGCCAGGCCGTCGTCTTCCCCAGGTGCATTAAGACCGGTAGTTCCCCGTAACCGCGGGAAAATGCGTTCCAACTCGGCCTGTTCAAACAATGCTGCCGATGCCCTCATCAGGTGCATGTACGTTCGTGTTTTAGGAGTGGACTGATCGTGCTCGATCCGAATCATCTCCTCCACCCATGGTTCATCCACGGCAGTATTGCGGCAGTCATCTGAAAGCAGCGGAACGGCCATACAGGGAATGCCGGCTAACAAAATCTTATCAACCGCTTTTTCCAGGACGTTGAGACAGGCGACGCCAATCACAGCGTCAACATATCCGGAGACAATGATTTTTAAAACGATCGGTGACCCTTCGGCCACCAATACCCGATATCCCAGATCTTCTGCCAGTCCTCGAAAATCGGCGATACTGCATGCGCCACAGGTTTTGCAGTCCAGACCGAACTGGTCATAATCCGCCGGACAACCCTCAGCATGCTTTAAACAATGGGGTAGTAGAAACAGCCTGCGAGAATGCGGCACAGAAGCGACCTGATCCCGCCAGAATTCCGACGCAAACATGACCATGGTCCAGCCAATGTAACCGTCATCCAATTTCATTTCTTCCAGTAATTCACGGACGATATTTTCCATTTCGTCTGTGGTTAGCGGTCGTGATTTGTCGATTTTGGCAGCAATTGTCTGGCAGCGATTCCGAATTTCTTCGCGCAGTGCCTGCGGTTCCGGTACCATCTTCATGTGAGAGGTTTTCCGGCGCCCTGTCCTGCGTTGTGGTGGATCCTTTCCGGCGGTGGCGTCTAACTCGCCCTCGGCCGATGATGCTGTTGCCAAATTTAGCTTTCCTCGCGTAGATAAAACGATTTTTAACGGTTGGGTTGGTCTGTGGGTCGAACGGATTTTACCGACAGTGCGGAACCTAATGCAGAAACCGTAAAAAGGATGGGATACAAACGTTCATGATACCACAGCTTAGCGAAGTAAAAACCGATTGCACTGCATTCCCTGAACTTACCATTTTGCACACTACCGACCATCCGCTCAAGTCCCTTATTCAGCGCAATTTGAGTTAAGTCTCTGTCGGGACAGGTCAATAATGTTTCAATCGCCAGTGCGGTTTCCTCGATACTACTACCGGCGGATTCCAGACAGATTCGGCCGTGTTCATCTAAACTTGTTTCCACTCGATTTCCCCAGCCGTTGTCCGGGTTGACGTGATCGACCAGCCATTGGTATCCAGCTAGAGCTGAGTCGGTCTCCGCTTTTCCCCAGGCATGATACGCCAACAGGACTTTAGCTGTACCATAAACAGGGTTTTCTTCATCAGGTCGATGCTGATTTCCAAACCACAACGGATACCAGCTTCCATCGCTGTTTTGTTTTTGATCCAGATAGCCAAATGCATTATGAACGAGCTGCATTAAATCATCAGGTTGGTTATGGAACAAACCGCCTGGTGCCCGTAGTTCATCCTGCCAGGCGTGCAGGGCGCGTAAGGCATGGGCTGTGAGATCGGTTCCACTACGATCGAAAGGCAGTTTACCCCAGCCACGACAAAAGGTCGGCCAGCCATGATCGCGGTTTTGTAAACCCAGCATCCACTGGATCCCTGCCATGGCAGCCGCCTTGATGCGGGGTAATTCACTCGGCTCAAAGGAAGCCGACCGACGGATGGCATCTAAAGCCAGGATGGCGGAGGGTGTATCATCGCCATCCGGGACCGCACCGGATAAATCACTCCATCCCCATCCACCGGGTGCGGCGCCAGTAAAAGGGTGTTTTTGCTGATGCTGACAATTAAGCAGCCATTCGGTTGCTCCCAAAGCAGCAACGTCCTCACCCTGACGGCTAAGCGCGTTGATGGCTATCGAGGTATTCCATGTGGCAAGGTCAGAATCAATAGGCCAACTCCCATCCTGACGAATGGTGTTGGTCAGGAACTGAATGCCCTGACAGGATACGGAGTGGGTAACCCGACCGGTGGATACCAGACTCATGATTACAAAGGAAGTGAGTGGAATGGCCTCCAGGTATCCTCCACTAGCCGGCTGCATACGCTGGAGCACTTTAAGACTTCTTCCAACGGCTAATCGGCGGAAGAACCAGACAATAGGATTCCAGGGCCGACGATGAAAAAAACGTGCCTGCCCAATCGCGACTAATGCGGGAATGGCATAACTGACCACCGGCAATCGCAGGAAACGATAGAACGAGGAAGGAAAGCATGCAAGTTCAAAAGGTAATGCGGACACTTTTTTCCAGGGAACCATCCCGGCTAAAGCGGCATTGGTCAGAATAGGGATCGCAAATGTCTTGTCATCGCCATACCGGCTGCGGAGACCTGCTTCGATGCCCGTTTCGTCTACATAGGCCTGAGCGAGTTGGAGTGGTTCGAGGTGTTGGGAGGTTTGTTCGGCGAGTTTAAAAGCAGCGATCACTAGTAACGTTGTTGCGATATTTGAATAACTACGATCAGTATCTCCCCAACCACCATCCTGATTTTGGTGATCGGCTAACCAGGTAATACCACGATTTATCAGTTCCGTGAGATGTTCGCGAGTGGGCAGGTCGCCTGGAACTTCGGGGTAATGGGTCCGGGCAAGTGCAAGGGCGCTGACGGCGGTGGCTGTTGAGAGCGATGAAGCGGCCAATTCACCTGTCCAGTGGTCGGCATTTCCCCGCTCGTTCAGGAGCTGGTCGCGTGCTGTACTGTAGGCCTGTTCTAATTCAGACTGTATGGCCGGTAGGAGGGTCGTTGCCATGGCAGGAACTTCAGCAGGTGCTGTAAAAGGGGAGGGGGTTTTAGCGGTAACGGAATGGAGGACGCTTACTCAACAGCAGGATCATGAGAGATCACTTGGGTTTTTTTGGGTTCTCGGTTCGTGTATCGATCCAGTCATCTGCTTTAAAGTGGTTGGTATACGCTCCATAATCATTGAACCAGAATTTTTTTGCGAGACGGTAGGCCAGGTTCTTTTCCGGGACCTCTTTTCCGGGGTTGTATTGCGATGGACGGATTTCCATTTCCTCAAGTTCCGCCAGTGCTTCGCCTCGAATGGTGGTATCTCGAGCTCCATGCCGCTCTGCCAGATCTTTTAGCAGGTCAGGGCGTTCCAGAATAATACAGCCTCGTGTGCTCTCGGCTGCAACTTTGCGGAAATCGGTCAGAAATTCGGATTCATTGAAAATCTGTTTTAAAGGACGGTCGTCATAAATGGATTCGGTTGCAAACTGAATGATCGGACAGGGTTCAATGTCACCCCAGGGGCTGATGTGATGAGTGAAGCCGGTAGCCGCCGGGCACAATGCATTCCCGTCACCATCATGATAGGCGTCAATCATGACGATGGGTTTGCGGGACCGTGTTTCGACTACAAATTGACGGATGTTGTATTGTTGGTCGGGAGTGAGTGCTAGTTCCGGACAGGCGTCGGGACCGACAGGTCGATAAATGTGGTACCAGCCGTACATGACCCCAAGTTCAATCAGGCGATCGATCCAGGCTTCATTAACGAGATCTTCATAGTTGGTTTGACAGACACTTGTACAGACTCCGGTCAGGATGCCTTCGTCGAGACAGTTCTGCAATCCTGCCATGGTGCGATTATAAACCTGCAGATGACCCCGACGCTGATCGGATACAATCTCATTACCTTCCACGCTGATCAGGGGCGTTGCATTTCCGAGTCGTTTTAGTTCCCGCGCGATCTCGGGTGTGATGAAATGGCCATTGGTAAAGATCTGAAAATAGACATCCCGATTATGCTCGAGGATTTCCAGAATTTCGCTATGCATAAATGGCTCACCACCAAGGATGCCAAAAAAAGAATTCCCCATCGCCTTGGCCTGGCGGATGAGGTCGTCCATTTTTGCAACATCAATCTTCTCCTGCTTGGCGGCAACATCGACCCAACATCCCTGACACCGCAGGTTGCAGCTATTGGTGATGGAAATGTACAAAAATGGAGGAAAGAAATCACCCCGTTTCAATCGCTGCTTGTGTTTTTGGATCGAGCGAATTCCCTTAAATCCCGCTTTGTATGCCAGATTCCAAAGCAACCGCTTATTGGTTTTAAATAGTAGCCGTGAAGCCATTTTTAGATACATGGAAATTACGACCGCAAAAGGAGGAAGAAACGCAAAAATCACGTGGATTTGATTATAGCGGGTATTTTTGGCCTTCGCACGTACGGGGATGGTTCGGAAAAGAGTGTTCTAAAACAGTGGAACGCCATGATTTATCAATCAAAGGTTTGTATTTCAGGGTGATTACGGTCTTTGCAGATTTTCTAGGGCGTGATACGCTTAATGACTTACAACCTCGATCCGGTTTCAGTAATGGATGGAGGTATTCCACTTCCGATGTTTAAGGCTCCTGATCATGGCAAAACCAGCACATAAAATCAAAAAGGCCAATCATGGCCGTCGTCCTGCCAGTTCGAAAGCTCGTAAAGCAAAACGCAAGCACATCCGAACCTGATCTTCTGGGTTAGTAGATGCAAAGACGGTGCGATTCCCGCAGGAAAGAACCTTGTTTTGACTGAAAAAGAGCTATTGGTTGATTTGTCAACCATCGATTTTGACAATCCCATTGCCGGCATAGACGAGATACGTAAATATAATCCTCAGCGATTTGAAATGGAGCAGTTAACGGCCATTGTTTACGATAATGTGGAATTAGGTCTTGCCGTTGCATACAAAGACATATCAGAAGAGGATTTTTGGACACGCGGGCATATGCCTAATATGCCATTGATGCCGGGTGTCATCATGCTGGAGGCATGTGCTCAGGCCTGTAGTTATTATGGCCAAAAACATGATCTCCTGGGCGCCGAAATGTTGGGATTTGGTGGACTTGATGACGTGCGTTTTCGGGATCCCGTTATCCCAGGCGAGCGATTCGTCATTATTTGCAAGCTTATCAAGGCCCGTAGAAACCGGATGATTGTCTGTCAGTTCCAGGGTGTGATTAATGGAAACCTTGCCTGTGAAGGAAAGCTTCGCGGGATACCCATACCGGCGGATGCATTGCGAGCGGAACTCAGTTCCCGTTAATGGCTCTTGATCGACAGCAGATAAATGGTACGACGAGCTTTACCCCCACAGAAATCCTCAGCGGATCTCTCCCGCCACTATCTGGAAATAGAATCCCTCACGGACGGATGGGATGTCCGAAAGGTTTTTCCCACAGTGCAACCGCTGGAAGTAGAGTTGGGCAGTGGTAAAGGTTTGTTTTTGAACCGGGCAGCTCGGGAAAACAGGAACCATAACTATATCGGTCTGGAAATTCGTAAGAAGTACGCGATCTACAGTGCCATCCGGCTTGAGCGGGGGCAACTCGATAATGCGATTATGATGCAGGGCGACGGGCTGTTGTTTTGCAGTCAATTCCTGCCGGATCAATCGGTAACGGCAATGCATGTATATTTTCCGGATCCCTGGTGGAAACAGAAACACCGTAAACGTAGGGTATTAACCACGGGGTTTATTGCTGATGTGGAACGTGTGCTACAACCCGGGGGCAAGTTTCATTTTTGGACGGACGTTCAGGAATATTTTGATGTGACCCTAAAGCGGCTGGAAGATTTTTCACAACTCAGGGGCTCCGAAGTTGTGGCTGAGCGTGAACCCCAGTTTGATATGGATTATCGAACTCACTTTGAACGACGTACAAGACAACATCAGGAGCCTGTTTATCGTAGTGAGTATATCCGCCAATAGTTTCCGAACCGCACGCAAGTGGTGGTGTTAAAACCGAACAGCCACGAGATCCAGCTGTAGAGTGGCAAACGGTATGTCAAGTTAGGTACGCGTCGACTCAACTTCATACGTACGCGCGGTATGGTTACCATTCGCAGCATTTTCAAGTGCAATGCTATATAAATCCTGACCTGTAGGCGTTGGATAGGTACCGGTGATACAGGCCTGACATAGTTGAGAAGGATCGAAGCCGACCGCTGCTGCGATGGATGACACGGGCAGATACCTCAGGGAATCCGCCTGGAGTTCCCGAGCCATTTCATCCTGAATCTCCGTCGTCAGTTCTGCTCCATTTACAAATTGAGGTGCGAACAATTCACCGATGGTGGACATGTCGATGCCGTAAAAACAGGGAGCAATGATGGGGGGACAGGCAACCCGCACATGAATTTCTTTAGCGCCACCATATTCCCGAATTCGCCCAAGGAGTACGCGCATCGTGGTTGAACGCACAATGGAATCTTCGACAAGGATCACACGTTTTCCCTGCAGCACTTCCCGTAGCGGAGTGTATTTTGTTTGAGCTTTTTTCTGACGGTCGGTTCCACCTTCAATAAAAGTGCGGCCTGAATATCGATTACGAATCAGGCCTTCCCGGCAGGGGACGCCTAATTCGTAGGCCATCGAGTCGGCTGCTGCTTTACTGGTATCCGGAACGGGTACAACGATCGTATCTTCGTCGATGGGAAACAGGTTCTCTTCTCGCTCAATCCTTGCCTGCTCCCGACCCAGGATCGTGCGTGACAGATAAACACTTTGATCATCAAGCGTGCTGGCCACATTGGCGAAGTAAATCCACTCAAAGAAACAATGAGCACGACCGGGTTTGTCTGTGTATTGATCTACAGAAAACTTACCATTGGTGATGGTAATGGCATGTCCTGGTTCCAGCGATAAAACCTCATCCGGTTCAAAACCAAGGTTCAGCAGAGCCACACTTTCACTGGCGGCAGCAAACATAGGCCCCCGGCGGGCATAGCATACCGGTTTCATTCCCAGAGGATCCCGCGCGATGAGCATGTCCCCCTGCGAATTCAATAGGACAATACTGTAGGCTCCGTCAAATCGCTTGCTGACATGATGCATCACTTCGATAAGCGAGGGGTTGCGATCACCGGACATTTCTCGTGACAACTCATGCATCACGATTTCAGTATCGGTCTCGCGCGCCAGGTGGTGATTATCCCCGCTGAGCAATTTGTCTCGTAAATCGGCATAATTTGCCAATTGACCGTTAAAGGCAAAGGAAAACCATTTGTGTCTTTGAATATGATGTCGTTCAAAAGGTTGGGCGTAGCTGCGGTCTTCCTGACCACAGGTTGCATATCGGACATGCCCAATCGCAGCACAACCACTATACTCCTGCATCAATGCTTCGCTCTTGCCACGATGAGCCAGGCGGAAAACTTCGTTTACGGTGCCGATGTCTTTATAGGTATCAATCAACTGATCCCGATGGGGATTATAGGTTGTCATGCCGGCCGCCAACTGGCCACGATTCTGGATGTCCAATAGCATCCGCGGCATCAGCCTGGATATTTCAGCAGGGCCCTGTTCAACGCATAACTCACTTGGTTCGTCGGACGGCAAATGGTAGATGGCCGCGACGCCACACTCGTGATGAATTTCGCTCATGAAAGTTTTTTACTGCCAGCGGGGCCAAAAGGGTCATCAAAAAGTGCGTAGGAAATGAAAGCCATTTTGTTGGAAGCACCGAATACGGAATCTGGTTTACTGCTCTGAGTCAGCCTGTTCGAAGGCTTCCACCGGGTTTCCCCGTTTTTCATCCTTGGACTTCCGGTCATTCTAGATGGAGGTGAGTTTATTCTCAAGCGAGAGGCGTGGTTTTTATTGGTTTGTAAGCAGCGAAGCGGAGGCTGGATCCAGTAGAAACGTTGTTTTGGGATGATTCTGCAGTGCACTTGCGGTGCAATCGCTACCCACCGGGCCTTCGATGGCATCACGGACCGCTGCCGCCTTGTTTTCTCCGGTGGCCAGTAAAATGATTTCGCGGGCATCCATGATCGTTGCCACACCCATCGTAATGGCCCGCCGAGGTACGTCCTCGGCCGAGTCAAAGAAACGAGCGTTGTCGCTAATGGTACGGGGATCTAAATCGGTCAGATGGGTACGACTGCCTAAAGCAGTGCCCGGCTCGTTAAAGGCAATGTGTCCATCGGTCCCAATTCCTAAAATCTGCAGGTCAATACCACCCGAATGTGTAATCTGGTCCTCATACCATTGGCAATAAGTCCCAAAGTCGGTTTCCACTCCGGATGGAATATATATGTGAGCAGGGGGGACTGTAAGATGTTGAAAGAACTCCCGTTGCATAAAGGAGTAATAGCTCTGAGGATGATCCGGATGCAGACCAACATACTCATCCAGATTAAAAGTGGTAACCTGCGAAAAGTCGATATTTCCACTTTGCGAATGCACCATGAGTTGTTGATAGACGCCCAGTGGGGTGCTGCCCGTGGCCAGTCCCAATACGGCAGACGGATTTGCCTGCAGGCAGCGCACGAAGAAATCGGCGGCTCGGATACTTAGCTGTTCATAGTCAGGAAGAATCGTAATGTTCATGTGATTTCCGTCGGAGCGTGTTTTGGATTCGCATCCAGAGTGAATCAGGTTCAGGTTATAACGATTGGCGTCAAGATTCTACCTAAGAACCCCGTTCTCAGCCATTACGTTATTCTAATCATGACCTAGAATAGAGTAGTAGAGAGCGAGTTGTGCCTGAAGCCTACTCTATCCGATCATGAAATTTCTGGAATATTCAGTTTAATGGTTTCAAACAAAACAATTAATGAAAATCACGAGATGGGTCAGTTACTAAGACATACGAAGCTACCCGTCATGATGTATTCCGGTCCACAGGCTACGAGCCTGGCGGTCGCCAGCCGGATTGCCGATGTTATTCGGTCAAGGAGTGCCGAGGGACGGGGAACCGTTTTGGCTTTACCTCCCGGTTCCACTCCTCAACAAGTATACCGGGAACTGGTGCGGATGCATGAGGAGGAAGGGCTGGACTTTTCCAAAGTGACAGCATTTGTCTCTGTCGAGTACTTTGGAATTTCACGTTCACAGACTCAAAGTGTGTACCGCTCCTTATGGGAGAGTTTTTTCAACCTGGTGAATATTCCCCAATCGCAGGTCAATATTCTCGACTGTGAATCGGATGCAGCATCCATCGACGAGTATTGCGAACAATTTGAACAGAAGATTAAGGCCGTCGGTGGAATCGATGTAGCGCTGTTAGGTATTGGATCTAACGGGCATATTGCGGCTAATGAACCGTTTTCGGGAGTCAGCAGTCGGACCCGGTTATGTGTGTTGGATCCTGTGACCCGATTACGATTAGCAAGTGATTTTTTTGGTGAACCCAATGTTCCCGCTCAGGCATTGACCATGGGTATGGGTACATTACTGGAAGCCCGGCAGGTGATCCTGCTGGCTTTGGGGGAGCATAAATCCCGCATCGTACGTGATTTGGCGGCAGGCGAAGTGACGAATCGCATTCCCGCCAGTGCGTTACAGGAGCATGCGGATGCGATGGTCTTTTTGGACACCGCCTCGGCGGGCGAAATGGAAGAGATTGCTTCGCCCTGGACGCTGGGTTCGGTCCAATGGGACGAAACGCTGATTACACGTGTCATGGTTTGGTTATGTGAACAGACGGGTAAAGCGTTAACCAAACTCGAAGATGATGATTTTCGTAACCACAATTTACATCAGTTGCTGCGATTGCATGGACCGTCTCATGTGTTGGCCCTCCAAGTCTTTGGCTGGTTGCAGGGCACCATCCATGATGCTCAGTTAGCCAGTGAAAAACAGGTTGCTATTTGTTTTAGCCCCCATCCTGATGACGATGTGATCAGTATGGGTGGGACATTGATTCGCCTCAACGAAGAGGGGCATGAAACGCATGTTGCTTATATGACCAGTGGCAATATTGCCGTTTTTGATCACGATGCACAACGAGTCGCGGATTTGGCCACAGAATACAATCACCTGTTTGGCATCGAAAACGAAAAGTCGATTGAAGTGGAACGTCGCGTCCGCGAGGCACTGACGAACAAACAGCCGGGTGAACCGGACAGCGATGCTGTCTTAAAAATCAAAGGCCTTATTCGCTGGAGCGAAGCAAAGGCAGGTGCAATCGAAGTGGGATGTCAGGAGGAGAATTTACACTTCCTGGACTTGCCTTTCTATCGAACCGGAACCGTACAAAAACGTCCCGTCGGTGAAGCGGATATTGCAATTATTGTAAGTCTATTACAGAAAGTGAAGCCGAGTGTTATTTACGTTGCCGGCGATTTGTCAGATCCCCACGGAACTCACCGCGTTTGTACAGAAGCTATTTTTGGTGCGTTGAACGTTCTGAAGGATCGTCAGGAACCGCTGCCTGAGGTCCTTTTATACCGCGGGGCATGGCATGAATATGCGATGCATGAAATTGACATTACGGTTCCATTAAGTCCCGAACATTTGATGAAAAAACGTACCGCAATTTTCAAACATGAAAGCCAGAAAGATGAAGCGCTGTTTCCCGGCTCAGATCCACGCGAATTTTGGCAGCGTGCTGAGGATCGCAATCGGGGTACTGCCAAGAAATTTAATGACCTTGGGTTGCCCGAATTTCTGGCATTGGAAGCATTTCAACGCTGGCATGGCCAAAAACTCTAAGTCCCGCCGGCCGTCTTTTGAGGACAACGTTAGAACGACCTGCGTAACGTACGCCTATTTTCACCGCAGACATCACCATGAATGATCTTGTTCGACAAGAAGTAACCGCAACGGCTGACAAAATTGTGGTCAAGGTAGGTACCCGTGTCTTAACGGATGCTCAGGGTAAACTGGATCAACAACGCATTGAAAGGCTGGCGGGACAACTCAGCGTCCTGGCACAACAGGATAAACAGATTGTGCTGGTTAGTTCCGGAGCTGTCGGAGCCGGAATGAATCGGTTGAAACGCAACCGTCGACCCACCGACCTTGCACAACTGCAGGCGGTTGCCGCGGTGGGACAGACGGAATTGATTCAAACGTATCAACAGCACTTTGAATCCCATAACCAAATCGCCGCTCAGGTCTTACTGACCGCAAAAGATCTGGATGATCGGGCGGGTTATTTAAATGTCCGTAATACGCTGCTGGAGCTTTGGAATCTTAATATTATCCCGATCGTGAATGAAAATGATACGGTTGCTGTCGACGAATTGCAGACTACGTTTGGAGATAATGATCGTCTCGCGGCACTTGTTACTAATCTGTTGGGTGCCCAGTTACTTGTGATCCTGTCGGATGTGGATGGATTATATAGCGGACCCCCTGACGCCGAATCCGCAAATGTGATTCCCACGGTCGACTGTTTAGATGAGTCCATCGAAGGTTATGTTTGTGAAGCCGAGCAAAAGGAACTGAGTCGAGGAGGGATGCGAAATAAATTGGCTGCCGTCAGGATGGTGATCGCCGCTGGAGAAAATGTCGTGATTGCAAACGGCCGAACCGATAATGTCGTCCCCCGCGTACTCGCCGGGGAGGCTCTGGGAACTTTGTTTTTGGCGGAAGGGAAGACGTTGAGCCCCTGGAAACGCTGGCTGCGGTTTTCTGCACAGATACAGGGTGAGATTGTCCTGGATGATGGAGCTTGTACGGCCATTCAAGTGGATGGTAAGAGCCTCTTAGCGATTGGAATTCAAGCGATCCGGGGAGAGTTCCTCAAAGGTGATGTTGTAACGATTTGTGATAAATCAGGAACAGAACTGGCACGCGGGCTTACGAATTATGATTCGAACGAGATCACTCAAATTCAGGGTCGGCATAGTACGGACTTTCAGGAAATTCTGGGACATTGTCCGTATGACGAAGTTGTGCACCGCGATAATCTGGCGGTGGATTAACCTAACGCGTCGCCTTCCTGCAGAGGATAACCGCGTTGAAACTCGTCAATATCCATAACTCGTTTCCCGGCTGGCTGTAACCGGGTTATCGAAAGATACCCATCTCCGGTTGCAACCCATAAACCCGGAGCCGCCTCGGGGTTTATTTTTCCGAGGATCGTACCGGGATTGGTTTGAGCCGTTCGGGATATCGCGTCTGTGTCAGCAACCATTTCGATTCCTTTGATGATCAGACGCAACGGTTCACCAGATGGTCGCTGCCAATGCGTAAAACACCCGGGCCAGGGCTGTAATGCCCGGTGCAGGTTGATGATTTCTGTGGATGTCGCTGTCCAGTTAATGTTTCCCTGCTGCTTCTGTAGCCGCGGAGCGAGGGTGGCATGTTGATTGTCCTGCTGGATACCGAGTTCCGTTGTGCCATTCCAATGTGCCAGAATGTCGATAGCCTCGACAACGGCCGGTGCACCTAGCTGGGCAAGGCGATTTTCCAGTTCTACTGCGGTTTCACAGGGATCGATGGGCGTTTCTCGCTGGCACAGGGTCGGGCCTCCGTCGAGCTGTGTTGTCATATGGATGACGGTCACACCGGTCAGCGGCTCACCCTGAATCAACGCCCACTGTACCGGAGCGGCACCTCGATATTTGGGTAACAGAGAACCATGCAGGTTAATGCCACCCAATCGAGCGACAGATAAAGTCGACGAGCTTAATAACTGTCCAAAATCACAAACGGCCAGTAGATCCGGTTTGAGCGGTATCAGTTGTGCCTGAGCATCCTGATGATTGATGTCCGGCGGATCGAGAATCGTCAGCGCATGTTGTTCGGCAGCTTCACGCATTGGATTGGGCAGAGGTTTTTTGCGGCCATGCGGTGCGGCCCGAGGTCGAGTAACCACGGCGGGAACGTCATGTCCGGCAGCAAGAATAGCGTCGAGCATAGGAACAGCAAACGGGCCGGTGCCCATAACGATGATACGCATATGCGAATCCTTTGAGATTGGCCTTAACAGAACGTCGATTCCCACTGTGCTCGTTTAGCATGAATCATTTCATCGGTTGCCATCAGGCCACCCTGACGCAAACTTTCAAACTCCAGCTCGAATTCCTGTAATTCATCCGACAGAGCCTTTAAACTGAGTTCATTCATTCTTTCAGTGAAAAGGATGCCATCGAGATGGTCGGTTTCGTGTTGAACGACTCGTGCGAGCAGTCCGTCCAGGTCCATTTGTATGGGCGCACCATCGATTCCAAAGGCATCCACGTGAATGGTTCGCGGTCGGCTTACCGGTCCGTAAACACCGGGCAAACTAAGACAACCTTCTTCCTGGGTCTCACTTCCTTTACCTCTGGATAACACCGGGTTGATGAAAACAAGTTCTTCACCCTCGTCGGTGTCAGATGCCGTGTTCACAATAAAAAGTCGTAGTGGAAGATCGACCTGATTGGCAGCCAATCCCACGCCGTTGGCCTTGTACATGAGAGAGAACATTTCCGCAACAATCTCCTTCAGCTCGGTATTAATTCGTTTCACCGGCTTGGATTGATAATGGAGAGAGGGATGGGGGTATGTAATAATTTCCATGTTGAAACACAGACTCGGGATTTTCAAAATATGCGATCGGCCCGCCCAGCGGTGACCAAAGTGTGTGTCTTAAACTGTACGGGGATTTGAGGGACCTGTAAATAGAATGCGGTACGACGGATGGCTTCGGAGGGAGGTTCTCCGGGAAAATAAAAGTAGCTTAACTTGGCCGGAGCCTACCCCTACAATAGGACGGTAGTAATAAATGTTCCTGCATGCATTGGATTAATAAGATGGTAACCCCCAGGGTTGATTTCATCGGTGAAGATGATCCGCAAGAAAATTTTCTGGCGATCCGGCCTGCCGTGCGTGATGGGCAGCAGGAATTCCTGGATAATCTGTCATCCACCGATGATCTGTTTTATTATCAACCCGCCAACCAAAAGGCGTTGGTGGGAAGTGTTGTATTACACGTAGCCATTTTTCTGTTCCTTTTACTGGCATGGAAAACCACCTATGAGGGTGCTGCATCCGTGGAAATCGTATCGGGTGGCATTGTGATGGTTCAAAATGTGGGAGATAAGCCCACGTATTACCAGGAAGTTTCAACTCAATCCGATCAACAGGATGCATCGCTGATCGATAATCCGCTTTTGGCAAACCGGATATCGCGAGAAAAAAATGCTTCTGAAGTCGCGGTGGATTTGCCGGGCGGACTTCCTCAGGTCACCGTGACGGGTCTGGATGGACAAGACGACAAAGGTGATTTGAATTTGCCATCACTGGAAGAACTAACGGGTAGCCGGATGAATAAGGCAGGGAATCCTGGAGCGGTTCAGACGGGTGTCTTTGGCACGAAGGGAACCGGCACACGTTTTATCTATGTTTTTGATCGATCTGGATCCATGGCGGGATATGGAGGTCGACCGATGGCGGCTGCCAAGCAGCAATTGTTGGCAAGCGTGAAGGACCTTAAGGATAATCATCAGTTTCAGATCATTTTTTATAATGAACGTGCAACCCTGCTCAATCCAAAATTACCTCTGCAGGCGACTTTATTATTTGGTACGCCGGAAAATATTGATTACGCGCAGAGTTTCGTACAGCAGATTGAACCGGACGGTCAGACCGATCACATTGAAGCACTCACGATGGCTTTAAATCTCAAGCCGGATGTCATTTTTTTTCTGACAGATGCCGATGAGCCGCAATTGACAATTGCGGAATTGAATCGAATTAATCGCCGCAATGCATCGGTGGGTGCGTCGATTAATGCCATCCAATTTGGGATTGGTGGTCGGGTGGGTCGAGAGAACTTTTTACTGAAACTGGCTCAGGAAAACGGCGG
>JAYZPA010000027.1:0-24335 GCA_036150515.1 Planctomycetota bacterium
TACACACACACCAACTATGATTGCGAATACAATCAGCCCATGTTTGGTGATAATATCGCTGTGGTTCTCATTATCTTCACTCATCTTCGCCACCTTTCGTTGTGTGAATATAAATCCCGCTGCGTTGCGTTGACGATTCGCCAGACACCGGCTCGGTGCCAGTTGGTTTCGCTACGAGTACTGTGTCCTCCATCCTACCGCGCCCCAGAACCCGCTGCACGGACCAACCCCTGCTCATGTGTTCGTAGTTCGGTGACCACGGCCTGCTGATCCTCCATCTCAAGCCTCGCGATCTTTGCCGAGAGTGCCTCTGCCACCTCCCCACGAAACAGCTCTGCACTGGCAATCAACAGCGACAACCAAGAACGCACCTGTGCCGAGCGGCTCTGCTGATGCGCATAGGCAACCAACTGTAGCCCCTCAGACGACGTCTCATAGGCTCGATACGCAGATAGAACACACAGGACATACCACAGATCCGCTAGGGACGGTTCCCCTGGTTCAACGGTACTAACGTCTGCCGGTGGAAAGTCACAGGCACTGAGCCAGTGAGCCGCTTCGTCATCAGCATCAAACGGTGGGTAGGTTTCGAGCATCTTCTCCCAGGCACCTCGGTTGGCCTCCTTACGGGTCATGCCTTCGTCCCGCAGTTGTTCGCGGGTCTTTTCACGGTAAAGAGACGCTTCGTTCCACAGGCCTTCACTCTGCAGTCGCTTGGTAGCGACGATCTTACTTTCATTCATATTGGTGTTCCATTTCTGATTTTTGATGCGCGACCCTCAGTGGCTATATACGTGGGACTCCAAAGAGGGGATGGGGGGTCTGGATCGGATTTCCAGCCTCTTTGAAACGTGGGGGTGGATAATTGAATCGGGTCATTATGTCATGGATGCGCACTATGTAGGTTCCTGACCCTCGTACTCCCTGACCAATTCCAGCACAGCGTCCTTCACGCTCTCGGATAGATCGGCCCACGCCTCCCACAGCACCCGCAGCCGCTCGTCATCGCCAGAGAATGCGTTGGATTCTGCGTTGCCGTGGTCGGAAACAGCTGTTATCCTCGGGGAATAACGCACAGGTTCGAGTCCCCTATCCTCCACTTTGCTCTGTGGCACCAGGTCGCAGTCAGCAGCAGACCCCGGCAAAACCGGGGTTTTCTTGAATGATTTTTCGGGGCTCACGAGGGTTTTATTCGTGAGTCCGGGAATGTTCAGCAAGGTGGTTTATTCAAACCGTAATTTATTGTCCGTCAATATCCCACGAACGTATCAATACTATGAACGCTCCCGGCTCCATCAACGAGCAGATTCGACAACGATTTGAATTATCATGGCAACGCGGTGCTCCCGCGGCAATCGCTGACATCCTGCCCGAGAAAGAAGACCCTGGTTACCTTGTCACGCTGGAAGAACTGGTACATATCGATATCGAATTTCGCGGAGCCCGACAGCAGGAAGATGCCAAATCGGATCTCACTCTGCAATCGATAAGAGACTACGTCGCGCAATTTCCGGAACTCGCCGACCCGAACATCATCCGACGGTTAATCCAACAGGACATCCATGTTCGCCGCGCATGTCGTCTCGCTGAGATTCAGGAGGCCTATGCACGTGATTTTGGCAATGTGGTAGCCGACGTGAATGACATCGACAAACTACTCGCTGATTCGCAAGCCGGATTTCGCAGCACGGCGCTGCGGGCACCCGATACACACGAAGCCCGAACCCTGATGCCCTCGGACTCCGATGCGATCCGAATGGCGATGACCATTCTTCCCGGTATCGATCCGGTGACCAGTCTCGGTTCCATCCCGGAACAAATTGGCAACTATCGTTTAATACGTCAGCTAGGTGCCGGCGGTATGGGTTGCGTCTACGAAGCCGAGGAAATCGGTACGGGCCAGAGGGTCGCAGTCAAAATCATCCTCCCCGAACTGGTGACCTCTCAGGAGGCCATGGACCGGTTTCGTCAGGAAGGTCAGCTGGCCAGTACCATCGCACATCCAAACTGTGTGTTTGTACTCGAAGCGGATCAGGATGGCAAATATCCCTATATCGTGATGGAACTCGTCAAGGGTACCGATCTCGACGACTTCGTGCGGAATCATGGCAAACTGGGAATTCAGGATGCCGTACGCAAGATTTTAGACATTATTGAAGGGCTGGAAGAAGCCCATCGACTGGGCGTGATTCATCGGGACGTAAAACCATCGAATTGCTTCTTGACCGCCGATGGTAAAGTGAAAATCGGTGATTTTGGCCTGTCGCGTACTCTGGCCGAAGATATCCAATTAACCCAGGCCGGCAGTTTCATTGGTACGCCGTTGTACGCTTCGCCGGAACAAATTCGAAACGATAAACTCGACGGGCGAACGGACGTTTACTCGGTTGCCTCCACACTCTATTTTTTGCTTACCGGTCAGGCACCATTTCATGGCGAGAACGCTGTTTCAGCGATGGCCAGGATTGTTGCCGACCCCGCACCTCCGATCCGCGAACTACGCCCTGAGGTGCACAAGTCTATCGCAGATGTGATTCATCGTGGTTTAGCTACAGACCGTGACAAGCGATATAAATCCATGACCGATTTTCGCAATGCCCTTACGCAATTCCTGCCGGTTGAACGATCCCCCGCCAGTGAACTGCTGCGACTTGGTGCATGGTGGATAGACACGTTCCCGATAACCACATGCACTGGACTGCTCTATAGTTTTGTCGTGGCTCTCTCTTCTCCTGATGCAAATACACTTTACATCAGTGGAGCCCTAACACCTGACTTTCATGCGAACATCTCGTTTTTTTTGCAAGTCACGATATTGTTTGCGTACTTTGTCTATTTCGAAAGCCGGTTTGGGTGTACGCTGGGCAAGAAACTTCTACGGTTCCGTGTCAGAGCGGTTGACGGTGGAGCACTTCAGATCAAGACAGTCACCCTCCGCACCTGCATATTATTCCTGTTTTTCTATGGCCCCTCCATCCTTATTATTTTAACGACAGCATTCTTTAGGCCAGCAGTTACTGTAATTTTGACAATGTTCGTTGGATGGATAAGTCTGATACCTTTATTAACGATGAGGCAGAAGAACGGATATCGCTGTCTGCATGACATCTGGAGTGGTGCAGTGGTGGTCAAACTGCCGTCCGCCAAAGCGCGCCGTAAGAGAGTGGTTGCAACCGTGGATATTGCGACCGCTTTGCCTACGATGCCCGCTGCCCGGAATGTCGCTATGCCAACTCAACTCGGGCCGTATCGAATTCAAAAACCACTGCGCTGGACGGATGGCGAATCTGTACTCGACGCCCATGATGACCGACTGAATCGCAACGTGTGGGTCCATCTGCGCCATCCGGGAGCACCTGTAACTACACCGGCCCGCCATGACATTGACCGACAGGCAAGACTGCGTTGGCTCGGTAGCGCTGAACAGGAAGAGGGAATCTGGGATGCGTATCTCGCCCCCGAAGGGATGCCACTGGCTCAATACATAGCCAACAAAGGAACCATTGATTGGCTAACGACCCGCGAATTGGTGGAATCCCTTGCAAACGAATTAATTCAATCCGATTCTGAGGGGCACTCGCACGCTCATCTCTCACCTCATCATCTTTGGGTGCGCGCGGACGGTGGTATCACCCTGATGGACTTTGCATTAGGCCAGGACGAGACAATTGTCACAGAACCCTCGAAGACAAACGAACAGAATGGATTAGCCCTACTATTGGCAACCGCGATTTATTGTATCGAAGGGGTTTGTCCAACGTCGGACGAGATAGCCCGACGTGATTCGGTCGCAGCGGTAGTTACAGGGCATGTATCCGGTCGTTTTCGTAAAGTTCTTGCAAACTGTTTGTTAATCCACGAAAAGAAACGAAATGTCGATGGCCCGCGTGCTGTAACCACCAGCATCGTCCAGTTTCAGCAGGATCTCCAGGCATCAAAAAACGATCGATTTGACAAACCCAAAGTAGGTGTTTCCAAACGGTTTGCTACCACTCTGTTTCAGGCAATCTTCGTTTTCTGGCCATTTGCTTTAGGAATGCTTCGTATATTTGAGGATCAGTCTGCGCCGTTTGGGAAGGGCCTTCATTGGAATTTGATACAAGACTTCGGCGTGTTTATGTTATTCCCCGTTCTGCTTACGGTGTATACGTATAGTGTCCGGGGAGGATACTCCTTTGCAGGTAATGGAATTGAGATCGCTAAGAAGGATGGTGGTCGAGCTTCCCGTCTGCGTATCGCCTGGCGCGGGTTCTTGATTTGGGTGCCCGTTATTGTTGTCCTGACGATCGGCGTACGACTTGAGGATGGCCCCGTTTTTTACTTCTTACGAAACAACATGACGCTGGTCCTCGTTGCCATTGGCGCCGTTTACTTTATTCAAACTCTGATCTCCCCGCGTCGGGGTTTGCATGATGTCATCGCAGGCACGACACTCATACCGCGATAGTTTTAATTACGCCAAATAAAATGAACACGAAGCCAACGTTTTTCTGCGCTCGGCACGATCCAAACTGCCGAGCATCAAATCCGTTTGGTCTGTTGTAAGCAATTCGCACGCGGGTCGATCACATCTATACCGCATTACCCCTGCTGGTTTGCTGTTGTACCAACGAGTTGTTGTAGCGAACTATGTTACTCTTTGGTTTGTTTTAAGAGCTCGATAATTTCCGCAAATTGCTTCGTGTTTTTGCGTGAGTTCTTATATATGACACCCACGCAACTCCAGATGAAAACCAATACGACAAGATTAGCAATTTCCAATAACATCTATACACCTAACTTTCTTTTCCTGGACAAATCCACCACATTAAATATGAACGACATACGAAATATTTGCTCTCATTCTTCATCCCCGCCGCCGGGTAAGGAAAATGGGCTGCACCTTACTCGTCGGAAGCAGGTTCGGTTACTGCAGATTCCGAATCGATCTCCGAGCGCGTATCAGTGGTCTCGGTTTCTGCTGCATTTTCCACATTGCTGGGTTGCTGCTGTTCGAAGCAAAAAGGTACCGCAAGGCTGGCCACGCAACCGAATCCGAACCAAACCCATGGGAAAGTTGCTTCCTCGTTACCCAGTTGGTCATTCAGATAGCCCAGCTGACAGGCTGCGTAAACAAACCCGACAAAAAATGGACTGGCAAATAATGTTCTCAGAAGGCAGTTACACCGATCGTTAACTTTAGCGTGAACGTAACTCCACAGAAACAACGAGGTTCCTCCACACAAGACGAGAATCCCCATCGTCACTGAATCCGACTCCAATAGTTCATATGCAAACAGACTGGCAAACAGGGCAACGCCGCAAATACTGGAAATCAGTCCTCTCAACGGACGACGGGCTGTTTCTGTCCACGGGTTGGGATACTCCATTCGCTTCCGCTGATTCCTGCGGGCTATTTGGGGCGCAAAAAGAGCCAACATCAGGAAGAACGCAGAAAAGACGACCATCCTAATCAAATCGCCTGTGGATTGCAGATCATCATCTATGAAATAGCCCCAAATAAACACCACGCCTAAAAGGACGTAGATCAATCGGATCCCCGGATGCGTGATGTCCACCCCGAAAGGTGGCTTGTATTCATTTTTCTTATTCATGTTATTTCCTCGCCCAGGATTCAAGGGCAAATCGTGTAAGTTGGATTTTGTTGGTAATGGTTCGGTGGAGATTGTACTCTCGTTATCAACTTCATTGCCATCAAGTGGCCCGACCGGACAACCATAGTTTGGAATTGTGCGGAAAAAGGCACTTTCACACAACACCATCGGTGAAGCCGGGCAGGGAATAGGGGGGGGCTGGTTTCCAATCAAAGCTGAAATGGGATAAGTTAAAGGCTTGAATCTGGCAGACCATTTCAAACGAACACATGTTGGCGGATCGTCAAACATGGCCCCCGTTACCAAATCACAACACAGAGGGCTCTGTTAGGATCGTACCGAAACGATTCATGATTTTGCATAAAGTAAAAGAAGCAATATTAATTACCTAAGACAACGATTTCAAAATGGATTCACCGTGATAATCCAACTAACCGAAGTGAGATCCAAAGTGCATCAACGAAGAAATCTGTTCGGCATTATCCGTCTTTTAATATTGGCTGCCATTGTCGGTGGAGTCTATCACGCCCCGCGTGCAGAGGCCCAGCAAGCACCGGCAAACGATCCCGAATCGAAAAGCCGGCAGGAGACCGACGAATTCTACCGCCCCGATCAAATTCAGGTCATTCACGTGAAGGTGAGTGAAAAAGATCTTGAAAAATTGCATGCTGCGCTGCCTCATCGCATCTACGTTCCCGCGACATTTCAATGGGGCGAGCACACGATCAAGAACGTCGGTATTCGCTACAAGGGCAACAGTTCATCAAATCCGAACCAGCCCTTCAAACGCAGTTTTCTCATCAAGTTCAGCGAATTCGAAAAGGGCTGCGATTTTCTCGGGCTGGAAAGGGTTGCACTTGATAATGGCATCCAGTTCGGCAGCTTGTTTAGCGAACCGTTGATTACCAGCGTGCTTCGCGATCTAAACCTTAAGGCCTCTCGCTGCAATTTTGCCAAGCTGTATTTGAACGGCAAATACCACGGTGTCTACACCAATGTGGAACGGATCGATAAGGCCTTTATCAAAAGCAACTTTGCCGAGAACGACGGCGCGCTTTACAAAAACGACGAGGGCGGTTTGGGGGCTGCCTTGACGATGATTCGTCAATCGCCCGCTGCGAATCAACGTGGCCGGCTGGCGTTTGAACCAAAATCAAAATCCGCCCACAAAGATGCCCGCGATGTGCTGGATTTGATCTCCAAAGTCAATCTGACGCCTGACGAAGATTTCATCAAAGTAATGGAAGAAACCATCGACATGGACGCCTTCCTGAAAACGATGGCGGTGATGCTGTATTCGGGCGCTTTTGATCAATTGACCGGAGTGGGGCCGCACAACTACTACCTGTACCACGACCCTCAATCGGATCGCTGGAACTATCTACCCTGGGATTTGGATGTTGGGTTTTCCGATAATGCTTTTGGCCGCGTCCCTGTTATTGACGGCTGGAATGCCGCCTGGCCGATGATCGGTGATGCGCCTTCACCGCTGGTCCGACGTATCATCGAAAATCCGCAGTTACGTGCCCGCTATCGTCGCATCGCCGACACAATCCTGGAAAGGTACTTTCATCCAAACATCTTGCTGCCCAAGGTCGACGAACTTTATGCCCGCATCAAGGATGACCTTGCCGCTGATCCATTTCCGCATCGGCGGGTGACCAATCCCGCGGATCAAGACTATGAGAGCATCATCGCTTCGATCAAACAGTTTGTGAAGCGAAGGTACAAAACGGCTCGAGCTCAACTCGATAATCCAGGAGTTCGCCCGCCCGCCCCGCAGAATCCCAATCGTGGAAAGGAGCCCCAACCAGGAAAGCCATCGGCGGACGCCCCCAGTGAGTTACGCATTGCTTCTGTATCCGGCTCTTTGGTCACCTTGCAATGGAAGGACAATGCGGAGGGCGAAGCGGGCCACCTTGTACAACGTGCTGAAGGCGAAAAGGGGCCGGAGTTCCGTAACTTCATTGGAAAACCGGGCACCGACATCACAGCGGCCACCGACAACCGTGTCGTTCCCGGCCGGATCTATCGTTATCGTGTCTATGCGGTAACACACACTCCCAGCGGTCCCCATGGATCGGGTGTTTCGAATGTGGTTACGGTTCGCATACCAGACAACAAATGATCAAAACCTCGTTTACCGCCCAACCCCCTGTTCATGGGTTCGTAGCATCCCTCCCCCGCCGCAGGGCAAGGGAGACGAGGGCTAGCCGTCTTGACCAGCATAGATCATGCCTTTAATCCACGATAAATAGTTTGATTAACTTCGCTATCAACCGGATAAAAAGAACGCCTGCCAGAACTCCCATTGCGAGGCGTTCCAGGATGCCAGAGTGTTTCTCACCCCGTTTGAATTTGCGTTGCACGCGAACTGCAACCAGCACACAAAGAGCCAGTAATCCCAGTCCTCCGGCAGTAAAAAACAAATTCAGCGAAGAAAATCCATCCTCGTACCAACCAACACCACCAAATGCAAACACAATCACCCCAATGAGACCTAGAAGCGCGGAAAAATTGTGATTGGGTTCATCAAGTTGTTCTTCAGTCAATTCTTTCTGGTCGTCATCCATTTCCGTGTCGGGTGCACTCGGCACTGCATCGTTTTGATTTTGATTGAGTTCTTTGAATTTACTCGCATACTTGGCGTCACGGAATTTGTATTCTACCCCGTCCGTTATAATATCCATTTCAAACAGCGGTGGCTTAATCCGTTTGTTTAATATAAACCAGATGGGACCGATCACTATCAGTGCAATAATCATCCCGGCACGCTTCCCGATGAATTTTGGCACAGAATCCACTAAGGGCTGCAGTGCATCCACTGAATTGACTAAGAAGTATAGCAAGGCCACCATGCCTACAACGCTCAGCAACAGGACTACTTCAAGTAATTCCGCTGACCAACGGTGTGACTTCCGGCATGCAGCACAGGCTGGGGCGTAGACCACTTTCTTCCGAGACAGGAAAGGCGTCACCAGATTGATGTACCCTCCGGCATTTGCAGAACCTTTGATCTTAGCTGTCGGAGAATCCGCACCGCACCCTATACAGATATTCGGGAACTCCACTTCCACATCTAGTGGCATAACGACGTCGTAGGTTGGTTTGCTATATTGATCCATGGCAGCACCCTGCTGATTCAAACGTGGTCACTATGTTCGTTACACAACTCCCTATCCTACCGTTTGGTTCGTTACGATTCATCCTCTGTTGCCGTGGGGTCGACTGACGCAGCGGCATCGAAAGAAACGGTAGTTAGCGCAATTTCTCGTTTGAGTTCTTTGATGACGCGTCTGCTCATTACATGGGCAATGGCAAAGCCACTCGCCAAAAAAGTACCTGCACGCAGGAAGTTACCAGAATCAAAATAAAACCCCGACACCCCAAACGCCATAACCAAGCAAAGCACAACGTACATTGTCCACGTTAATTGACGTTCGCATTTCAGTACTTTTTCCATCTTCAGTTTTCCCCTGTAACGGGTTAAAAAGCGGTCATCACCCCTAAGATTGCCATGGGCTCCTAGAACCGGACAACCATTGTTCGAAATTATGCGGATAAAGGTACTTGCACACAACGCCACCGGGGTTGATATCGAGTCTTTATATCGGAATCTCTTCAATTCTGCGCAGATCAGCATATACAATATGATGACCATGAAACACATAATTTCCATTTGTCTGTTAACATTGCCAATTGGTCTGTCTTTACCAGCCGCCGAGGTTCCTAAGCCGGCACCCTTCATCGTTGCCGAGGGCCTGGTCGTCAGACCATTTGCTACCGACCAGCTATCCAACCCGTCCAGCATTGATGTGGACGACCGCGGGCGTGTCTGGGTTGCCGAAGCGCTTAACTACCGCAAGAAGACCCGCAAGGATGGTGATCGCATCTTGATTCTTGAGGATACGGACAAGGACGGCCGTGCTGACCTGACAAAAGTTTTCTATCAAAACCCAGACATTGACGGCGTACACGGTGTCTGTGCTCTTGGCAGTATGGCGATCGTTTCCGCGCCCGACCGAATTCTTCTATTGACCGACACCGATGGCGACGACAAAGCAGATGAAAAAAAACTATTGTTCATGGGCAGGGTCATCAATCCGGTGCATGGTCAGCATGATCATGCAATTCATGCGGTAATGTTTGGCCCGGATGGACGGATTTATTTCAACTTCGGCAACTTCAACGCTGAACTGCGTCGTGAGGACGGCTCACTGGTCAAAGATGTTTTCGGCAATCCAGTTAACAACAGCCGCCAGCCTTATCAGGAAGGGATGGTCATCCGCTGCGAACTCGACGGCAGCCGCGTTGAGGTACTGGGACACAACTTCCGTAATAACTGGGAAGTGACTGTCGATTCTTTTGGTTCCATGTGGCAATCAGACAACGACAACGGATCGAGCTCCTGCCGCGTAAATTTTGTCATGGAACATGGAAATTACGGTTATCGAGACGAGCAAACCGGTGAAGATTACCAAACCCGACGCACCAACATGGAAGCAACCATGCAGCGTCGCATGTGGCACCAAAACGACCCAGGTGTTGTTCCCAACCTGCTCATCACCGGCTCGGGTGCACCCACGGGTATCCTGGTTTACGAAGGCGAATTGTTACCGGAGCCTTTTCGTGGGCAGATGATCCATGCAGAACCCGGCCGCAACATGGTATGGGCGTTTCCGACAAAGCAAGTTGGGGCCGGTTATTCCGCCCAGATCACAGAACTGGCTCGCAACGACGTGGATCGGGACTACCGACCGTCCGACGTTTCCGTGGCACCAGATGGTTCCCTGTTTATTGCTGATTGGTTTGACCCGGTTGACTGCTGCCATCGTACGATCAACGATGCGGGTCGTATTTTTCGTGTTGCTCCGCCCGGGCATCTTTATACAATGGTTGCCTACGATTACCGGACCCCTGCCGGCGCTGTGCAGGCGCTGCGAAGTCCGAACCTGTCTGCACGATACCAGGCCTGGACTGCCTTGGTCAGCATGCAGGCCTCCGCCCGCCCTGTACTGGAAGAAATGGCTTCTGATCCGAACCCTCGATTGCGGGCGCGCGCCCTCTGGCTATTGGCAGCTCTCCAAGACGGCACTCCCCTGGCAATCGAGATGGCTTTGCGGGATAAATCCGATGACGTGCGTGCACTTGCTTTACGCATCACGCGTCGGCATCGTTTGCCCGTGGAGCCGGTCGTGCGGAGATTGGTTCACGACGATTCAGCTCTGGTGCGACGCGAATGTGCCGTTTCCCTGCACCGGCTTGATTCCCCCGAGTCCGTTCAGCTCTGGGTGGAACTAGCTGCACAATACGATGGGCAGGATCGCTGGTATCTGGAAGCACTGGGCATTGGTGAAGTTGGTAAGGAAGCTGCCTGTCTTGACGCCTGGTTAAAGAAGGCCGGCGATGCCTGGAATAGCAGGGCTGGACGCATGCTCGTTTGGCGGTCGCGAGCACCGCAGGGGGCAATGTTGCTGGCTAGGCTATTGCTTGATCCTGCGGTACCAACAGCCGAACATCCACACCTGATGCGAGCGCTGGACTTCCATCACGCAGAGCGCAAACAAGCTGCCGTGGCGATGCTGCTGCAAGGTGATGCCAATCGCAGTCCAGTGACTTATCTGGAAGCTTTTCAACGTGCCACTCCCGAATTACTCAAAGCACACCCCAAAACAATCACGCAAGTGGAGTCTGCCTTGATCGCCAGTAAGGGAACGGTCACTTTCGTGGATCTGGTGGCGCGTTTCAATCGGCGTGACCTGATCAGCCATTTAATGGACATGGTGGAGAGTGATCCCGAAAAGGAAACGGGCATCCGAGCCGTTGGGCAGATCATCGCGTTCGAGCAATGGGATCCTATTTGGAAGGCGCTGGTAGATCCAAATCGGTCGACGCCGTATATCAAGGCACTCGGTTACGTTGACAATCAGCATTCGAAGAATTACCTGATGGGTGTTGTGACCAACGAATCTCAGCCCGAGGCAACTCGCTTACTCGCGATCGCGGCGATGGGACAAAGTTCGACTCCGGCTCGGCAACTGATGGCGCTCGTTGAGCAAAACAGATTGCCAAAAGAATTTCTGGCTCCTGCCATCCGGGCACTGACCCTCTCCCCGGGGCCGGATACCCGGTTGTATGCTGCGAACAAATCAGATCTGCTTGTCCCCGTCGAGAGTCGCTGGCCACTGGAAAAATTGCTGGCCACCGCGCCTGATATCACTAAAGGATTTGCCGCATTTCAAAAAGGTGGTTGTATCAAATGTCACAAGATCGGTGATCAGGGGCAGGATTTTGGCCCGACTCTCTCCGCCATCGGTGCCCGACTTACTTCCGAGCAACTATTCCTGTCCATCCTAAAACCAAGTGAAACGATCAGCCTGGGCTACGAGAGCATGAGTGTCGTGACCGACGAAGGTACTTTGTACACGGGTTTTGTCACCACGGAAACGAAAGAGACGTTGACTCTGCGAATTCCCGGCGGGTTACAAAGGGTGATTCCTCAGGAACGCATTGACATTCGTAAACGCTCGAAGGTATCTCTGATGCCCGTCGGTATCGACACGGTGCTTTTACCGCAGGAACTGGTGGATCTCGTTGGCTGGTTGAAAACACAGCAAACCGTAAAACCAAAAGAATGAATTCCTACGGTTGCTCTTGTTAAAGCTGTCCGGTCCCGGGGTGGTCGCCCACGTGGAGCTTGATGTTGACCCGGGTCGTGACCAACAGGCGGCGCTGGCCATTGTCATGCCCCACCTGAATTGTGGTCGTTATCGGTGCTGCAGAATCATCTGGTTCTGCTAAACTAAAACTGTACTCAGGTCCCTTCCCCACTTCATAAGAAAAGTAAATTATGCCACGCCATACCAGATTATCTAAATGGGTTCTTGCGATGGCCGTCCTGCTGACAAGCGGGCTTCCATCCGTGCATGCAGAAGACCCAACACCCAAAGCCTTCTCCGTCGTTCTGCTGCCGGATACGCAAAACTACGCTGAAAAGTATCCGGATACCTACATCAGCCAGACGTTATGGATTCGTAAACAACTCAAAACCGACAACATCAAATTTGCGATTCATCTGGGTGATATCGTGCAGACAGCCACCAAGGAAAACGAATGGGAAAACGCGCATCGTGCGATGCAGATTCTGGACGGAGTCGTTCCCTACAGTATGGTTCCCGGCAACCACGACATGGTCGTGAAAGATAGAAACAGCACGCTGTACAACAAGTTCTTCTCACCCGCCCGATTCAAAGACCGTGCATGGTACGGGGGTCATCGGGGGGACAACAACGACAATAATTACTGTTTTTTTGAACATGCTGAACTGAAGTTCATGGTCATCAGTCTGGAGTTTGCACCCCGCGACGAAACGCTTCAATGGGCTGCCAAAATCTGCCAAAAGTATCCGGATCGCCGGGTCATCATTGCGACACATTGTTATATGCGTCCTAACGGCCGCGACACCGGGTGTGCCACATCCTATAACGTTGAAGGCAACAGTGGCGAAGAGATCTGGCAGAAACTCGTCAAAAAACAATCCAATATCTTCTTTGTCATCAGTGGACATGTACTGGGAGTCGGCCTGCAGACCAGTCAGAACGATGCCGGTGGAAAAGTGATCGAGATGTTAACGGACTATCAGGGTCTACCCAATGGAGGTGATGGCTGGCTGCGGACCCTCCGCTTTATACCAGACGAAAATAAAATCCAGGTAACCACCTATTCGCCCCTGCTGGATAAGACCAATAAAACGGCGAAAGAATCTTTCTCCATTGACTACCAAATGACCGTTGAAAAATAGCCGGCGCGTGAAAGCACCTTCCCTGCCGTTTCATGGAAAGGTTCGCTTGTATTAAACGACCGCATCAAGCTACAATCACCTGCTGATAGAACCCTGATCTCTTTGTTTTGTAAAGTGAAATCTGGCTGAGGAGCTTTCCGTATGTCCGTAATTATTCGTCTGTGCATCATGATGTTCCTCCAGTTTTTTGTCTGGGGTGCCTGGTATGTCACCGCGCCCAATTTTCTGGGTTCGATCGGTTTTCAGGCAGAAGATTTTGGCTGGACCTATTCCGTGGGCCCCATCGCCGGCATCATTGCACCACTATTCGTGGGCATGATTGCCGACCGCTTCTTTTCCGCTCAAAAAGTGCTTGCCGTCATGCATCTCGTGGGAGGAGGGCTCATGTTTTATGCCACGACCCACATGACCGGTGATGCGCCTTCGGCTGACATGATCAATATCATCTTCTTCTTTTATATGCTGACTTATTATCCCACCCTGGCACTGACCAATACGGTGGCCATGAAGAACATGACCGATTCGGCCAAGCAATTTCCTTACATTCGTGTTTTTGGAACCATCGGCTGGATCGCTGCTGGCTTAGCTTTAACCATGTTCAAATTCGAAACCACCATTGAAATGTTTTATCTCACCTCGGGTGCCGCCGTGTTATTAGGTGTCTTCAGTTTGGCACTGCCCGCGACACCGCCGAACAAGGAGCAAGAAATTTCGATGGGGCAACTCCTGGGTATCGACGCATGGAAACTGCTCAAAGACCCGTCCTATTTAGTGTTTATGCTCTGTTCCGTTCTTATCTGTATCCCGTTAGCTTTTTATTATCAAATTGCCAGTCGTGTGGTTGAAATGGTGGAATTGCCGATCGGCCTTACGATGTCCTATGGGCAGATGTCAGAAATACTCTTTATGCTACTGATGCCGTTCTTCTTTGCCCGCCTCGGCGTCAAGAAGATGCTTGCCGTCGGAATGCTCGCCTGGGCCGTTCGGTACGGACTGTTCGCCTTCGGTGCGTCTTCACAACAAACCATGATGATCATCGCCGGTGTAGCACTGCATGGTATTTGTTATGACTTTTTCTTCGTCACCGGCCAAATCTATACTGACCAGAAAGCTGCCGAACCCATTCGGGCACAAGCCCAGGGCCTGCTGGTCATGTTGACGCTGGGAATTGGAATGTTCGTCGGTGCCAAAATTGCCGGCCAACTGGAAGCATACTGTACCCCCATTGCATCCATTGCCTATCAAAATGAAGGGAAAGACAAAGGATTAGAAATAACTGCATTAGAAACAGAGCTTAAAGCCACCCCGGAAGACAAAGAAAAAACGGCTGCTCTTACCGTGCTCAAACAGGAAAAGACGGATTTGCGTATCAAAGAGCTAAAAGCGATCAACTGGAAAAGCTTATGGGGATTTCCCGCTATCTTTGCCGGCGCCATTCTGGTCTTTTTCGTCATCGTCTTCCGGGATGATTCTCAGCCCGAGGAGTCTGAAACCACGGATGCCATGGCCGATGGTGAGATGACACCTTCCTACGCTGATGAAACCGTCGTAAGCTATGACGATGGCTTGGCGGACGACGATGCATAGCATCCAAGACAAATATAAAGGATGCAAACCCATGAATGGGTGTGCATTTTACCCGACCATTTGTTACCATTGAGCATACGTAACACACAATAACTTGATTCAAAAATCAATCATTTTTTATGTCAAAGGGGTATTTTGATGGAAAACGACACTCAACCGGCTGCACCCGTTGCACCTGTTACCAATACAGGGGCAGAGCCAAAACAAAAGCTTGTCGCACTTCTTCTGGCCATATTCGCCGGTAGCTTAGGGGTCCACCGTTTTTATACCGGACACATCGGCACTGGTGTCGTACAGTTATTGACGCTTGGCGGATGTGGAATTTGGGCGTTAATCGATATTATCATGATCGCCACTGGGTCATTTAAGGATTCAGACGGTAACGAGCTGGTCTAGCCATCCTTGGTTTGACAAGCAAATCCATAAAACAGGGCGTGGAGACTGAAAATCAGTCTCCACGCCCTTTATTTGTACCCAGCTGTCTCTTTATCGGGAGGAAACGACACGCGCGGTCGACCGTTCCACCGCTTCAAGAAGAATGATCAATTCAATTTTATCCTGCGTCACACGCACATTATACAGCGTGTCTCCAATCAGCGGAAAATCAGAAAGCAGTGGAATCCGCTCCTTGTTCCGCACCTCTCGCTGAACGGGCATACCGTAGAAAATCAACAACTCACCTTTTTGAAGTTCCGCCAGAACATCCGTCTGATAGGTTCGAACTTCAGGCATTTTTGGTTTTTGTTTTTTATCGACACGGACGGGTCCTAACTGGCTAACGTGCGGCTTGACGGTCAGCCGAATATTTCCATTCTCCAGACATTCCGGGAGGACATTCATCTGGATCCCCCATTTTTGATATTCCACGGTCAATTGTCCCGCTTTTAGGGGCGTCACCGTTGGCAGCTTTCCACCAATTTCAAAAGAGGCGCTGCGTCCATGGAGTGTCAGCATTTCGGGACTTGCAACGTTCCGTAACAATTCCTTTTCACTAACCGCTTTGAGAAACAGGTTCATTTTATGATCCTGCTTTAGAATGTCATGTTCCAGTTTGCCTGCTTCCGTTTCCGCCAACGGCCATTTCAATCCATGTTCCAAAAGCTCATGATGAGAAATCTCCGCGATCATCGCTTTGATTTGGATCTGTTTGACCGGGATGGTTTCAACGATCTCCAGATTATCAACCACCTGTGGATAGTATTCGTCGACCACCAGACCAATCCGATCCGCCACTTCCTGACTCGACACTTTACCCGACATCAGGAGTTTGTGGTTGAGTTCCCTTAGCCCGATGGTCAAATCAGGAAATTCAGCCGCGAGGACTTTCTTTAATTCAGCAAGAGGTGCGTGTACCGAAATATTATATTGTTGCACCTGGCCGTCGTCGCTAAAAAGGCGTAGCTGAGTATTTCCCGGCTGCAGTGCGACAATTCGTAACTTTTGAGGCGTGAGCGGTTCGATGTTTAATAGTTGCTGATCCCCAAAGAACACGCGCCGTACATTAAATGGGATGACAAGCGTGCGCTGTTCACGACTCTTTAGATCCAGCGGCTGCGCTGCCAACTTTACCTGTGACAAATCGGATTCTAAAGGTTGCTGAGCGTCGACATAAGTCCCAAAGCTCATTAGCAAACTAACCCATAATACACGCTTAAGAAACATGGTGATCATTTACTTTCATCATGAAAAACAAACTCGGGACACTATCTAAGGTCGCTCATCTTCTGGTGACAGGTTGCTTGTTTTAATCGCATCCTTTTCATCAGCAATCATGATCGTGGGATTGCTCGTCTTTTTTGTCCATTCGTAGTAGGTTATTCCCTGCGGCGTAACCACTTCCATTTTCCAATAGCTCTCTTGCTGAGCTGGTGAAACCGCATCAGCCACCACGGGAACAACCGGATCCGTTGTCTCGGCCACCGCAACAGAATTAGCCAGTGGCTCGACAGGCGGATCGGTGGGAATATCCTCGATGTGAATCACCTTCGGATGGGTTTTGGGTTGCTCGACCGTGTCGGGTTCTGTTAAATCCTTCGTTGCGGCAATGCTCGCCACCGGTTCCGTTTCTTCCGCAGCGGTCGTGCCAGGAGTTTTATCTGTCGCGCTCAGGACGCCCGCCGTAATGGGTGCGCCTGCGAGCAACCGACAGGCAGCATATTGATCCTTGATTAGCGAGAGATCCGCTATCGGCTTTTCATCCTGCAATTGCTCCACGGCAATCTCCACCACCTTGATCTTTGTCAGGTCAAAGGGCTCACCGGGATCCATATCGATTGCGGCAGCATAAACGGAAACCATTTCGCTGGCCGGGGGCACATCTTCCGTCTCTTCTGAATTGTTTACACTTACAGTGCAAATCAAACCGCAGATTAATGTGCTAACCAGAATTCCATATAATTTGATTGTCTTGTACAACGGTCAACGATCCCTGTTTTTCCGTATGTAAGTCGGTCATCTTTTTCTTGTTCAGGGGGGTTTTGCGACGGTGTATACACAAATCTCCCTGTCATTTTCATCGGAACAAACGGTGGTTTGATTGAAAGAAGTCGCAAAAAAAGGGAGATTCGCCTGTGGCACCCCCCTCAATTGAGTAAGAATTTAGCAAGTGCCAAGATGCGTCACCAGAGCCTGGATCAGTGAAGGAACCTCATTTTCACGCAAAGCAACGGTATTTATTTCCAGAATTCCATCATCCAGACGGCCATGGCCCACAAAAATACGTGGATCACCGTTACGTAGTTGCTGACAAACATCAAACGCATCCTGCTCCACAGAAACAGACACATGCAGTCGAGGCATCGTCCCCTGCCTGGTCTGTAATTCTGCTGAAATTCCTTCGGCCGCCAATGCCTGGTGAATCGTATTCAGCAGATTCACCGCATGTTGTTCTTTCACACCGTGATCTTCATTCAGGAATAATTCCAGTGATGTCATCAGTGCCATGATGGTTTCTTTGGAGACTTTCATCGCCCGTCCGATCCCATGTCGAGGCATGCCGGCAATGGACTCATCCTGCAGGAGTTCCGGGGGCGGCTTCCACAATTTTGGATGATCGTCCATATCCAACATCTGCAGGAGAGCCGAGCCGACCAAATCCCGTTTTCCCAACAGGATCCCTGACGCCTGAGGACCTCCAATCGCCTTACCACCGCTCCATGCGATTAGATCCGCTCCCGAATCAACAAATTTTCGGATATTCTCCGGAGGGGGCAATTCCCCTGCCGCATCCACGATCACCGGCAAACCATGTTCCCTGGCCACATCCATCACATCGGCCAAACGCGGTCGGGCCTGTTCGGTCTGGACATACAGAATTCCCGCTGTCCGGTCGGTAATTGCCGGTGCATATTCCCATGGCTCCACCCGCCGCACCCCGGCGCCACTGACGACCTCATTCATGCCAACCTCCACCAGCCTGGCACCAGCCGCACGAACCGCATGATCATAACCGCTGCGTTGATCACGAGCGACCAGGATTTCATTAGCAAAGGAATCGGTGCATGGTAGTTGCTGCATACGGGCAGGATCCAGTCCGGCGAGAATGGCTGCCGTACCCAGGGTCAGAGCCGCAGCAGCTCCGGATGCAATCAAGCCTGCCTCCGCTCCTGTCCAGGCCGCAAGTTTGCTGGAAACAGCAACCTGTAATTCTTCGATCGCCACCGCACGCTGAGATGCCTGCATCCATGCCTGCAGCGCCTCTTCGCGAATGGCGGCTCCCCCGAGCCGTGTCACCGTTCCACAGGCGTTGATAATCGGGGAAACTCCCAGGTCTTCGTATTTCATATCGAATTATTATTCCTCAGTTGCCATCCGGAAGTCATAGCAAAACAGTTTACGTGAGAATTGCTCGTACCTGTGCACATACCCATTCTATCTGTTCGTCCGTCATTTCAATGGCATCCAGATACAAATATCCTTCTGAGGCATGATGGGCACGTGCGATGATCGCCGGATTTCCCTCAGCCAGCGCCACATTCAGCGAATTTGCATCATGACTGCAGAGCGTCGGATCGACCGTTAAGCGAGCGCGGGAAAAAGGACAGCCATTAGGATCCGGATCTACGGATAATGTTAGCCCTTGAATCCCTTCAAGCAATTCAAGAATCCGATTTACTTTGACATCCTGCTCAGCCGTCCAGGCAGCAATATCCTCGGTATTCCTGTATTCCAGTGCCGCCAGAGCGCCAAGAATTGCTTCTTTACCCGCTTTCATCCCCCGACCAATCCCCTGATTCTGTAAGTAAACAGCGTCCACCAGATCCTGCCGCCCCGCTACCAAACCCGCCGTAGTCGAACAGAGATATTTATGAGCACTGGTGATGACCAGATCCGCTCCCGCTTCCAGAATTTGTCGCATTCGATGATCCTGAGCAGCTCCATCGACAATCACAGGAACCTCAAATTCCGCTGCGAGCCCGACCACCTTACTCAGATCCAACATCCCTTTACGAACCGTATGATGCGATTCGACAAACATCACCGCAGCCACATGCCCTGACCTTAAAGCGTGTTCTAATTGTTCGGTGCGTGTTCGATTGGTCTCACCAATTTCCACCGGAGTCGCTCCTGCCAAACGAATATTCTGAGTGATCGGCGCCCCATAATTAATACAATGTCCCTTTTGTATGATGACCTCCGCCGGCATGCCCGCGGGATCCGGCAATTGCAATACCTTGCCCAGATCGTTACCTGTCATGCAGGCAGCCACCGACAGGGTAATGCCCGCAGCGGTGCAAGCGGTAACGCACCCTGATTGAGATCCCCACGATTTTGCCATCATCCGTCCGGCAGCGGACTGTAGTTCGTCCAAATCAAAAAAATGGTTTAGCGATTCACGTACCTGATCGGCAATCGGGGGCAAAACAATCGCGCCACATAAACGCGTCATCTTGCCACAGGCATTAATGATGGGTGTCAATTGATAATTTTCGTGCAGGTTCGTCATCGCGATACTCTCTTACCGTTTTCATTACACCGGACGGGGTTTTATTATTCTATAATGAATCAAGCGGCACAGGTTTCCAACCCATTGTTTTCTTACCAAAATCAAATCACCATGCAATGCGATCTACTGATACGAGGCGGACACGTAATTGATGGCAGCCAAAATCTAAGCGACATTCGCGATCTTGCCGTTTCCGGGGATCGAATCGTCGCCATCGGTGAAAATCTGCAGGTGGAAGCCAGCCAAATAGTGGATGCGACAGGCTTCATTGTCAGCCCGGGTCTGATCGATCTGCATGTTCATGTTTATCAACATCATGTGCCGATTAGTCTGAATGCGGATGTTCTGTCCCTTGCCGGCGGAGTCACAACGCAGCTCGATGCGGGCAGCGCCGGCTCATATAACTTTGAAGGCTTTCGTCGTGACTGTATCGACCGTGCCCATACCGAAGTATTGGGACTGGTCAACCTGGCATGTACCGGACTGGTCGCCGCCAACCATGGTGAACTGATGGATCCTCGGCACGCGGATCCCGGCGGTGTGGTCGAAACCATTGCCCGTCACCCCGATGTCGCCGTCGGTGTAAAGATCCGCGCAGGGTCTCATATCATCGGCAGTGGCCAGCAGGGATGGGATCATTTCCTGGCCGCTGTCTCCGCCGCGCGGGAATCTCATACCTGGCTGATGATCCATATTGGGGAATGTCCTATGACACTCCCTGAGATGATGCCTCATCTGCAACCGGGAGACTGTATTACCCATTGTTTTAAAGCAGGAAGCACCACGTTACTGGATACGGAACAGAAAGTGTTTGAGGAAATCCGACAGGCAGCTGACAAGGGGATTGTCTTCGATGTCGGGCATGGATTTGGGAGTTTCCAGTGGGACATCGCGACCGCCTGTCTCGAGCAGGGATTGGAACCAACAACCATCAGTACCGACCTGCACCTAAAAAATGTGCATGGGCCCGTTTACGATATGCCGACGACGATGTCCAAGTTCCTCATGCTTGGATTATCTCTGGAACGTGTCTTTGCCATGTCGACACTGCATCCCGCTCGTGTTCTTCATCGCGAGTCGGAAATCGGTACACTTCAAACCGGAAGCCGGGCAGACATCGCCCTGTTTGAATTGCATCGGGGCGAATATGTATTCACCGATAGCTATGAACAGACTCGTACCGGGCACGAGAAACTCTCAGCCGTCGGGATTGTCCAGCGCGGCCAGCTGCATATGAATTCAAACCGCATGGCCTACTAGGCCTGTTCGTCTTCGGTGCCCGGCGATTCCTCATCATGCACTTCGGCAAACAATGGTTTTTGTGTGTTCGGTAGAAGCCATGTCAGGCTGCATAACACATACATCCCAATAACGACATAGATCACAGGCCGCCACTCACCTGGCAAGGGTGCCACGCCTTGTTCCATGTCAGGCGTAATATTGCCATAAATAATACTGCCGATCATTCCTGCTCCAATAGCGGAAGCATTGATCAAAGCAAACAGGGTCGCGATCACCGGCCCGCCAATATCGGTCACCGCAGCCCAACGGGTTGCTAAGGAAATATCCGCGCCCACCTTGGCAAGGCAAAGAATCAGCGCAAATGCCAGTGGCTGATCAATGAACAGCAGTGACACGCCCACCAAAATCGCTGCGGAACCTTTCCCCAGCGCACCGGTGATCCTCCGCGCCCACGTCGGTGATCCGTTATTGCGCCGTACAATCTTATCACCCAGGTATCCACCAAGAAAACCACCGAGCATGCCACCGACCAAAGGCAGGGCAGAATAGAAACCCGCAAGTTTCTTCTCCAAATCATGAGACTCCTCCAGAAACTGCGGCATCCATGATGAATAGAAGGCATCGGCCACGGTGCTAAACGATGCCGCCAAGGCAATCATGATCGCATTAAAAAGACCCCAGCCACTGGCGGTTCGAAGCATCTCAAGGACGCCCATCCGTTTCGCGGTCGCTCGACCTGTCTGCGGCTCTCCACCCTGGATCAGCGCAACTTCAGCGGCATTACAACGGGGATGAACGGTGGGGGAGTTGCGAACAAAAACAAAAAACAAAAACGCCCACACTAATCCAAGGGATGCGAGAGCAATGATGGCCGCCTGCCACGAATCAGCAAATAAATACACCATCGCCAGAGGGAAGAAAATGTAACAACAAAACGCTCCCCCACGCGAGGCGGTCACTCCCAAAAGCCCCTGAGCCGTCGATCGGGTGTCTGCTGGAAACCACAGCTTCGTCATCCGGCCAATCCCGGCAAGCACGCCTGATTGCCCCAAACCCAGTGTGTATCGCGATGCATACATGACAGTCGTCGACGGTGCAAAAGCCAGCAAACCAAATCCTAAAGACCACACAACAATCGAACCGGTGAGAAACAGATGGGGCCCAAAGAAATCGATGACGATGCCTGCCGGTACTTGAAACAGACCATAAGCTGCAGAAAATCCCACCTGTAGATAGCTTAGCAATTCATTATGCTCAGCTTCAGGTATCCCAAACTTTGTGAATTCGTCCTTGAGATCGGTCTTAATCAATGCAAACACATAACGATGGACATACAGCAACCACGAGACTCCAAAACCGAGCCACAAAACCTGCCGTCGTACGTTGGTTGGCGTTTCATTCATAGCGGACAGTAAACTCTTCTAAAATTTCCGGATCCAGTTCAATTCCCAGTCCGGGACCTTCCGGTACCGGTACACGGCCATCGACCACCGGGGGTAAATTGGAAACAAGTTTTCGCATGAGCGGGCTGGGACGCAGACAATACTCGACCAAGTCCCCATCAGGCACCGTGGAAATCCAGTGCAAACTGGCTGCCAGATTGATGCCGGTACTAAAGCAATGCGGGACAGCTTTTCGACCATGCGCGGTGGTCATATCAGACACACGCTTGCAGACGGTGATCCCTCCACAGAACGCAATATCCGGCTGGACAATATCAAGCCCCCGCTCGATCAGGTCTTCAAAATCCCAGTGCGTTACATCACCCTCACCTCCCGCAATCGGGATCTGGCTACGTTGGCATAACTCGGCATATCCTTTGCGATCATCCTGACCAACCGGTTCCTCAAGCCAGGCAATCTTATAGGGTTCGAACAACTTCGTACGCCCCAGAGCGGTTTCCCAATCCCAGGCATGACCGGCATCCACCATTAAATCCCGATCCCAGCCAACCGCTTCCCGGGCAGCCGCCACATGAGCAACATCGACATCCGGGTCAGGGCCAATCGGACCCCAACCAAATTTTACAGCGGTTAATCCCATATCCACATAGTCACGTGCCATGGCAGCCGTCTGCTCCGGGGTATCCGCAAACAACACACTGGCATACGCTCGAACATCATCCCGGACTCGTCCTCCCAGTAAATCCGAGACCGGCTTACCTTCAATTTTTCCTTTCAGATCCCAGAGGGCAATATCCGCCCCGCTCATCGCATGAATCCCCGCTCCCCGACGGCCATAGCGATTGGTTTCGTAGTACATTTTCTCCCATAGCCCCTCCACATCCCGCGGATCTTCTCCCACGAGGATCGAGGTCAAACCATGTCGGCGAGCCGCACTTCGGGGTGCATCAAAACAGGCTTTACAAACATAGGACTGGCTCGTCACCTCACCAACACCCGTTAAACCTTCATCCGTATGAACCTTGACGATCAACACATCCAGAGTTCCATCCGGGATGGCTTCCACCACCGGGACTCGCAAATGAATCGGCTCGACCGCTGTAATTTTCATATTCTCAACCTAAACTTCAAAGGAAACTTCCTCATCCAAAGGAAAAATGGGGCGGGCAACTTTCTCGTACGGAAGGCTATTCAGATTGGCGCTGGTCGAACCAATCACATCCACCGCACAAATCCGTGACGCGATGGATTCATAGTACGGCCGAAAGCCATTTGGAGATTTCACCACCACAACGCGATAGTCCGCCGGGGCACAACCATGGCTGGCAAACACCTGCTGTCCTACAAAATACAAACTGCGTTCCACCACAAGAATGTCGATGTTTTGATATCGAACCACGGCTACCTGCCCTCCAAACCCCGGCAAACCATTCTCATACCGGAAATGTCCGTCATAGATTCTCAGCACTTCGACTTCCAACTCCAGCGGCGTAAACCGCCCGGGATCTAACGTACCGCCCAGCGTCACGGTCGTACAATTACCTTCACCTGCTGCCACCGCCGCCTGTACCGCAGGCTGATCCACCACCGGAACCAGGCACTCTCCTGTGAAATCCGAGTCGACCAAAGCCTTCAAGATCTCGTTACTGTCACCGGAGGCTCCACTGGCCGTTGCATCAGCCGCATCGGAGAAGACGGTAAGCCCATCATTTTGGCGGGCAACTTCGATGGATTCCTGAACCGAGATCAATTCAGCCTTAAAC